>JAUXQB010000175.1 GCA_030685215.1 Actinomycetota bacterium
GCCATCGTCGACGGCTTCATCGCCGACGCTGCTCCGAACATCACGTTCCTCGGCTTTGCCGAGCACGAGGGCTCGTTCCTCGTCGGTGCCGCTGCCGCGCTGAAGAGCAAGACCGGTCACATCGGTTTCATCGGTGGCCAGGAGATCGACCTCATCAAGCGCTTCGAGGCCGGGTACGCCGCGGGTGCGCGGTACATCAACCCCGACATCGAGATCAACGTGCAGTACCTCGGTGCCGCCGGCGACAACACCGCCTGGGCATCGCCCGATGAGGCCAAGGAAATCGCCAACGGCTGGTACGCCGACGGCGCCGACGTCATCTACACCGCCGCCGGCGGTTCGGGTCAGGGCACCATCGAGGCCGCCGTCGAGAGCGACAAGTGGGCCATCGGCGTCGACAGCGACCAGTGGGCCACCGCCACTCCCGAGCAGCAGGAGCACATCCTCACCTCGATGCTGAAGCGTGTCGACACCGCCGTGTACGAGACGGTCAAGGCCGCACAGGAAGGCACCCTCGCCGGTGGCTTCGTCACCTACGACCTCACGGTCGACGGTGTGGGCTACTCCACCTCGGGCGGTTACGTCGACGACATCGTCGACCAGCTGGAAGAGATCAAGGCCGCGATCATCGCCGGCGAGATCGAAGTGCCGACCGCACCTTGATCTGATCGCTGTTCGTTCAGCTCAGTGATGACAGAAGGCCCGGGGGAGACCCCGGGCCTTCTGCTATAACAGCACAGAACATCTCACAAAGGGGAGCGATGGGTACCCAAACCCTGGCGGTGCAGCTCGTGGGGATCGAGAAGCGGTTCCCGGGCGTGATCGCCAACCACGATGTCAACCTCAACGTCCGCGAGGGCACCATCCACGCGATCGTCGGTGAGAACGGCGCCGGCAAGTCCACGCTGATGAAGACGCTGTACGGCATGCACCAGCCCGAGGCCGGCACCATTCACGTCAACGGTGAACTGCGCCACTTCCGCACCCCGAGCGACGCCATCGCCGCCGGCATCGGCATGGTGCACCAGCACTTCATGCTCGCCGACAACCTGACCGTGCTCGAGAACATCGTGTTGGGCGCAGAGCCCGTGTCGCGAGGGGTCATCCGCTTCGACGACGCCAGGAAGCAGCTCACCGAGATCATGAAGTCCATCCGGGCGCACGTCGACCTCGACGCTCCCGTGTCGCAGCTCGGCGTCGGCCAGCGCCAGCGTGTCGAGATCCTGAAGGTGTTGTTCCGAGGCGCTCGCATCCTCATCCTCGACGAGCCGACGGCGGTGTTGGTGCCTCAGGAGGTCGACGAACTGTTCGACAACCTCCGCCAGCTCGTCACCGACGGTGCCACCATCATCTTCATCTCGCACAAGCTCGACGAGGTGCTCGCGGTGTCCGACGACATCACCGTCATCAGGGCAGGCACCACCGTCGCCGAAGTGAAGCCGGGCGAGGTGGATCGCTCGAAGCTCGGCGAACTGATGGTCGGCAGTGAGCTGCCCTCCCCGCACGGCCGAACCACTGAGATGAGCGACACCGTGCGGCTCCGGGTGTCGGGCATCACCGTGAAGGGCGTCGGCTCGCGACCGGCCGTCGACCAGGTGTCGTTCGAGATCCGCTCCGGCGAAGTGCTCGGCATCGCTGGCGTCGAGGGCAACGGACAGTTCGAACTGTGCCAGGCCATCCTCGGTCTCGAGCACCACGCCGAAGGAACCGTCGAGCTCAACGGCGTCGATATCACCCGGGCCCATGTGCAGCAACGCCTCGAGAGCGGCCTGTCCTACATCCCGTTCGACCGGCACCGCGAGGGCCTGCTGCTCAGCTCGCCGCTGTGGGAGAACACGCTGCTCGGCCGCGACGGCGACCCTCAGTTCACGAAGGGTCCGTTCGTGAACAGCGAGGCGGTCAAGAACGACGCACGTCAGGTCATCGCCGACTTCGACGTGCGCACCCCCAGCGAGCTGGTGCCGGCGTTCGCCCTGTCGGGTGGCAACCAGCAGAAGCTGCTGGTCGGTCGCGAGCTCGCCAGCCGTCCCAGCGTGCTCATCGCCGCCCACCCCACGCGCGGTGTCGACATCGGCGCCCAGGCGGCCATCTGGGACAAGATGCGAGTCGCCCGCGACGCCGGCCTCGCGGTGCTGCTCATCTCGGCCGACCTGGAGGAGCTGATCGGTCTCTCCGACCGCATCCTGGTGATGTTCGACGGCCAGATGACTGCCAGGCTCACCCCCGCAGAAGCGACTCCCGAGCTGCTCGGCAGCTACATGACCGGCGCCAAGCAGGAGGCAGCCTGATGACCGACTCCACCGACAACGAGCTGCCGCTCGCCCGCTCCTACAAGCGCTTCATCAATCCCAAGCCCGCACGGAACCACCAGGACGTGATGGTCATCCTGACCAGTTCGCTGGCCGCCGTGCTGCTCTCGCTGTTCGTCGCGGCAGTCGTGCTGTGGGTCAGCGGCAAGGACGCCACCGCACTGTTCGAGAAGATGTGGGACAACCTCAGCAGCAGCAGCAAGCTCTACGAGATGGTCGACCGGGCCACCCCGATGATCATCGCGGCCGTCGCCGTGGCCATCGGGTTCAAGATGAACCTGTTCAACATCGGTGTCGAGGGCCAGTACCTGATGGGCGTGTTCTTCGCCGCCGTCATCGGCACCCAGTTCGAGCTGCCGCCGGTGGTGCACATCACGCTCATCATGGTGGTGGCAATGGCGTTCGGCTCCCTGTGGGCCGCGATCGCCGCTGTCCTCAAGGTCACCCGTGGGGTGAACGAGGTCATTGCCACCATCATGCTCAACGCCCTCGCGCTGAACCTCATCGACTTCCTCTTCAACGACTACTTCCGCTACGAGAGCGCCTCGCTCGACGTGAAGACCAAGCCGCTACCGACGACGGCGCGGTTCCCCGAACTGGTCGACGGCAAGCTCAGCGCCTACATCCTGGTGGCCCTCGCAGTGGCCTTCATCTACTGGCTCGTCGTGTTCAAGAGCCGCTTCGGCTACCGGCTGCGTGCATCGGGCATCAACGCCGGCGCGGCTCGTACCGGAGGCATCGCCGCGAACAAGATGATCCTCGCCGCGATGCTGCTGTCGGGCGCCATCGCCGGTCTCACCGGCCTCAAGTACCTGCTCGGCGAGTCGTACGCCTACGGGCCCACCCGGCCGGAAGGCTTCGGCTTCAGCGGCATCGCCGTCGCGCTGCTGGGTCGCAACCACCCGGCCGGCATCGTGGTGTCAGCGCTGCTGTTCGGGTTCCTCGACTCGCTCAGCGGCCCGCTGCAGATCGCCAAGATCCCGTCGTCCATCGTGCTGGTCATCAAGGCCATCATCCTCCTCGGCGTGGTCATCGTGAACGAGGTGGTGGAGGTGAAGGTCGCCCGTCGCACCGCCGACCGAACAGCCGCCCAACTCGCCGTCGCAGAGGTGGCGGCATGAGCGCCACCATCGCCCTTCCCGACGCCGCCCCGCCGCCGCCGCCCGACTCACCGAAGATGTCGCCCGTGCTGCGCATCCTCGGCAGTCGCAAGCTGCTCTGGACCGGCCTGTCGTTGTTCGTCGTGCTGTCCGTCATCAGGGCGATGGCCGATGGAGCCGACGACCTCACGTCGTCGGGCACCATCGAGACCACCCTCCGGTTCACGATGCCCATCCTGCTCGCCGGTCTCGCCGGCCTGTGGGCCGAACGGGTCGGCATCGTCAACATCGGTATCGAAGGGATGATGATCTTCGGCACCTGGTTCGGCGGCTACGGCGCGTGGAAGTGGGGGCCATGGGTGGGTCTGCTCGCGGCCGTCATCGGCGGCATGATCGGTGGCCTCATCCACGCCGTCGCCACCGTCACCTTCAACGTCAACCACGTCATCTCCGGTGTCGCGCTGAACACGTTGGCATTCGGCTCCATGCGCTACCTCAGCGAGCTGCTGTGGGACCGCAGCGACATCCAAGGGGCCGGCATCAGCCAGTCACCTCAACAGAAATCCGCGCTGCCACGATTCGACCTGCCCTTCGTGAGCGGCGGGCGGATCGGCTCGTGGGAGACACCCGACATCGCGGGGTGGCTGGAGAAGAAGGGCTGGCCGGTGCTCGGCGACATCGGTGGCGTCGCCAAGGGCCTCACCACCAACGTGTCGGCCGGCACCCTCATCGCGCTGTCGCTGGTGCCCATCTCCATCTGGGTGCTGTGGCGTACCCGCTTCGGTCTTCGCCTGCGCTCGTCGGGTGAGTCGCCGCAGGCTGCCGAGTCGTTGGGTGTGCGGGTCATCCCGCTGCGCTACGCCGGCCTGCTCATCAGCGGCGGGCTCGCCGGACTCGGCGGCGGCTACCTGTCGATCGTCGCCTCCAGCTACTACCGCCAGGGCCAGACCGCCAACAAGGGCTTCATCGGCCTCGCCACCACCATCGCCGGCAACTGGCGCCCCACCGGCGTGCTGGCCAGCGGCTTCCTCTTCGGCTACCCCGAGGCCCTCAACCGGGTGGGTCGCCCTGCCATTCGCCACCTGCTGCTGTTCGGGGCGATCATCGCCGTCGTGTGGTGCCTGTGGTCGCTCGTGCGCAAGAAGTGGCTCGCCGCCGCGATCGGCGCAGTGTTCACGGCGCTGATGTTCGACCAGTGGCTGCGCATCGACCCCAGGACCGGCATCTCCGAGTCGCTCACGGGCGGTCTGCCGTACGCCATCACGCTGGTGGTGCTGGCGGTGTTCAGCCAACGGCTGCGGCCACCCGCGCACGCCGGCATGCCGTATCGACCCGGCGACAGCCACTGACGTCGCGCGCCATCGCAACATGACCGGCCCCCTCGCCGACGTGCGCGTCCTCGACCTCACCTCGGTGGTGATGGGACCGTTGGCGACGCAGATCCTCGGCGACCTCGGCGCCGATGTCATCAGCGTGGAGGACATCGGCGGCGACACCAACCGTTTCATGGGTCCCGGCCCGCACGCGCAACTGTCGGGCGTGTCGCTGAACCTGCTGCGCAACAAGCGCAACATCTCGCTCGACCTCAAGCACGCTGACGGTCGAGAAGCCTTCCTGCGGCTGGCCGAGCGCGCCGACATCGTGGTCACCAACCTGCGTCCCGGCCCGTTGGGCCGGCTGGGTCTCGCGTACGACGACGTGCGGGCGCGCAACGCGCGGGTGATCTTCTGTCAGGCGCAGGGCTGGCCCACCGAGGGCGAGCACGGCAACCGACCCGCGTACGACGACGTCATCCAGTCGGCCGCTGGACTGGCCGACGCGTTCCTCCACCGCGATGGCGTGCCCGCGATCGCGCCCACCATCGCGGCCGACAAGGTGAGCGGCCTCACCATCGTCTACTCGGTGCTCGCCGCGTTGCACCACCGCGACCGCACCGGCGAGGGCCAGCGGCTGGAGGTGCCGATGGTGGAGGCGATGCAGGCGTTCATGTTGGCCGAGCACGGGTCGGCCGCCATCCCGGTGCCGGCCATGGGGCCGGCCGGCTACACCCGCGTGCTCTCACCGAACCGCCGCCCGCAGCAGACCGCCGACGGCTGGATCCACCTGCTCCCCTACAGCAAGGCCAACTACGTGGCACTGTTCATCGCCGGCGGCAAGGCCGAGCTGGCCGACGACCCTCGGCTGCAGAACCGCTTCACGCGCGCGCAGGCGGCCGACAGCCTGTACGGGGAGGTGGTCGACGTGCTCCGCCAGCGCACCACCGCCGAGTGGCTCGAGTTCTGCGACACGCACGACATCCCTGCGGGACCGGTCGCCACGCTCGACGATCTCGTCGCCGCCCTTCCCACCGCCGAGCACCCGTTGGTCGGCGAGTACCACGTCATCCCGAGTGGCGTGCGCTTCGATCGCACCCCCACGTCGGTGCGGCGGCATGCCCCGCTCATCGGACAGGACGGCGACGAGGTGCTGCTCGAGGCCGGCTACACCGACGTCGAGGTCGCAGCGCTGCGCGAGTGCGGCGCGCTGCGGTCGAAGCCGTAGATCAGCTGCGGAGTTCGGCGACGGCCTGTACTTCGATGCCGCCGCGCGGGCGCTGGGTGAGCGTGACCCGCACGTGCGAGGGCTGCGCGGTGCGCATCACTTCCCCCGCGATCTCGGCAGCCATCGCCTCCGCGAACACGGCCCGGTCGCGAAAGCCCCAGAGGTAGAGCTTCAGGCTCTTGCTCTCGATGCACCACTGTGCCGGCACGTACTCGATGACGACGGTGCTCAGATCGGGCTGCTCGGTGACCGGGCACATCGAGGTGAGCTCGTCGTTGGTGAAGCGCACCATGGTGACGTTGGCCGGCGCGGGGAACACTTCGACGTGCTCGACGGCGTGGCGAACGGTGCTGCCCAGGATGGTGAGCGCGGGCGCTGGCTGTTCCATGGCCGCAAGGGTAGGGGCGCTGCGGGCGGCCGCCTACGCTGGGGCGGCTATGAACATCGCGACGCTTCCGAAGGTGCTGCTGCACGACCATCTCGACGGCGGCCTCCGGCCCCGCACCGTCATCGAGTTGGCGAGCGAGTACGGCTACACGCAGCTGCCGTCCACCGACGAGGCCGAGCTCGCCTCCTGGTTCAACCGCGGCGCGAAGCGCAACGACCTGGTGCTCTACCTCGAGACGTTCGCCCACACGGTCGGCGTGATGCAGGACAAGGACGCCATCGAGCGTGTGTCGTACGAGTGCGCGGTCGACCTCGCTGCCGATGGTGTGGTCTACGCCGAGGTGCGCATGGCGCCCGAGCTGTGCACCGAGAAGGGACTCACACTCGACGAGGTGGTCGAGGCCATCCTCGCCGGCTTCCGTCGCGGTGCCGAGGGAACCGACCTCACCATCTACCTCATCTGCTCGGCCATGCGCACCGCGGCCCGCAGCCACGAGATCGCCGAGCTCGCCGTGCGGTGGCGCGACGCCGGGTGCGTCGGGTTCGACATCGCCGGCGCCGAGGCCGGCTACCCGCCCACCCGCCACCTCGACGCGTTCCAGTACGTGCAGCGCGAGAACTTCCACACCACCATCCACGCGGGCGAGGCGTTCGGACTGCCCAGCATCTGGGAGGCCGTGCAGTTCTGCGGCGCCGAGCGGTTGGGCCACGGGGTGCGCATCGTCGACGACATCACCGGTCCCGAGGGCGAGGAGAAGCTCGGCCGCCTCGCCGCGTTCGTGCGCGACCGTCGCATCCCGCTCGAGCTGTGCCCCACCAGCAACGTCGGCACCGGCATCTGCGCCAGCATCGCCGAGCACCCGATCGGCATGTTGCGCCGCCTGCGCTTCCGCGTGACGCTCAACACCGACAACCGGCTGATGAGCGCCACGTCGATGACGTTCGAGATGGAGCAGCTGCGCGACGCGTTCGGGTGGGGCATCGACGACTTCGAGTGGCTCACCATCAACGGCATGAAGAGCGCGTTCGCGCCGTTCCCGGATCGCCTGAAGATCATCAACGGCGTCATCAAGCCTCGCTACGCAATGGCCCGCGCCGGCGCCCTCTGACGGGTGGCGGTCTGCCACACTGGCGGCATGGCTGTTGCGCTGCATGTCGTCGACCACCCGCTCATCGCCGACTCGCTCACGCGCGTCCGCGACAAGGACACGCCCAACGCGCTGTTCCGCCAGGAGCTGGAGCGCATCGGCACGCTGCTGATGGCCGAGGCCACCCGTGGCCTGCCCACCCACGCGGTGCGCGTGCAGACGCCGCTCACCGAGACCCTCGGCCGCCAGCTCGACAACCAGCCGGTGGTGGTGCCGGTGCTGCGCGCCGGCCTCGGCTTCCTGGGCGCCGCGCAAGACCTGCTACCCAACGCCGACGTCGGTTTCATCGGCGTGGCACGCGACGAAGAGACGCACCAGCCCAAGCCATACGTGAACAAGCTGCCGGAGAGCCTCGCCGGCCGGCAGTGCATCGTGCTCGACCCCATGCTCGCCACCGGTGGATCGCTGGCGCACACGTGCCAGCTGCTCGTCGAGCGCGGCGCCACCGGCACCATCATCGTCGTGTGCGTGCTCGCCGCGCCGGAAGGCATCGAGCTGCTGCGCCAGAGCGGCCTCGACCTGGCCGTCTACACCGCATCGCTCGACGAGCGCCTGAACGAGACGGCGTTCATCGTGCCCGGTCTCGGCGACGCCGGCGACCGCCAGTTCGGCTCCCCCGCATAAATTTCTCCGCGCCGCGACGGAGCACTGCGTTCGACGGCGTTGAACCGGTTGTGAAAACAGCAACTCCACCGTCGAGACGCCAGGACGTGTTCCTCGCCTTCTACGACGACACCTTCACGGAGGCCTACCGCTATGCGGGCCGGCTCTGTGGCGGCGACCGCGATGCCGCGGAGGATCTCGTGCAGGACGCCTACATGTCCGTGCTGCGCCAGTTCCGAGCCGACCCCAGCCGAGACCTGCACGTGGGCTACGTGATCACCGTCATCCGCAACCGCCATCTCGACCGGCTGCGTGCCGCCGCTCGCGAGCAGCGGCGCCTGCAACTGGTGGCCACCGATGTCGGTGAGCCAGAGCCGGCCCTGATGCCGTCGCAACTCGCCGGTCTACCGGAACGCGACCGAGCCGCACTCGTGCTGCGGTACGTCGACGATCTCTCGGTGCCGGAAGTTGCCGAGGCGCTCGACCTCACGGTGCACGCCACTGAATCGTTGTTGGTGCGGGCCAGAGCCCGCCTTCGTGGAAAGGACGTCCGACATGCCTGAGACATGGATCGACGAACACACTGGCGACGAGACCATCGCTCGCCCCGACTTCCGAGCCGCCCTGCGCGCAGATCTGGCGAAGGAGCTCGCAACTGGCCCGACCCGGCGCACGCCGTGGAAGGCGATCGGCTGGGCCTCGGTGGCTGCGGCCGCCGCCGTCACGACGGTCGTCGTGGTCGGCAATGACAACCCCGACGGCCGCGTCATCCCCGGCGACACCACGCAGGTCACCACCGATGTCACCACCGGCGTGCCGAGCAGCCTGCGCGGCCGGCTCGTCGACGTGGTGTGGCTGGTGACGACGATCGACGGTGTCGAGGTCGTGCTCGACCCGCCACCGTCGTTCACGCTGCAGAACACGGGCCGCCTCGTCGGCTTCGACGGCTGCAACCAGTACGGCTTCGCGGGCGGCGCCGAGACCGGTGGATGGACGCTCGACGGCGACATCATCCGTCTGGATCAGCAGGTGGTGTCGACGGCGATGGCATGCGTCGACGTGCCCGAGCCCATCCTCCCCGTCGGCGACGGCACCCGGGTGGAGTTCGCGCCGGAGACCGGTGTGCTGACGTTGTTCCACCCCGATGGCACCGTGTACACGGCTGAGTCGTCGACGGGCGAAGTGCCGGTCACCGAAGAGCTCGTGATCCCCGCGGCGGGCGGCCCGCTGCTCGCACCGACGCCGCTGGTGACCCTGGTGGTCCCCACCGTCACCGGCGCCCCGCTGGTCGCGCTGCTGCCCGACCGCATCGTGGTGCTGACGATGGATCCCTTCACCCTCGACGGGTCGGTGACGTCGTTCGATCGCAGCGGCAACGCCTTGCCGGAGACCACACTCGATCCGGTGCCCGACGGGCAGGCCGGTCTCGTCCTCGGCGGGCGCGACCGCACGCTCTACATCGTCACCAACTCCGAGACGGAGAACACGCAGACCGTGCGTGCCTACCAGCTCGACGGCGACGTGTGGCGGGAGGTCGACTCGACGGTCGTCGAGCAGAACAACGACGGCGTGTACGCGCTCACCGGTGACGGGCTGGTGCTCGGCGACACGGTCGTGCTGCCGGCCCCGACGCCGGACCCATCGGCGCCCGAGACCGGTTGGATCGTCGGCGACGACGGCACGCAGGTGTTCCGCAACGACAGCGACGGCTCCATCACCAAGTGGAACATCGTCGAGCAGTTCGAGAACTTCAGCATCCCGAGTGCGGTGTACCCGTTCGGTGATGGCGCCATCTACGTCGGTAACGCCAGTGGCACCGACGAGCAGCGCTACATCGGCATCCTGCGACCCGACGGCGGCAGCGAGTTCTTCCGCCCCGACGGCTGGATGCTCAGCGGTGTCGACGGCGACACGGCGCTGTTCGTGAAGGCCGTCGACGGTCAGGTGACGCTCGCAGTGCTGGGCGGTGCACCGCAGATCGGTTGGGCCGCGGGCACCGTGCTCGGCTTCCCCATCGGGTTCTCCGACGTCGACAAGGTGCTCACCGGCGTGAATACGGTGCTCGGCGAACCGACCGCCGACAGCGGCTGGTTCGTCGTCGAGCCGATCGCTCCCGGCGACGAGGACTGCCTGGCCGGTGTGGAGGTGCGAGTGCTGCACTGGGGCGACCTGGCGGTTGCCTTCAAGAAGGCGAACACTGCCGACGGCCTCGCGGGTGAACTGATGTGGAGCTGGGTGGTCGGTGACCTCCGCGGGTCCGGCTTCGACAGCTACCGCGAGCCGGCGTCCGCACCCGCCGGCACGCCGACGGGCTTGCGCACCGAGGACGGCTTCGGGGTGGGCACGTCGATCGACGAGCTGCGCACCGCCGGCGAGGTGACGCTCAGCGACTTCACGAACGACGACGGCAGTCGCAATGGCACGTTCGTGCCGGCCGACGGCGCCGACGGAGCCTCGTTCCGAGGCCTGGTCGTCGACGCCGACGGCATCGTCATCGGGTTCGGCACCACGCAGGCGTTCTGCTGAACCCTCCCACGAACGCGAGACGGCCCGGGGCACGCGCCCCGGGCCGTCGTCGCGGTTCAGCTGGAATCAGGCGAGGGTCATGTTCGGTTCGCCGTTGGCGTTGAGCCCGGTGCCGCGGTTGCACACGCCGCCCTTGGGCACGCCGCCGTTGTACGCCTGGCGCACGCAGTTGCGGATGGCCTTCTCACCCCACCAGTTCGGGTGCAGGCTCTCCTGCACGTAGTAGGGCCCGAACACGGTGCTGAGCGTGCGGATCTGTGCGATCCACTCGGTGCTGTCGGCGGCGCCGGCCACGGTCCAGTTGGCCTTGCCGCTGTTCTCCATCAGGTTGACGGTGTTCTCGCACAGGCGGCGTCCGTTGAACGAGGCAGCGAGGTCCATCACCTTCACGTTGCCGGCGCCATTGGCCGCGGTGGCAGCGTTCTTCACCGAGCCGTTGATCTTCACGAGGGCGGTGTTGTTGGCCCAGTTGGCGTCGTTGTTCCAGAAGCCGCAGCCGCCGGTGCTCTGGCGGGTGAAGCCGCTCTGGCTGTAGCGGAAGCCGGTGCTGGTGGGCACGGGCGACGGGTAGGTCTGCACGACGATGGTGTACTGGCTGGTGGTGTAACCGGCGGCGGCCATCGCGGCCTTCACGTTGTTGATGGCACCGGTGATGAGGTTGGTCTTCGCGGTGACGTTGGATGCGGTGAAGTTGTTGCTGACCGAGCTGTCGTCGTTGCAGTAGTTGGGCCACCACGACGGCGAGGTGAGGAAGTTGGTGACGCAGGTCTGCACGATGCTGGCGAAGTTGAAGTCGTTGCCGCCGATGCTGAGCTGGATCATCTTCACGTTGTGGGTGCCGGCGAACTCCTGCAGCATCAGCGCCTGACCTTTGTTGCCGCCCGAGTTGTAGAAGTCGATGCCCGGCTTGAAGTAGCCATCGCTGCTGGTGAACGTGTTCACCTTCGCGCCCGAGCAGGCGAGGTTGAGGCTGTTCACGCCGCCGCCGACGTGGATCTCGGCGGCTGTGCTGCGGTGGCAGCGGTTGATGGTCTCCGACACACCGCCGTTGTCGTTGTACGCGGCGGCACCTCCGGCGTCGACGCTGGCCGAACTGTTGTTGCTGTTGCCGGCCCAGCGGCCGCCTTCACCGGAGATGTACGAGTCGCCGAGGCTCACCACCCACGGACTCCCCACGCCCGGGCCATCGGCCTGTGCCACTTGCGAACCGGCCACTGGCACGACGAACGCCGACGCCAGCAGTGCGACTGCCATCCCCACCTTGCGCATGAACATCTCCTTTGATGCTGAACGACTGATGCCTGCCGGCGCAGCCGCGTCACGCGCCCCCTCGCGTGTGACGAACGGCACCCTAGTTACTCGCCGGTAGCTCGTGGAGCAACCTTGACGATCCCTTGAGGGAGCCGATTCAGCCGAGCAGCGCGGCGAGGGCTTCGAGGTAGTCGGCGGGTTCGCAGTCGATGCCTTCGCCGTACAGCTTCACCTTCGGCTCGGTGCCACTGGGGCGCACCTGCAGCCGCAGCGAGTCGCCCATCTGCAGGCGCAACAGGCCGGCTTCGTCGAACCACTGCACCGACTCGACAGCGCGACCGCCCACCTCGGTGGGCGGCTCGGCACGCAGTCGTGCGACCGCCGCAGCACCGTCGACCGGCGCCATGCGGATCGACTTCTCGGCCATCACATGGCGACCGTAGGTGGCCGAGATGGCGTCGAGTCGCTGCTGCAGCGTGACACCGTCGGCGGCCGCGAGCGAGGCGACCTCGGCCATCATCACCGCTGCGCTGATGCCGTCCTTGTCGAGCGGCGCGCCGCACACCAGGTAGCCGAGCGCTTGCTCGTAGCCGAACACGAACCGCAGCTCCGGGTGCTCGAGCACGGTGTGGCCGATCCACTTGAAGCCGGTGAACGTCTCCAGGCAGGTGACGCCGTACGCCGCGGCCATGCGACCGAGCAGCGACGACGAGACGAGCGTGGTGATGACCAGGCGGTCGGCGCCGCTGGTGTGCTGCAGGATGTGGTCGGCGAGCAGCCAGCCGATCTCGTCGCCACCCAGGCGACGCCAGCCGCCGTCGGGCGTGGGGATTGCCGCTGCCATGCGATCCGCATCGGGGTCGTTGGCGAGCGCGATGAGCGCGCCGGACTCTGCGGCCTGCGCCATCAGCAGGTCCATCGCGCCCGGTTCTTCCGGGTTGGGGAACGACACCGTGGGGAACGTGCCGTCGGGCTGCTGCTGCACCGCCACCACCGATGGTGCGGGCAGGCCGGCGCGTTCGAACGCGGCGAGCAGCGTGGCGCCGCCCACCCCGTGCATCGCCGTGTACGCCGACGCCACCCCGGGCACGTCGGCGCGCAGCCGCACGGCGGGGATGGCGGCGAGGTAGGCCTCGATCTCCGCGGTACCGAGGTACTGGATGAGCGGGTGGTCGGCGGGCGCCATCTCCACCGCGCACGGGTCGACCTGATCGATGCACGCGGAGATGTCGCTGTCGGCCGGGGGCACGATCTGCGAGCCGGTGCCGAGGTAGACCTTGTACCCGTTGTCGGCCGGCGGGTTGTGCGAGGCCGTGACCATCACACCGGCTGCAGCACCGACCGCGGTGATGTTCCACGCCAACACGGGCGTGGGCACGATCTGGTCGAACAGCAACGCCTTCACGCCGCGCGCCGCGCACACACGAGCGGTGTCGAGCGCGAACGCGTCGCTCTTACGGCGCATGTCGTAGCCGATGATGACGCCACGCTCGACAACGTCGGGCACGGTGGCGAGGAGGTAGTCGACGAGGCCGGCGGCCGCCTGCTGCACCACCAGCCGGTTCATCCGCTGCGGGCCGACACCGACCGCGGCCCGAAGGCCGGCCGTGCCGAACTGCAGCCGGCCGGTGAACCGCTCCACCAGCTCGTCGTCGGAGCCGTGCAGCAGCGCCCCGAGCTCTTCACGCATGTCGACATCGGGCTCGGCGGCGAGCCATTCCTCCGCCTTCACTCTCAGCGCGGTCAGTTCAGCGTCGTTCATGAACGAGCTCCTTCAGGAGATCAGCGATTTCAGTTCCACGAGTGGACGAGGGCCGACGTGGGAGATGACCTCCGCGGCGGCGATCGCTCCGAGCCTCGCGCATTCCAGCAGGTGCAGATCGCGCGTGTAGCCGAAGAGGAACCCGGCAGCGAACAGGTCGCCGGCGCCCGTGGTGTCGAGCACGTGGTCGACGGGTTCGGCCGGCGCCGTGAGCACTTCGTCGCGGGTGATGACGTAGCAGCCTTCCGACCCGACGGTGATGACGGCGAGGTGGCAGTCGCGCTGCACGCAACGCACTGCCTCGTCGAACGACTCGACCTCGTAGAGCGCGGTGAGCTCGTCGCGGTTGCCGAACAGGATGTCGACCTCGTCGGTGACGAGCGAACGGAAGTCGTCGCGGTGACGATCCACGCAGAACGAGTCGCTGAGCGTGAGTGACACCTGGCGGCCGTTCGCATGTGCGACCGCGGCGGCGCGGCGGAAGGCTGCTTTCGCCTCGTCGCGATCGAACAGGTAGCCCTCCATGTAGAGCACCTTGCCGGCAGCGACGGTGGCCTCGTCGATGTCGGTGGCGCACAGCAGCGACGACACACCGAGGTAGGTGTTCATCGTGCGCTCGGCGTCGGGCGTGACCACGATGATGCAGCGGCCGGTGGGTGTCTCGTGGTCGGGTCGACCGGGACGGAACTGCACGCCGACGGCGCGAAGGTCGTGGCCGAACACGTCGCCGAGCTCGTCGGCACTGACCTTGCCGATGTAGGCGGCAGTGCCGCCCAGCGAGGCCACACCGGTCATCGTGTTGGCCGCGGAACCGCCGCTCATCTCCACCGCCGAGCCGAGCGCGCGGTAGAGGAAGAGCGCGCGATCGGTGTCGACGAGGGTCATCGAACCCTTGACCAGTTCGTACTGTGCGATGAAGCCGTCGTCGGCATGGCTGATGACATCGACCAGCGCATTGCCTACGCCCACGACGTCGTACTTGGCCGGAGTGGAGGGCGCCGTTGACACGTTGGCTAACGCTACCCGGTGCGACGCACGCTCACCCGGACGCCTCCACGAACCCGGAGGCTGCGGGTGGAGGGGTGGGAGTAGATTGGCGAAGTGACTTCGACGACTTCTGCAGCCACCCACAGCCGCGACCCCTACCGCCTGCCGCGCAGCGTGGTCCCCCACCGCTACACGCTGGCCCTCGAACCGAACCTGGCAGGCGCCACGTTCGTGGGTCACGTCATCATCGACGCCAACGTCAACGAGGCCGTCGAGCAGATCGTGCTCAACGCCGACGAGCTCGAGATCAGCGAGGTGAAGGTCGGCGGCGAGGTGGTGACGTTCGCGCTCGACGCGTCCACCGAGCGGTTGGTCATCGACGCCGCGCACGAACCCGGCACTACCGCCATCGAGATCACGTTCACCGGCACGCTCAACGACAAGCTGCGCGGCTGGTACCGCAGCACCTACCTCGACGCCGACGGCAACGAGCAGGTCATCGCCACCAGCCAGATGCAGGCCACCGACTGCCGGCGAGCGTTCCCCTGCTTCGACGAGCCCGACTTCAAGGCCGTCTTCGACATCACGCTCATCATCGAGCCGCAGCACCTCGCCGTGTCGAACGGGCCGGAGATCGAACGCGTCGAGCAGGCCAGCGGCAAGGTGGCCGTGCGCTTCGCCGAGACGATGCCGATGAGCACCTACCTGGTCGCTGTCGTGGTCGGTCCGCTGGAGGCCACCGAGCCGGTGCTGGTGCCCCGCCAGGGCGACCCCGACCGCCCCATCCCGCTGCGCATCGTGCACGTGCCCGGCAAGGGTCACCTCACCGCGTTCGGCCTCGACGTCGGCGCCTACGCGCTCAGCTGGTACCAGCAGTACTACGACATCCCCTATCCCACCGACAAGTGCGACATGTTGGCGCTGCCCGACTTCGCGGCCGGCGCGATGGAGAACCTCGGCTGCATCACCTATCGCGAGACGCTGCTGCTGGCCGACCCGGCCACGGCCACGCAGGTCGAGCTGCAGACGCTCGCCGACGTGGTGGCGCACGAGCTCGCGCACATGTGGTTCGGCGACCTGGTCACGATGAAGTGGTGGAACGGCATCTGGCTCAACGAGGCCTTCGCCACGTTCATGGAGATCGCCTGCTGCGCCGCGTACCGTCCGGACTGGTTGCGCTGGACCACGTTCAGCCTCGAGCGCAGCATGGCCTTCGAGGTCGACTCGCTGGCCAGCACCCGTCCGGTGGAGTTCCCGGTGGAAGCGCCCGCCGACTGCGACGGCATGTTCGACGTGCTCACGTACCAGAAGGGTGGCTCGCTGCTGCGCATGCTCGAGCAGTACCTGGGCGAGGAAGCGTTCCGTCGCGGCGTGAGCCACTACCTGTCGAAGCACGAGTACTCCAACACCGAGACCAGCGACCTGTGGGATGCCATCGAGGAGGCGGTGGCGGCCGACTCGGGCAGCGACACGCCGGTGCGCAAGCTGATGGACAGCTGGATCTGGCAGCCCGGCTACCCGCTGGTGACGGCGCGTCTCGAGGAGAGCACACTGGTGCTCACGCAGCAGCGCTTCGCACTCGGCGACACCGACGACCCGACGCTGTTCGTGGTACCGGTGCACCTGCGCATCGATGGCACCGAGCACAAGGTGCTGCTCGACGGTTTCGAGCTGCGCGTGCAGCTGGCGTCGGCCGAGAGCGCGGTCGTCGTCAACTCCGGCGGCCACGGCTTCATGCGCGTCGCCTACGACCCCGCGTTGCGTGCGCGGTTGGTCGGCGAGCTGCACAGCCTCACCATCATCGACCGCTACAACCTGGTCGACGACGCGTGGAACGAAGTGGTCGCCGGCCGTCTCGCCGCCGCCGACTTCCTCACCTTCGCGGAAGCGTTCACCGCCGACCGCGACCTCGCCGTGTGGCAGGCCATCGCGGTCGGCCTCCGTGGTGTCGGCCGCCTGGTCGACGGCCCGGCCTACGTCGCACTGCAAAGTCGGGTCGCCGCACTCGTGCGCCCGGTGCTCGACGATCTCGGGCGTGCACCCGTGGCGGGCGAGAGCGACCTCACGGCCAAGCTGCGCGGCCTGCTGCTCGGCACGCTCGCCGTGCTCGGCAACGACCCCGATGCACAAGCCCTCTGCCGCGACATCGTCGCCTCCGGGTCCACCGACCCCGAGCTCGTCGCCGCCGCCACCAACGCAGTCGCGGCGAAGGGGACCGACGCCGACTTCGGCCACTACCTGCACCAGTTCCGCACCGCCGGCACACCGCAGGAGCAACTGCGCTTCCTCTACGCGCTGGCCGAGTTCCCCGAGACCGCGCAGGTCGAGCGGGCCATCGAGCTCGCCTTCTCCGGTGAGGTGCGCACGCAGAACGCGCCGTTCCTGCTCAACCGCTGCATCGCCAACCGCTGGC
>JAUXQB010000269.1 GCA_030685215.1 Actinomycetota bacterium
CGCCGATGCTGCCGGCCGCCGGCGGGGACATCGACGGGATCATCGATTGCCCGACCGAACAGGTCAGCGACATCGCCTGGGCGGATCTCGACGGTGATGGATGGATCGAGCAACTGGTCGCACAGATCGGAGACGGAGATGGGGCCACTTCGCCGTTCACCATCACGACGTGCGGCACGGCACTGCAGGTGGAGCCGTTCGAGATCACGGGCGACGGACTGGCGATCTACTCCGTCAGCCTCGACACGGAGTACCTGCTGATCGGATTCTTGGAAGGCGCCCCGAACGGCGGCGTCTACGTGTTCGACGGGCAGGCGATCGTGCCGCTGCAGGGCTTCGACGGCCCTGCGAGATGGGCGTTCGCCTCTCCCATCATGTCCGACCCCGCGGAGACCTTCGGCTGCCTCGCGACCGACCGCGGCCTGGTGCTGGTCAACCGCTTCTACCGGCTGGTCGGCGGCAACGACGTGTCGAACAGCACCTCGATGGAGCTCACCACCGTGGAGGTCCTCACCGGCGTCTCCACCTCGACGACGTTCGACCTCCCTGAGCAGCAGGCCGAGGCCGGCGCTGCGCTGACGGGCGACTGCAACGGTGTCGGGATCAAGACGTTGTAGCCACCGCCATCCGAGTGCCACACGACCATCCGAGTGGTACACGTCCGTCCGAGTGGCAACGTGCACCCCGTCGGGACGCTGCCACTCGGACGGGACGCTGGCACTCGGATGGGGCGCTGGCACTCGGACCACGGCGCCGGTGGGCGACGACGATCTAGAAGTAGATGATCGATTCGGCTTTGGCTTCGGCGGCGTCGAGGTCGTCGGTGTAGGCGCCGGTGCTCAGGTACTTCCAGCCGCCGTCGCACACGATGAACACGATGGTGCCCTCGTCGATCTCACTGGCCACCTTGGCCGCGCCGGCGAGCGCGGCGCCCGAAGAGATGCCGGCGAACACGCCGCACTCCTGCACCAGTCGACGAGTCCACTCCAGGCTCTCGCGGGGTCGCACCACACGCTTGCGGTCCAGCAGGTCGAAGCCGTGCCACGCGTCGAACAGCGGCGGGATGTACCCCTCGTCGAGGTTGCGCAGGCCCTCCACCTTCTCGCCCAGCGGGGGCTCGACGGCGATGACCTTGATGTCGGGGTTCTGTTCCTTCAGGAAGCGACCCGTGCCCATGAGCGTGCCGCTGGTGCCGAGGCCGGCGACGAAGTGGCTGATCTCCGGGCAGTCGCGCCAGATCTCCGGGCCAGTGCCCTGGTAGTGCGCTCGCGGGTTGTTGTCGTTGCCGTACTGGTAGAGGAAGCACCACTCGGGATGCTCGGCGGCCATGGCCTGCGCACGCTTCACCGCGCCGTTGCTGCCCTCCTCGCCAGGGGTGAGGATGACCTCGGCGCCGAAGACCTCGAGCATCTGGCGGCGCTCGATGGAGACGCTGGTGGGCATGAGGATCTTGATCGGGTACCCGCGCATCTTGGCAATGGCGGCGAGTGCGATGCCGGTGTTGCCCGACGACGGCTCGATGATGGTCTGGCCCGGCTGCAGCACGCCGTCGATCTCGGCCTGCAGGATCATCTGGCGAGCGATGCGATCCTTCACCGAGCCGAACGGGTTCTGGCTCTCCAGCTTGGCGACGATGCGCACACGCGGGTTCGGCGACAACACGCTCACGTCGACCATCGGGGTGTTCCCGATGAGGTCGAGCACGCTGCGGTTCACGTTGGAACTCATCGGCCCACACACTCCTGGATCGTCGCAGCGGAGTACCCGACCTGCGAGGTCATGATTCTACGGTCAGCCGACGGCGATCGGCACGTCGGAGACGGCATCGTCGACGATGCGGTAGCAGCGCGACTCGGGCGCCTCCCGCTTCAGCGACACGATCACGTAGAACCAGTTGGGGTCCGGCGCCTGCGCGATGTCGGTGGGGCTCGGGTACGGCTCGCTGTGCGTGTGGCTGTGGAACACGCCGATCACTTCCAGGCCGTCGTCCTCGGCCGCCATCTCGGCGCGCAGCAGCTCCTTGCCGGGGATGCTGTACACCCGTGCCGACGCCGACTCGTTGGTGGTCGCCACGAATCGGTGCACCTTCGAGCCGGTGCCCACGAGCAGCCCGCACGCCTCGAGCGGGTAGGCGTCGTAGGCGCAGGCGATCATCTCGGCGTAGGGCTGCGCGGGGAGATGGAGCGTCGGAACTGCGGACATCGCTCGGGAAGGGTACCGCTACCCTGGGGCCTCCCATGGCCCCGACCCGTGATCGCAGCAACCCAGCAGGCCACAAGCTCGTCGCGAGCAACCGCCGCGCGCACCGCGACTACGACATCCTCGAGACCTTCGAGACCGGCATCGTGCTCAGCGGCAGCGAGGTGAAGTCGCTGCGCGACGGGCACGCGCAGGTGGCCGACGCGTTCGCCCGCATCATCAACGGACAGGTGTGGCTCGACGGCGTGCACATCCCGCCCTATCAGCGCGCACACGGCATCGGCGCCCACGACCCGGATCGAGCACGCAAGCTGCTCATGCACCGCCGCGAGATCGACCGCCTCGCGCACGAACTCGCCGTCGAGCACCTGGCTCTCATCCCGCTCTCGTTCTACTTCAAGGACGGCCGCGTGAAGGTCGAGCTGGGCGTGGCCCGCGGCCGCAAGAAGGCCGACAAGCGCCAGGCACTCGCCGAGCGCGACGTGAAGATGGAGATGGCCAAGTCGATGGGTCGTCAGGCCAAGGGCCGCGTCTCGTGAGCAAGCTCGCACTGGTACGCCGGCCCAGCCCGCGACTCGCCGAAGGTCTCGTCACGCACATCGATCGCACCCCGATCGACCCGGGCCTCGCCGAGCAGCAGTGGCACAGCTACGTGCAGGCACTGCACGCGAACGGATGGGCCACCACCGAGGTCGCGCCCGCGCCCGACTGCCCGGACTCCGCCTTCGTGGAGGACACGATGGTCGTGTTCCGCGGCCTCGCGGTGCTGGCACGTCCGGGAGCCGACGAACGCAAGCCCGAGGTCGAGGCCGCGGCCGCCGCGGTGCAGCAGTTCGGCTATCGCACGGTGGCCATCGAGGCTCCCGGCACGCTCGACGGTGGCGACGTGCTGAAGGTGGGCGACACCATCTACGTCGGCAACGGCGGGCGCACCAACCTCGAGGGCATCGCGCAACTGGCGGCGGCACTCGAACCGCTCGGCGCCACCGTGGTCACCGTGCCGCTCACCAAGGTGCTGCACCTGAAGTCGGCGGTCACCGCACTCCCCGACGGCACCATCATCGGGTGGGAGCCGGCGGTCGACGACGTGTCGCTGTTCCCCACCTTCGTGGCGATGCCGGAGGAGTCGGGCTCGCACGTGGTGCTGCTCGACGAGCGCACGCTCTTGCTCTCGGCCGACTGCCCGCAGAGCGCGGCACTGTTGCGCGACCGCGGGTACGACGTGATCACCGTCGACATCGGCGAGTACATCAAGCTCGAAGGCTGCGTCACCTGTCTCAGCGTGCGACTGCGCGAGGCGCCGCACGCGCCATGACCTCGCCGTCCATCCGTCGCACGTTCGGTACCGTCACCGAGCCGGCGCGGCAGATCGACGTCATCCACGAGACCGACGTGCTCGTGGTCGGCTCCGGCCCCGCCGGCCTCGCCGCCGCGCTGGCCGCGGCTCGCGCCGGGGTCGAGGTCACGTTGGTCGAGCGGTTCGGTTGCTACGGCGGCAACATCACCGCCGTCGGCGTGGAAGGCATGGCGTGGTACCGCCACGAGCAGACGGTGGAGGCGAACGGCATCGGCCGCGAGTTCGAGACCCGCGCGTTCGAGATGGGCGCCGCCGTGCAGGAGAGCCAGTCGCTGTCGTACGAGCTCGACTCGGAGGGTTTCAAGCTCGTCGCCGATCGGCTGGTCGAGGAAGCCGGCATCCACGGGATGATGCATCGCACCTTCGCCGCGCCGCTGATGGACGGCGACGCGGTCGTGGGCATCATCACCGAGAGCAAGGCCGGCCGCGAAGCCATCCGCGCGAGGCGAGTGATCGACGCCACCGGCGACGCCGACGTGGCGTTCCGCGCTGGTGCGCCCACGCACCACACGCCGCGCGAGTCGATGATGGCCGCGTCGGTGATGTTCCACCTCGCGGGCGTCGACAAGCGGGCGTTCATGGCCGGCGTCGCGGCCGACCCGCAGACCTACGCCGACTGGAGTGGTGGCGGCGAGTGGAAGGTGGAGACCAGCGGCAAGGAGGACGACATGTTCTCGCCGTTCCTGCACAAGCCGTTCCAACAGGCCATCGACGACGGCTTGCTGCCGCCGAACCTCTCGACCATCGCCGGTACGTGGGGTGCGATGCACGACACCGGCGAGCTCACCTACATGAACCTGGTGCACCTCGACGGCATCGACGGCACCGACCCCGACGACCTCACCCGCGGCGAGGTGGAAGGCCGCCGGCGAGCGATGCAGGCCGTCGACGCGCTGCGGCGCTACACGCCCGGCTGCGAAGGTGCCCGCCTGCGCAACTTCGGGATGACGCTGGGCATCCGCGACACGCGCAAGATCGACGCGCACTACAACATGACCGAGTCCGACGTGCGCGAGCAGGGCCGCTTCCCCGACAGCATCGGCATCTACCCCGAGTTCATCGACGGCTACGGCATCCTCATCCTGCCCACCACCGGCCGCTACTTCCAGGTGCCCTACCGCAACGTGCTGCCCAAGGGCGTGCGCAACCTGCTGGTGCCGGGCCGCTCGTCGGGCGGCGATCGTGTCTCGCACGCGGCCACGCGCAACATGTCGTGCTGTGCAGTGCTCGGGCAGGGCGCCGGCATCGCGGCCGCTCTCTCGTTGCACACGTCGCGCGAGCTTCGCGATGTCGACATCGGCGGCATGCAGGCCGAGCTCGCTCGCCAGGGCGTCCGCTTCAGTTAGCCGCCAGCCACGCCGCGCGGTACGCGGCCGCGAGCGAGTCGATGTTCTCGTGCGCATTCAGTCCGCTCGGGTTGGGCAGCACCCACAGCTCGGCCCCGCCCAGTTGCTCCGGCTGCCGCCCGGCGACGGCCTTCGGGCGCGCGAACGCGTGCCGATAGGCAGTGAGGCCGAGCACGGCCACCACCTTCGGCTGCAGCGCGAGCACCTTCACTTCCAACGCGGCTCCTCCGGCGCGCAGGTCGTCGCGGGTCAACTCGTCCGCACGCGCGCTGGCCGTCGGCACGATGTTGGTGATGCCGATGCCGAGCGAGTGCATCAGGGCCAGATCGGCCGGCTGCATGCCGTCGCTCGCGTCGATCTCGTACGGGGTGATGCCGGCCAGATGGAGCGCCGGCCAGAACCTGTTGCCGCGTCGCGCGAAGTGTGCGTTCACCGCGGCGGTCCACAGACCGGGGTTGATGCCGACGAACAAGAGGCGAACGCGCCCGCCGACGAGATCGTCGACGAGCGCGCCGTTGAACGCTTCCAGTTCAGCGCGGGTGAAACGCGCCATGTCGTGCAGGTCAGCTGACGACTTCGGAGACCTGCATCACCGGTGCGATGTTGGTGTAGTTGGCGACGTCGGCCATGACCTCGCCCATCTTCGGGTTGCCGAACGCACCCTGCATGGCTTCCATCGACTCGAAGTAGAAGTTGACGGCGGCGGCGTTGGGGCCGTCGATGCCCTTGTCGACCTCGGTCTTCACCGGGTTGAACGCGGAGTTGCACAGCGGCACGTGGCTGGCCGCGTAGTAGTCATGATCGAAGGTGGTGCCTTCGCCGTTGGGATAGGAGACGGTGAGTTTGATCATGGTGCGGAACCGTACGCGTTCGGGGTTCAGCCGACCGAGTCGTGGAGGCGGTTGATGCTGGGTCGCAGGATGAGCGTGTAGGTGTCGGCAAGGGCGACCTCACGGTGCTCGGCCTGCGCCTTCAACCGATCCGGATCCAGCACGACCGCCATGAACGCAGCCTTGCTCGGGAACGCGTTGAATCGCATCTGATCCCACGTGCGACCGTCGCCCATGATGGTGCCCTCCACGGCCATCCACGCGTCGAGTCGAACACCGTGGGGCACCGCGATCTTCGCGGCGTGGTCGGTGTAGCTCGCCATCTCCAGCACCGAGTCGGGGTCGTGGAACTTGAGCACGTGCAGCACCACCACCGGCGGGTCGTCGGCCGTGGGCGGGTGCGGGCAGTCGGCCCACTCGGGCGCGTCGGCGGGCAACGGCGGTACGGGCATCGGCAGGCAGCCGGCGACGATGGTCTGCGCCATTCCCGCCTCCTTGTGGTGGTGCAGCTCCTGGAAGTCCTTGCGGCTCTGCATCTCGATGAACGAGCGACGGGTGGGGTACTTGACGATGCCCACGCGATCCCACTTGGGGGTGTCGTTGAGGAACTGCGTGTCGACGTCGGCGAGGAACACGACTTCGGCGCCGATGGCCTTCAACGGTCCGAGTGGCGCATATGCGTCGTCGGCCTCGCGGCCGGTGATGTCGGCCTCGCGGCCGTCGGCGTAGTCGGCCTTCTCGCGGTAGCTCATCAGGTTCACCATCCACACCGGACCGTCGTCCTCCGGTGGCGTGCTGGCCAGCTTCATCCCGTACTGCCTGTCGACCTGGCCATAGCGGACCTTGGCCTTGTTGATGTCGGTCGTGTTGCTGTCAGTCGTGTTGCTGTCGCTCATCGTGCGTCCCCTCATGCCGTGAATCAATTGACAGTCAGTATGACATGAAATTGGCGGGCGTGTTTCTGTCAGACGACGGGCCATGCCGCCTCCTGCCGGGTGACTGCACCACCCAACCCGAAGGAGACTCCCGTGCCCACTCATCCCACTCCCGCATCCATGCTCCCCGCCGTCCAGCGGGAGCGCTCCAGGAACCGCCGGCTCGCCGTCGGACTCCTCATCGCCGCCGCCGTCATCTGGGCAGCAGTGCTGCTCGTCACCGGCAGCTCGTCCGAACAGCGCCGCCAGCAGGAGGGCACCGTCCCCTCCCCCGGTCTGGTCACATCAGATCCACAGAAAATGTGGGATTCGAGCGACCAGACAGCCGGTTCCACCGTTCCTGCCGACGACCCGACCGCCCCCGGGGACGAACCGCAGGCCGACCCCGAGGCGCCGGCGGACCCGGAGCCGCAACCCGACCCCCAGCCCGACCCGGACCCCGACCCCGACCCGCAGGTGCCGTTGGGCCCCGGCGACGTGGCCCCGAACCCGACGCTGCCGACGCCGACCTGCCTGCCCGACTGCGTGGCACCGGTGGAGCTGCACCCGTTCGAGCTCGACACCAGCAACACTCCCCCCGGCATCGACGTGGCAGGCGGCGAGGCGGCCGGCTGCTCCGTCACGTGCATCACCGACGTCTCCACCTGGATCTGGCCAGGCACCACCGACATCGAGATCGAGGTGACCACGCACACCGCGGCGTTCGTCAAGATCTGGATCGGCACCGAGGCTCCAGGCGTCACTCCCGCCGGCCGGCCGTACTTCCCCGGCAACCCGGTGGCGCACACCACCGGCGACCTCGCCACCTGGTTCAGCGCCACGCTCGGCGACCTCGAGGAGGACACCAAGTATTGGATCATCGTGACCGCCACCGACGCGCAGGTGCGCAGCCACGACGCGGTCGGCACCGTCGTGACCCCGGTGCTGCTCGACGACGTGGAGTTGGTGTTCGCTGCGATCGACATCGTCTACGACGGCGATCACGGCCGCAACAAGGGCGAGCTCGACTTCGACTGGAACGTCGGCTCCACCGAGGTCGGCCGCAACGGCACCTACCACCGTGGCAACGGCAGCCGCATCGACCTCAGCGGCCAGGTGAACTCGTACGCCCGGTTCGACCTCGGCGACGAGGCGCTCCCGCTGCTGCAGGTGCGTGGTCTCGAGCAGGACCCCGGCCGTCTGCTGCAGTTCTGCTCCGCCGGCGACCAACAGGGCGGCTACGGCACCGACGACGACTGCGGATTCGCGTGGAACTCGACACTGCCGATGGCGTTCACCATCGACGACATCGAGGCGATGTCGGACTGCGACGTGTTCGACATCGGCGACGAGTTCGACGACTTCGTGTGCACCCGCATCGCCACCACCGAGTCGCACAGCGGCATCCCCGAGTTCTCCGTGGTCGTGGCCTTCCGGCTGTTCTGAGCAGGTAGACTCGGGTTGCTATCCCAACCAAGGGGCTGACAGGTTTCGACGTCAGATTCATTGTGCGGGCGTGCGACCCGAGTTGCTCAGACTCGTAAAACGGGGCAACAACAGAATTGCCAACGAGCAGTTCGCTCTCGCCGCCTGATCTTTAGGTGAGTGAAGAGACATCGTGACCAGAAATGGCGCACGGGGCCGATCCACCGCAGCCTGGCACCAGAAGCGGGGGATGACAGCGGAAAAGACTGCTGGCGTCGGGAAAGACCGATGACGATTCGGAAAGACGATTCGCGGGCCACCGGGCAACCGATGGCCAACTGACCCGCCGGTCTCCCTGCGTCAGGGTGAAGGTCGGGAATGGTCGTAGCACGGACGTATGGTGCCTGATGGACGGGGGTTCGATTCCCCCCAGCTCCACTGCTCCACCCCTGGTCAGCAGGGGTGGAGCCAACAGGGTGGTCACAGATTGGTCACAGGAGTCACGCAAGCGGGTGCAGACACGCATCATGAAGCGCCTCCAGCGTCCGAGCGAGCTGGGCCCATCGGAGCCGGTGACCGCCGATGACCGCGGCCTCGGCTGACGGCTGCGCCCAGTTCGGTTGCCCTGACAGGATCGCCCGACCCTTCTTCATCTTCCTGGCGATCCGCTCCTCCGCGTGCTCGATCGCATCTCGGAAGTCGCGTACCGCGACGCAGTCATCGTGCAGCGGCAATCTGGCCTTGTCGACGACTCCCGCAGCGGCGAGCTCCTTCCCGAAGCGGCATGCGCGCGACGTGGCGGACACGCAGACCTCGATCTCCGTCGTGCAGCCGAACCACGGCAGCAGGCTCGATCCGGGCACGTGCTCGTCGAGGATGGTCCGGATCCGCTGGAAGTCGCGGACGCCCAGGTCGGTCAGGCGAGCGAGGTTGCTCATCATCACCTTGGCCTCGTACGGGCGGCCGCGATCGCCGGTGAAGAGATCGACCATGCGGTTCGCCAGCGTGGCGCCTGGGCCGATCTGAGACAGGTCCGGCATGTTGTGAGCGAACGGCATCACGACCCCCCGAGTGCTTGGCCAAGCGCGTCGGCCGCTGCACGGTCGTCCTGCGCGGTGACATGCTGATAGACGCGCATCGTTACCGCCACGTCGGCGTGCCCCAATCGCTGCGTGACCACCTTGATCGGCACGCCTGCTCGGAGGGCCATCGTCGCCGCCGTGTGGCGCGCATCGTGGAACCGGATGGCCGGCGCGCCAGCTGCCGCGACCGCCTCGTTCCACCATCGGGTGACTGTCTCAGGATGCGGAGGCTCGCCGAGCTCGTCCACGAACACGAGGCCTCGATCGACCCACGCCGGCCCTGCCGCTAGCCGCTCGACCGCCTGGCGCTTCCTCCACGCCGTCAGAGCAGAGACCGTTCCGACATCGAGCGCCACGATCCTCGAGCCGGCCTTCGTCTTCGGCGAGCCCGTCACGACCTCCTCGGCGACGACGCGGGTCTCTGCGACTTCGAGCGTGCCGGCGGCGAGATCGACGTCTTTCCAGCGGAGCCCGCAGAGCTCTCCGCGTCGGAGTCCTGTGGCGAGCACGAGGCGCCACATCGGCGCGAGACGATGGTCCCTCACCGCCACGAGGAAGGCCGACGCGTCGGCCTCGTTCCACGCCGACATCTCGCGTCGCTCCCGTCGTGGCAGCCGAGCGTCCGACGCGGGGTTGTAGCGAAGGAGCTTCAACCGCACCGCGTCGCCGAGCGCGACCGACAGCACGCCCGCCGTGTTCGCGACCGTCTTCGGCGATAGGCCGCGGCCACCGCGACCGCCCGACGCGATGAGGGAGCTGTACCACCGTTCGAGCGTCGCCGCGTCGAGCTCGGCCACCTTCGCGCGGCCGATTCCCGGGATGATCCGCTGTCGCACGACCTTCTGGTAGCCGTACAGCGTCGTAGGTCGTAGGTCGAGCCGTCGGGTCTCGAGCCAGCCTTCGAGGTACTCGGCCAGCGTGCCCTTTGTCGGGCGCACGTACAGCCCGCGGTTGACGTCGGCCACGACCTCGGCGAGCGCTGCGTCGGCCTCCTTCCTGGTGCGGAACCCTCGCCGCCGGAGCTGCTGACGCTTGCCAGTGGTCGGATCGTTCGGCAGATCGACGACGAGGAACCAAGTCCCGCGCTCGTGATCGCGCTTGACGGTCCCGCTCATCGGTCGACCTCCTCGCCAAGCAGGCCGGCCTCTCTCGCCTTGGCCACGAGCTTGTACGTCTGCGCCCGAGAGACGTACAGCTCGGCCGCGACCTCCTCCACTCGCCCATCGAGCCGCACGTAGGCGTCCGCCACCTGCTGCAGCCGATCCGCCGTCACGCGCCGCCGCGACGCCGCCGACTTCGCTGCCTCGCTCACCTGACGAGCCTCCTCCACCGTCGCAAACTGCGTGGACGCGAGACGACCTCGACCCCGATGCAGCCAAGCAGCCAGCTCGACCGCACGCTCGACCAGCGAGCCAAGGGGAAGGCGCCGAAGGTCATCACCCGTCACACTCGGCCGGGAGGACTCCCGCACGATCCGGACCGCCTCCACCGTCGCGGTTCCCTTGCTCACCGTGATGTCCAGCTCCACCACGTGTCGCCGGCCCGCTGCCATCGCCACGTGAACTCGCCAGGCCCTACGACATCATCTGTCGGGCCGATCAGCTCCAGCTTCCCGAGCCTGAACATCACCGACTGGTCGCCCTGCCGCTTCGTGATCGCCATGGGTGCCCTCTCAACAACTCGACGGATAACGAGACACTAAACGAGTCTCACTCAGTCTCGCAAGTGTACATAATCGCCGTCATGACCAACATCACAGACCACCCCGACCGATCCGTTCCCGATCCGGACACAAAGCCCACCCTCACCGTGCAAGAGGTAGCACGCATCCTCGGCATCGCCCGCGCCTCCGCCTTTCGAGCGATCGAGGCCGGCGAGATCCCGAGCATCCGAGTCGGCCGCCGCATCCTCGTACCGACGGCCGCGCTGCGAACCCTCCTGCAACTCGCTGCATGAGTCAGCGACAGGCGAGGCCGGCCCACGAAGGACCGGCCCCGGTCAAGGCGCTTCCCGGCGAGCTCGACGACTCCAACGGTAGCCACGAGCACGCGCTCGTAGTGGGCGCGGGTCGGCGCGGGGATCGCGATGGCTGATCCTTCGTCGCGGCAGACGCCGCCTCGGAGCAACGGACGGATCGACTTCGCCAAGGCTGGCGAGCTCACCCGCCGAGCGCTCTTCGGCGCCAACCGACACGCTCGGACTGGCGACCTCTCGCCGTTTGATCACCGGGTGCTGACTGCTGTCGTCGCGTTCACCGGCACCTACTCCCGTCGCGGAGATCGGGTGTACGTCGCGCAGCTCGCCGCGTTCGCGTACGGCATCGACCATGTCGAGCCGTGGCAGGTCGAGAAGACGAGGAAGGCTTTGATCCGCCTCGCGAAGCTCGACCTCATCGAGCGTCGCGCCCCGATCGGCCGGCCCAACGAAGGAACAGCCGGCCCCGCGTATTGGGTCGCGCTGATGCCGGAAAGGCAGCCCGAGACCGGCCCTACTTCCGACGAGGAAAGGCAGCCCGAACTCGGCCCCACATTCTCGCCAGAAAGTGGGGCCGAAGCCAGCCAGAAAGTAGGGCCGAAGCCAGCCGGAAAGGCAGCCCGAAGTCAGCCGGAAAGGCAGCCCGACGCCAGACCCCCTACCGAGAAGTCTCCCGGGGAGGTACGACCCGGGGAGGACTTCGAGAAGACCGCGCGCTCACGTGGTCCGACAACTCAGGAAGTCGACCGGGCCGCCGAGCTCCTGACGTCGCTCGCA
>JAUXQB010000195.1 GCA_030685215.1 Actinomycetota bacterium
CAAGCGCACGCTGGCCGAGCAGCGAGTGACCGCGCATGCCATGGCGCTCGTTGCCATGGCCATCGTCGAGTTCCACGACGGCAGCGACGAAACGGCCCGCGCCGCAGCGCAACGCGCGCTCGACTACGCCACGTCCTCGGGTCTGGGCGAGTACCACGGCATTGCTCCCGCGGTGGCCATCCGCGCGGCCACCGGTTCCGAGGCTGCCGCGGCGACCGCCGATGCCGAGCACGCAGTGGCGCTGGCTCGCCGGGCGACGACGATGTTGGGACTCGTCTTCTCGCTCACGCTGGCCGGCGACGCGCTCCTGCGCGAGGGCGACGAGAGGGGGCGAGCGATGCTCGACGAGGCTCACGAGATGACCACACGCTGCCCCGATCCCGGCATCACGTCGCCGCTGCTGGAACGAGTGGCTGCTCGGCACCGGGTCGCTCGGCCGCGGCCCGCGCCGACGGTGGGCCTGGTGGAGCAGCTGTCGCAGCGGGAGATGGCCGTGCTCCGCTACCTGCCGTCCACGTTGTCGCTCCCCGAGATCGCCCGCGAGTTGTACGTGTCGCCGAACACCGTCAAGACGCAGTGCAACGCCATCTACCGCAAGCTCGCCGTCAGCAGTCGCCGAGCAGCCGTGCAGGTCGCCCGCGAACACGGCCTGCTCTGATCATCCGAGTATTTGACAACAAATTGTCACTACGGAATGACGTTGCTATCCTGACCCTACCGGCACCAACCAGGAGGAGTTGCGTCATGTCACTCATCGAGCACGTCGTCGAGGCTCAGCAGCGCGGAGCAGCCGCACGGCCCAAGGTCGCCGGCTTCCCGTACCTGGCGGAGACGTTGCGCCTCGCCGGCATCACCCGCATCGCCGTCACCGTGCCGTCGTGGACCACCGTGCTCACCACCGCGGAGGGTTCGGTGCTGCAGCAGGGAAGCCCGATGACCGAGGGCACCGTCGAGGTGCCACCCTTCGACCGCGACGCGTTCCTCACCGCACTCCGCGCCGACCAGGCCGGCGAGATGGCGTTTCCCGACTGGATGGAGGCCACCTGGCGAGCCGGGGTGGTGTGGTACGAGGTCGATCTCGACGCGCGCAGCTGCACCTACCGCTCGCCGACGGGCGACAGCTACGTCGAGCACTACACCGCGGTCGAAGGCACGGTCGCATGACCCGCGAGATGGAGGCGCTGTACGCCGAGCTGTTCGAGGCCGCCGGCCTGGGACGTCGCATCGGCGAGAAGATCGCCGCCACGGAGGGCCAGACCCAGGCGCGGTGGCAGACGATGTGGATCATCCACGAGGGAGCGGCGCTCACCGTTCCTCAGATCGCGCGCCGGCTCGGCGTGTCGCGACAGAACGAGCAGCGCGTCGTCAACGACCTCGTCGACGATGGGCTCGCCGAACTGGTCGACAACCCCGATCACCGCAGCTCGCCACTCGCGCGGCTCACCACCGACGGGGAGCGCGCGCTGCTGGGCATCAATCGAGCGGCCAAGAGGTCGAACCAGGCCATCGCCGCCGATCTCACCGACGCCAAGGTCGCCCAGCTGCGTCGGCTGCTGGCAGCGTTCACCACCTCGGCGCGCGCCCAGCACCCCGACGTCTGAGAGCACGTCGTGTGCGCTCGGTCTCGCTGGGCGGGTCACACCGCACACGACGTCTCGTCGCGCGATGTGCCCGCCCTACTTCCGCCAGAAGAGCAGGTGCGTGACGCCGCTGGGACTGGGCACGGTGTCGAGGTGGAAGCGGTCGAGCAGCTCGTCGGGCGAGGTCCACAGCCGCTCACCACGACCCACCTCCACGGGAGCGACCGCGATGTGCATGGTGTCGACCAGGTCGGCATCGAGGAACTCGCGGACCGTGTGCACACCGCCGCCGAGCCGCACGTCTTTGCCGTCGGCTGCCTCCTTGGCCTGCCTGAGCACTTCTGCCGGCGTCGCATCGAGGAAGTGGAACGTGGTGTCGGCCAGCGAGAAGCTGGGCCGCGGGTGGTGCGTGAGCACGAACACCGGCGTGTGGAACGGCGGCGTGTCGCCCCACCAGCCCTTCCACTCCAGGTCGGGCCACGGCCCGCGCACCGGACCGAACTTGTTGCGGCCCATGATCTCGGCGCCGATGTTGTGGGAGAAGTCGCGCGCGAAGTAGTCGTCGAGGCCACGAGTGCCGCCGGGCTCGGTGCGGTTCGGCCAGCCGGCAGTGGCGCCGGCCCACGCGAAGATGTCCATCGGGTTGATGTGTCCGAACGGGCGCTCGAGGGTCTGGCCCTCGCCGCTGCCGAACCCGTCCTGCGACACCGTGAAGTTCTGCACACGCAGCAACTGGCTCATCAGACGTCGTCTCCCTGCGCGTCGGGCGCCGGCGCCAACCCGGCGAGCGCGTACTGCGCCTGCGCCACCGCGAACGCTTCCCAGTCCCACTCGACGGGCCTGCCCTCCAGGCACGGCACCAGCCGCGCGAGCGAGGCGTGCAGCCCCACGACGTAGCAACGCTCGATCGCCGTGGCCGGGTCGGTGACGAAGTGGCTCAACCTCAGCACACAACCGCTGTCGACCGGCTCGAGCTCCCAGCGCATGAGCGAGGCAGCATCGACGTGGGTGTGCTCGAGCAGCATCGGCGGCTCGACGCGCAGGATGGTGCAGGTGATGGTCATCGGTTCCTCACCGCGACCGGCGAACACCATCTCGCCGCCCTCGCGTAGGTCGACACTGACGTCGGCGTCGAACGGCAGCCACCAATCGGCCAGTCGAGCCGGGTCGGTGATGGCCGCCCACACGTCGCGGACGGGGAACGGGAGGTGGCGCTCGAATCGGATGACGCCGCCATCGGCTGTGCGTTCGAACGTGCCGTCGTACGCGGCAGGGAGAGTGCTCATCTGGGTTCCTTCGAAGTGGTCGTGGTGACTGTCGTGGCGACAGCGGTGGTGACAGGGGTGGCGGTGCGGTGCAGGTGGCGTTCCAGCGAATAGAGCTTCCCGGCCCACTCGGCACGGTACGGCTCGAGCCACGCGTCGAGTTCCATCAGCGGCTCCGGCCGCAGGCGGTACAGACGTCGCTGCGCGTCGCGCCGCACGTCGACGAGGCCGGCGGTGCGGAGCACCTTGAGGTGACGCGACACGCCCGGCTGGTGCATGCCCACGATCTCGACCAGTTCGCCGACGGAACGCTCGCCGCCGCGCACCGCATCGAGGATGCGACGACGGGTCGGCTCGGCGATCACCTCGAGGACGGCTGCGGGCATGCCGATGATCATACGTGGCGACATATATATGTGCAAGTGGATATTGGACGGCCCGTGAGTCGCTGCGATTAGCGTCCGCAAGGGTGAACGCGGTGACGGGACTGTCGAGCATCGAGGCCGACCGCGTCGACGCATTGCACGAGTGGTGGCGAACCGCCGTCGATCGCTTCGTCGGGCACGACTCCCGGCGCAGCATCGTGCTCGTCGGCAACGGGTGCACCGTGGGCCACGCGGCCGACGTCGTGCGGCCGGGAGCCAGCGTGAACAAGGTGTTCGTCTCGGTGGCCGCCCATCTCCTCGCGGCCGAGGGGCAGCTCGACCTCGACTCGAGCGTGTCGGTGGCCGACCTACCGGGCAGCATCAACCCGTCGGTGCTCGACTCACTGTCGCCAACTCACCGCTTCAGCACCGGTGAGCTGTCGCGACTGGCGCTCGCCACCGGCGACAACCGCATCGCCGAGCACCTGGTGCTGCTGCTCGGGGCCGAACGCGTGAACGCGGTCGCGGCATCGCTCGGCTGCCCCGGCACGCAGCTCCACGTGGGCTTCGCCGACGAGATGCTGAGCGCTCGTGGCAGAGCGAACGTGACCACCGCGGCGGACTGCGCCACCGTGCTCGACGCGGTGTTCCGGCTGCCCGTGCTGGCCCCGCTGCGACCCGCGCTGCGGTCGAGCCTGTTCAACTCGCGGATCCTGCTGCGCATGCCCGACGAGATCATCGTGTCGCACAAGACCGGCAGCCTTGCCGGCGTGGTCAACGACGTCGGCGTCATCCATGCCCCGAGCGGCGACCTGATCGCCTGCTTCCTCACCGACGGCCAGGACGACTCGGCGCACACCTCGGCAGACATCGGCGCGTGTGCGCGTGCGGCGCTCGATGCGTGGGAGGCGCGTCCTCGGTGATCGCTCATCCGCCCGTCCGCTGCGGCGACGACGTGACCATCCGCTTCGACGGCGCAGTGAACGCCACGTTCCGGTTCCCGCCGGGGGTGCTCACCGACGACACCGCCGACGCCGCGGTCGCTGCCGGTTGGCTGCCGGCGATGGCTGCCGGCGAGCCACTGGTGGTGGAGCAGCCCGTGTCGGCGCGCCTCGTCGACAACGCCGACCTCATCGCCGACATCGTGCTCACGTGGGACCGAGCTCTGCACCCCGGGCGTCCGCTGTACGGCCGGGTGCCGCTGGTGGCCTCGCGCCGCGTCGAGCCGGCCGATTCGCCACCTCCCACCACGAGCCGTCGAGGCACCGCCTGCTTCTTCACCGGCGGGGTCGACTCGTTCCACAGCGCTCTTCGCCATCGCGACGAGATCGACGCACTCGTCTTCGTGCACGGCTTCGATCTACTCGACGACCAGCACGATCCGCTCAACCAGCAGGTCGCTGCTCGGCTGCACGCTGCCGCCGCCATGCTGGGGCTGCCGCTGATCGAGGTGGAGTGCAACCTCGTCGCGTTCAGCACGTCGTTCGGCATCGGCTGGGACGACTACCACGGTCCAGCACTCGCCACGGTCGCGTTGCTGCTGGCGCCGCACTTCTCGAAGGTCTACGTGCCGGCCACCACCACCTACGCGGTGCTCTACCCACTGGGCTCGCATCCGCTGCTGGATCCGCTGTGGAGCACCGAGCGGGTGCAGATCGTGCACGACGGCGCCGACGCCACGCGGATCGAGAAGGTGCGCGCCATCGCCGGAGAGCCGGCGGCACGCCAGCACCTGCGTGTCTGCTTCGAGAACCGTGACGGGCTCTACAACTGCGGGCAGTGCGAGAAGTGCGTCCGCAGCGGGGTCGCCGTCCGCGTCGCCGGTGTGGAAGGCAGCTTCCCGCCGCTGCCCACGCCGACGCTTCGCCAGATCGCGAGCGTCAACGTCGTCGGGCTGGGCACGGCGTGGATCGGCTACCGCGACGAGCTGGCGCGCACGAAGGCGAACGAGCGACTGCGACGGTCCATCGACATCGCGCTCGCCCGGCGCCGGATGAAGAAGTGGCCGCTCGTCGGCCGGTGGGTGCGGTGAACACCGCACACGCGGACGCGGCGCGGGCGGACGCCGCGCACTCGCACGCGATCGATCAGCATGGGTTCGCAGTGGCGCCGGCGGTGCTCGACGCCGACATGGTCGCCCGCTGTGGCGACGCGCTCGACGAGGTCTTCGAGGCGGAGGGCGACATCGCCGAGGCTCGCCGGTGGCTGACCGCCGCCTACCGAGTTGCGTACATGTTGCCGGCCAAGCACTCGGTCTTCCTCGACCTGTGCCGACCCGGCAGACTCACCGCGCTCGCCGCCAGCGTGCTGGGCGACGAGTGTGTGCTCGCCGGCTTCAACGGGCAGTCGATGATCCCGGGCGGCGAGGGGCAACCGCTGCACCGCGACCACGCGGTGCAGACACCGGGCGTCACCCTCTACCTGCACTCGGTCGTCGCGCTCGACCGGTTCAGCATGGCCAACGGCGCCACCCGACTGGTGCCCGGCAGCCACCGCGACGTTCTGCCCGGAGCCGAGCCGGCTTCGATGGAGTCACACGCGCGCCATGTCGAACTCGAACCGGGCGACGCAGTGGTGTTCGACGCCACCTGCGTGCATGCCGGGAGCGCGAACACGTCGACACGACCGCGGCGAGCGCTCCACGTGTTCTTCGCGCGTCGCTGGCTGCAGCCGCACTGGGACTTCCCGGGCAGTCTGCGCCCGCACGACGTCGATGGGCTCGACGACGAACGCCGGCGGCTGCTCGGGTTCGGCAACGTGCCCGCGCGCTACGACCACGCAGCGCGCCGATCGTTCGGCTACGGATGGGGGTAGCCGTGCAGGCCCAGATCGCGCGCGTCGGTGCCGCGCTGGTCGATCGCGCGATTCGCTCGCCCGCACTGGGGGGCGAGCCCGGGCGGCGATTCGCGTTCACGGTCGGTGCCGCGCGCACGTTGCGCAGCCTCGATCGCCACACCGACACTCGCATCGATCCGAGTCGCGCCGGGCGTGCGTTGCTGGCCGCAGCACCGCACGCCTTGGCCACCCTGGCGAGCCACCTGCCCGGCGGCTGTGCGCTGGTGTCGGCCACCAACGGCAAGACCACCACGACGAACCTGCTCGCCGAGATCGCCCGCGCCGCCGGCCACGACCCGGTGGTGAACCACCTGGGAGCGAACATGCCCCCCGGCGTCTGCGCGGAACTGATCGGGCGGTCGCGCCGCGGCGCCACGCGCGCCGACCTCGGCGTGTTCGAGGCGGACGAGCTGTGGCTCGACCACATGGTCGGCCCACTGGCGCCGCGCGTGATCGTGCTGGGCAACCTGTTCCGCGACCAGCTCGATCGAATGGGCGAGATCGACCGGGTGGCGGCTCGCTGGCGCGCCTGTGTCGCCGGGTTGCCAGCGTCGACCGTGCTGGTGGTGAACGCCGACGACCCTCGCGTGTGCCAGCTGACGGCGGCGCACCCGAACGTGGTGCACTTCGGGCTCGCCGACCACGACCGGGAGGCTCCACTCGGCAGCACCGACGTACCCGACTGCCTGCACTGCGGCGGCATGTTGACCTACCGCGGTGCGCACGTCGGGCATCTCGGAAGTTGGTCGTGCCCCACCTGCGGCGATCGCCGACCACCAGCGCCGACCGTCGAGGCGAGCGACGTCGCCGTGCGCGGCCTCGGTGGCGCGTCGTTCACACTCACGGCGCGCGACTCCGGGTCGGGCGCGTCCGTCGCCGAACGCGTGCAGCTGTCGATGCCCGGCCGCTTCAACGTGGTCAACGCCACCGCCGCTGCCGGCGCCGCACTCGCCCTCGGCTACTCGGTCGCTTCGATCGTCGCCGGGCTCACCCGATCCGCCGGCGCGTTCGGGCGTAGCGAGCAGCTGCAGATCGGTGAGCAGACGGTCACGCTCGTGCTGGCCAAGAACCCGTGCGGCTTCGACGAGGTGATCACCATGCTCGGCAGCGAACCGGGTCCGCTCGATCTGCTGTTCGTGCTCAACGACCGCGATCTCGACGGGCGCGACGTGTCGTGGATCTGGGACAGCGATGTCGAGCGGCTCGCACCGCACGTGGCACGCGCGACGTGCGGCGGTTCGCGTGCGGCCGAAGCCGCACTGCGGCTGGACTACGCGGGCATCGACCCCTCTGTGATCGAGGTGGTCGACGGCATCGAGGCGCCGCTGCATCGTGCGCTCGAGCGAGCCGGCAGGCCCGTGGTGGCGGTGGCCAACTACTCCGCGATGCTCGACGTGCGGGAGACCGTTGCCGAGCTGGGGCACGCCGCGAGGTACTGGTGGTGACCGTGAGCTCCACTCCTGACCTGGTCGTGCGGATGACTGTGCTCTACCCGGACCGCTTGAACCTGTACGCGGACCGCGGCAACGTGCTCGTGCTGGCGCAGCGGTGCCGACGCCGGGGCATCGCCTTCGAGCTCACCGCGGTGCACATCGACGGCACGTTCGGCGGCACGCGCCCCGACCTGGTGTACCTCGGAGGAGGTCAGGACCGCGACCAGCGCGCATGCGGCGCCGACCTGCAGCGGCACCGCGAGGCGCTCGCTGCTGCCGCGGCCGACGGCACCACCGTGCTCGGGGTCTGCGGTGGCTTCCAGTTGCTCGGCCACGAGTACGTCACGCCCGACGGCACGATCCCCGGACTCGGGTTGCTCGACGCGGTCACCACCCGCCGCGAGGGACCGAGGCTCGTCGGCAACGTCGTCGTCGATGTCCACGCTGCGGAAGTGGCACCCGAGCCGCGACGCCTCGTCGGGTTCGAGAACCACCAGGGACGCACCGAGCTGGGCGCTGGGTGCCGTCCGCTCGGCACGGTGCTCGTCGGTGCCGGGAACAACGGTGACGACCACTTCGAAGGCGCGGTGGCGGGCACGGTGATCGGCACGTACCTGCACGGCCCACTGCTGGCGAAGAACGCGTGGTTCGCCGATCAGCTCATCGAGCGCGCGGTGGGCGCTGCGCTCCCCGCACTCGTCGATCGATTCGCCGATGCCGTGCACGTTCGCGCGGTCGAGGCCGCGCTGGTCACTCGCTGAACGCCGGTGTGCGGCTGCTCGCCGCGGGTGGCGGCATGAGCAGTTCGTGCAGCGTCTCGGCGGCGCGGGCGACGGAGGCCGGCGCCTCGTGGTGCGCGATCATGCCGCGTTCCGCGTAGAGCGTGAGACGCGACATCTGCTCGACCGCGCGACGGGCTGTCGCGTGGGTGAACGGACTGCGTTGGCCCGGTCGCCAGAACGCCGGCGCCGAGCGCACGGTCATGTGCGGATGGTGCCGCGCGAGCGTCGCGACGCAGCGGCGGGCGGCGAACGGCCAGGAGACGGAGATGACCGACGCGACCGCTCCGTGGCGTTCCTGCAGCGCAGCCATGCCGAGACGAACGTTGTCGCCGGTGTGCCCCGAGTCGCGTTCGACGACGATGCGGTGCCGAGGAACGCCGCGTCGTTCCAGCTCGTCGGCGAACACGTCGGCCTCGCAGCGATCGTCCGCCAACGTGACGCCACCGGTGGTCAGCACCAACGGGGCGGCCCCACGGTGGTACAGCTCGGCTGCTCGATGCGGCACGTGCGGATCTCGGCTGCCGAAGCACATGATCGCGTCGCTCGGGCACAGCTCGTCGGTCAGGGCCAGGTAGTCGAACACCGTCGCATACGCCTCGGCACCGTGACGGGAGAGGTGGCTGTTCATGGGCGCAACGCTCCGAGGCGACCCATCAGCTCGTCGACCGATCGGTCGAATGCAGCGAGACCGAAGTACGCGCGCCCGATGGCGAGCAACTCCTCGTGCGCCTCCTGCCATGCCACAGCGTCGGTGAGCAAGTGCACCGCCCGCCGGCACCACGCTGCGGCGCTGTCGCCGACCAGCATCTCCGTGAGTGCTCCGAGATGGAGGCCCTCTGCGCCGACGGTGGTGGTGACGAACGGCGAACCACTGATGATCGATTCGATGAGCTTGAGTTTGACGCCGCTCCCGAAGCGGAGCGGGACGAGTTGCACGAGGTGGCGTTCGATGGTGTCGACCGGATCCGCCACACGCCCGACCACCGACACGCGGCCGCCGCCGCGGGCGAGCACCGAGGGCGTCGGATCGGAGCCGGCGATCGTGAGCCGGAGCTCGGGCAGCACGGCCCACAGTTCGGGCATCAGGTCGTCGACGAGGTGCCGCACGGCATCGGCGTTCGGTGAGTCGTCACCCGACATGAACCCGCCGAGGAACACCGCATCGTGGCGGTCGCCGTGCCCGACGGGGCGATCGGGCAGCTCGACACCCCACGACATCAGCACGACCTCACGACCTGGCGCAGCACTCCGCACCAGGTCTGCTTCTTCGGCCGAGACGCAGGTGATCACGTCTGCCCACCTCCAGGCAGCCACCTCCGCCTTCATCGACTCCGTGGCCTCCGCCTCGAGGACTCGCGCTCTCGTGTCGCCCAACGCTTCGAGCAGCTGCGCCTGGCGCGAGAGCCGCACCGCGACGACGGCTTCCACGTCGACCACTCTGATGGCCTGCGGCTGCGTGGCGAGGATGACGTCGCCGAAGCGCTCGACGTTCTGGGCTCTGCTGACCACCACCGCCGAGAAGTGGCCGCGTCGTGAGGCGAGCCATCGCTGCGGACTGCTGGAGGACCAGTCGGCGATCTCGACGCCGTTCGCCGAGAGGGACGGTGCATAGCGCTCGGCGTGTGAAAGGTCGGACGCCAGCAGCGTGATCACCGCCGACGGGTAGCGCGTGGCCATGCTGGTCAGCAGCGAGGCCATTCGCGGGTCGCCGCTGCCGCGGTCCGACTGCGCGATGCGATCGTCGACCACGAGCACGCGGTCGACCGCGAAGGAGTCGCGTCCGCGCAGGGTGGTCTCGTGCAGGTACGGCGGCAACGCAGCCAAGGTCGACGCCCACCGCTCGCGGAAGATCGTGCGGTTGAACCGGTTCAACGCGATCGCACGCTCGGGCGAGCTGGAGCCGCTGCGTGAGTGCCGCACTCGGGAGCGCGGATCCGACACCACGAGCAGCCCGCGTGCTCGCAGGTCGAGCGCGAGCTCCACGTCTTCGTAGTAGCCACGGACGTACGCCGCGTCGAACCCACCGATCGCAGAGAACACCGACCGCCGGATGAGCATGCAGGCCGCCGACGCGTAGGGCACGGCTCGCGGACGGGAGAGCTCCCACTCGTGATCGTCGACGAGCGACATCGTCTCGCCGTCGCTCAGCAACACCGAGCCGACTTCGGCGAGTGTGCCGTCGGCGTGGAGCAGTGCCGGGCTCACCGCGGCCACCGACTGCCGCCGATCGAGCACCTCCAGCAGCGGCGGCAGCCAACCCGGCTGCACCTCGACGTCGCTGTTCAACAACAGCAGCAGCTCGCCGCGAGCGTGGAGCGCCGCCTGGTTGACGGCGGCGCCGAACCCGACGTTGAGCGGATTGCGGATGAGCCGTGCTCCGCTGACCTGCGCAGCGACGACATCGCCGGCACCGTCGGGCGACGCATTGTCGACGATGATCACCTCGTAGCACGTCGGTGTGTTCGCCACCATCGAGTCGAGCGCCGCGAGCGCGAAGTCTGCGTGCCCGTACAGGGGCATCAGCACCGAGATGCGTGGCATCCCCGGCGCGGGCAGGGTAACGGTGCGGCCGTGGTCGACCGGTCCGTCGCCGGCTCCGATGTCGTCGGTTCGGTCGTCGCCGGCCGTCGACTGCATCAGCGACGGAACCAGCCGTACACCCGGCGCGGGCCCCGCAGCCAGCGCATGGTCTTGGTGGCGTACACGGACTCGAGCGCCCGCCTCGTCTCGTCGAGCTCGACCTGCGCGTCGCGGAGATCGGCGCGGAGTCGATCTGCGTGCTGCACGGCCGTCGTGTGGTCGTCGAGAACTCGTTCGAGCTCGTCGCGGACGTGGACGTTGTAGGCAGAGATGCGACCGATGTCGTCGTTGAGCCGGACGATCTCGTCGTGCGACGCGGCCAAGCTCGACCGCAGTTCGGAAGCCTGTCCGTCGTCGCGATCGAGCAGCATCGCCAGCGCGTCGCGCTCGGCGAGCAGGCGCTGGCCGCGGGTCGCGTGAGCCGTCCGCACGGCGGTCAGTTCGGTGGCGAGACGCACGACCCGTGCATTGCCGGTCTCGTCACCCGTTGCATCGGAACGGAGCGACCAGGCCGTCTCGATCATCGTCGCGAGCTGGTCGAAGTGAGCATCGATGCGCTGGTCGATGCTCGCGAGGGCCGGTTCGGGTCCGAGCGCGGCGAGCGCCCACCGCAGCGCCGCAGGGAGCTCGTCGGCCGACTCGATGTACCCGGAACGGTCGTGGAGGTGCGAGACCAGCCCGCGATGCTTCGACTGACGCGGCGCGTTGAACACCACGGCACGCCGACCGTAGGCCGTCGCAGTGATCGCACCGTGCAGGGAGACGCCCACGAACGCCTCCGTGGCACCGAGGATCGCAGCGAAGTCGATGGGCAGCAGCGACGACGACGGCGCCCACACCCGGCCCGGATGGCGGGCACGGAAGGCCTCCGCGAACTCGATGTCGCCGTGGCCGACTCCGGTCTCCAGCAGCATGATGTCGATGTCGGCATGGTCGGCGAGCACCGCGTCGAGCGCCATGCTGATGCGATCCACCTCGTTGACCATCGATCCGTTGCCTTGCACCGTGATGTAGCGGCCGGGCGGCATCCACCCGAGCGCGCGATGGAACCGGCGACGCCGGTCGACGATCGCCTGATCGAACACGCGCGGTGCCAGGAAGCCCGGGTCGGGCACGACGGCGATCTCCTGTTCCACACCGACCGACTCCAGCTTCGTGCGCGATTCGTCGTCGCGCACCGCCAGGTAGCGGTGCCGGCTGGCCGCCATGCGCACGAAGGGCGCGTGTTCGTCGTCGATGTCGAACGGGATGCCGACGGCGTTCCACGCGGTGGCGATGAGTGCGCCGGCGCCGGCGCCGTCGACGAACCACGTGCTCGGCGCTCTGGCCACCGTTGCCTCGGGCGTGGTGTCGTAGTGCGGCGCGAGCAGATGGTCGAGGAAGTGGATGATCTCTCCCCCGCCGATCACGAGTGCGTCGCATTCGCGGGCGACCTCGGCGCGCCGTTCCGGCGTGGGGGCACCGAGCGGCTCGGCCACCTCGCCGCCGTCCATCGGCACCGGGTGCTCCCAGCCGAAGGGCGAGAAGCGCCGCACCACGAGGTCGGGCATGCGCCGCAGCAACTCGTGCTCGGCCACCGCGGGCAGGAGCAGGTCGCCGAAGTTGGCGAGGTCGAACGTCCCCAGGAGGCCGACCACGGGCCTGTCCTGGTGCCCGCGCGAGTCTCCCACGACCTCCGAGGGTAGCCGCAGTGCGTCACCCTCCGCTGGCGCCGCCCCGTGGCCGTCTGGTCCCACGACTCCCACGGTGGATGTGGGATTCGTATGACCAGACACGGAAATTCGGGGCCGCGAGGAACTTCCGCGTGCCGTGTCGAAATCGGTGCGCGCCGTTCGTAGCAGTATGAGCGGCGCCCGTGCGGGGCGCCCGGAGCCCAGGAGAGCTGACATGCAGTACTTGATTTCCGTGATCACCGACAGCACCGAACTCGCCGATCCGGCCGAGATGGTGACCATCGATGCGTTCAACGACCGACTCGTGGCCGACGGCCACTGGGTCTTCGCCGGTGGCCTCGCCTCGCCCGGCACGGCCACCGTCATCGACCACCGCGGCGAGGCACCGGTGATCACCGATGGCCCGTTCGTGGAGACCAAGGAGCACATGGCCGGCTTCTGGATCATCACCGCGTCCGACCTCGACGTGGCGCTCGCGCTCGCCACCGATGGTTCGAAGGCCTGCAATCGAAAGGTCGAGGTACGCCCGTTCCTGGGCGACTGATCGTGACGCAAGTCGGCAACGCGGTCAGCGAGGCGATCACCCGGGCGCACCACGAGCAATGGGCGCGGGTGGTCGCGTCGCTGACCCGTCGCTTCGGCGACCTCGACGTGGCCGAAGAGGCAGCGGCCGACGCGTTCGCGACCGCGATCGCTCGCTGGCCGATCGACGGCGTGCCCCCCAACCCGGGCGGCTGGCTCACGACCACCGCTCACCGCAAGGCCATCGATCGCATCCGGCGCGAGCAACACCGCGATGCAAAGCAGAAAGGGGCCCTGGTGCTGCACGACGACGACTCGACCCCGATGCATGCGGTCGACGACGACCGGCTGCGGCTGATCTTCACGTGCTGCCACCCGGCGCTCGCGATGGAGTCGCGAGTGGCCCTCACCCTGCGCATGGTCGCAGGCCTCACCGTGCCCGAAATCGCGCGCGGTTTCCTGGTGCAGGAGGCCACGATGGGCCAGAGGATCAGTCGCGCGAAGGGCAAGATCAAGGCGGCGCGCATTCCCTATCGGGTGCCGGACGCCACCGACCTCCCTCCACGGGTCTCGGGCGTGCTCGCCGTGCTGTTCCTCGTGTTCAACGAGGGGTACCTGGCGAGCGGGTCCGACACCGAGCCGGTCCGCAGCGAACTCACGTCCGAGGCCATTCGACTCACTCGGTTGGCGCGCGATCTGCTGCCCGACGACGGCGAAGTGGCCGGGCTGCTCGCCCTGATGCTGCTCACCGACGCGCGCCGGGCAGCACGCGTCTCGGACAGCGGCGAGCTGGTCACGCTCGCCGACCAGGATCGTGACCGGTGGGACGCGACGCTGATCGCCGAAGGCCATCGACTGGTGCGCGAGCGACTGCAGTCCGGCGTCGCTCCGGGTCGCTACCAGATCCTCGCCGCGATCAACGCCGTGCACACCTCCGCCCGCCACGTGGCGCACACCGACTGGTCGCAGGTCGTCGCGCTCTACGACCAACTCGTGCAGCTCGACCCGTCACCGATCATCGTCCTCAACCGCGCGGTCGCGATCGCCGAGCTCGACGGCCCGCAGGTGGCGCTCGCGACGGTCGACCGGCTCGCGGAGCCATTGACCGGCTATCACGCCTACCACGCCACGCGGGCCGAGCTGCTGCGTCGGCTGGGTCGCGAGGCCGATGCGCGCGCCGCGTACGACCGTGCCATCGAGCTGGCCGGCAACACCGCCGAGATCGCCTACCTCACCCGCCGCCGAGACGAGCTTCGCTGAGCGCGCGGTTCACTCGATGGGCGGCGAACAGTAACGGTGTTGGACGATGTGCCGCAGCGCGTCGCGGGCCGCGTCGGTGACGAAGATGCGGTCGATCTTCTGGGCTGCTGCGACGAGTTGGCGCAGACCGGCGGGGACGCCGTCGAGCGGCGGCGGTTCGACCGGGCTGCGCAGGTCGGTGCCGTGCTGCAGCGACGCCTGCAGCACGTCGGTCTGGTACGCCTCCCATCGTTGTCGACCGACCATGTAATCGGGCCGGTCTCGGTAGGCGAGCATCACCAGCCGGCCGGCTGCGAACCGCCGGCGGTCCTTGCCGTCTGCGCAGGGCAGCGACTCGCCGCTCCCCGACCACTCGATCAGCCCACCAGCGGCCCACGCCTGGTCGTCGAGCGCGCTCACACGGTCTTCGGTGACCGACGTCGCGTAGCAGTCGTCCGGCCGCACACCGACCACCTCGAGGTACATGCGGATGAGCTCTTGCGGCGTGCTCGGCAGGTACGGGAAGGGTGAGGGAATCGTGTAGGCCCGCCGCGGCTGCGCATGGACGGCCCGAGCCACGGCTCCCCAGTTGAGGGCCTCGACGTGCACCCCGCCGACGCCGTGGTGCGGCACGTCGATCGGGCGAGGCACCTGCTGCATCGGGTCGATGCCCGGGCCACCGGGGCGGAACACGTACATGCCGGTCACGTGACTGAGCATGTCGCTCGACCCGTCTTCGCCCTGCGAGTAGTTGCGCACGATCAGGTGACGGGCGATGCCGAGCGTGTGCTCCGGGCCGACACCGATGGCGGCGAGCGCGGCGACGCCGAGGTCTTCGTCGACCACCGACGGTTGGCCGACGCGGCGGGCGACCACGCGCTCCTGACCGTCGAAGAACGTGGCCGCCACCGGCAGCGACGACGGCGGGAGCGGCACCGGCGCGGCGTGCACCACGTCCCACTCCACGACACGTCCGTTCTCCGACCCACCGAGCGCCGGGCTGATCCGGTCGGGAACCCGGTACAGGCCGTAGACGAGATCGGGTCTGGCCACCAACCCGCTCGACGCGAGGAAGGCCGACACCTCCTCGACCTGCGTCTTGCCGCGAGTGGCCAGGCGCACGAAGACCACCGGCGGGCGGTGCTCCGCGAGGTATGGCCGGCGTGCGGCGTCGCGAGCGGCGCGCTCCATCGCCGCCTGCTCGTCGCGGTCGCGCGGCGCGGACCCGACGGGCGCCATCGGCGCTGCGGGCGGCTTGGTGCGACCGAGTGGGTTGGTGAACAGATCCTTGATCTGGGCCTTCGACTGAGCGGCCGTCCACGCCGCCATCTGGTCGGGAGTCATCGTGGCGATCTGTTCGGGCGTCAGTCCCACCGTCGCGGACGAGCCGTACACCCATTCGCCGGCCGGGCCGCGCAAGGGTCGCTGGGCGACTCGCTCCCGGTGCGCTGTGTCGACGTCGGCCTTGGCCTGCGCTGCCTGCCCCTGCACCGCCGCCACCTTGGCCATCTGTGCGTCGTACTTCGACCGCTGCTCTGGCGTCAGCTTCGCGAGCGTCTCCTCACTGGGGGCGCTGGACAGCGACGAGACGGTCGATTTGATCCGGTCGAACAACCCCATCGCGTCACCCCGTTTCTCGTCGACCCAGGTTCCGAGCTCCGCGAACTGTAGACCCGCCCGGGTGGCGTCACGTTCGACGGAGGCAGTCGCGCAACAGATCGAGATGCCCGGCGTGTCGCGCCGTCTCGTCGATCATGTGCACGAGGATCCATCGCAGGTTGACCGAGCCCCTCCCGAACGAAGAGACCGCGGCGACGGCGTCGAGCGACGGGAATCGCGCAGCGGCCGTGCAGGTCGCGGCGTGCTCACTTCCGGCCCTTCTTCTCGCCGCGCCTCGGCGGCGGCGGCGGTGTTGACTGACGCTGGATGGTCTCGGCGATGCGCTTGATGCGGCGGAGTCGTGCGTCCCACGCGGCGCCGACGTTGGCGAGCTGCTCGACCGCGCGGCCGAGTTGCGCCTGGTCGACGCGGAACTGCTTCTCCCGGCCGGCCGCGCTGCCGTGCACCAACCCGACCCGGTCGAGCACGACGAGGTGCTTGGCCACCGCCTGGCGGGTGACGGGCAGCTGTGCGCTCAGGCTGGTCGCTGTGCCCGAGCCATCGCTGAGCAACAGATCGAGCATTCGCCGCCTCGTCGGGTCGCCGACGGCGGACCACAGGTCGTCGTCGACGACCGTGCTCATGACCGCGTTCCGACGCCGGCGGCGTAGACCGGCAGCCGCGGCAGGAAGTGGTCCCACCCGCTGACGTGCGATGCGTGCTCGGCAGCGACCTTCGCGTCGTCCCACCCGCGCTCGCGGAACCCGGTCTCGGTGAGACGGAGCAGCGTGCCCTCTCCCTCAGGCTCCAGCTCGAAGGTGACGAGGAACGAGTTGTTCGCTGCAGCGACGGTGCCCTCGGCGTGCGTCCACCGGAACGAGAACAACCGGTGCGGGACGGCGTCGACGACGGTGAACTGTTCCCACGCCATGCCGCTGTCACCCTGATCGAAACCGATGCGACCGGGTGCACCCGGAGTCGACGAGAACTCCGCTTCGTCGGGCCACCACGCGCGCACGTGTTCGGGGTTGCTCACCACATCGAACACCACCGCGGGTGACGCCTCGACGTGGATCGTTCGTTCGATCGTTCCGTTCTCCATGTCCAACACCTTTCGCAATCATCGGTTGCGCGTCACTGTATTCGTTCGACACGCGATGTGCAACCATTTGTTGCGTGATCGGTCGAGTTGGGACCGATCGGTGAGGTTGGGCTGCTACCGGTTGCGAGCCTCCCGGTAGGGCACACCCTTGGAGGGGTCCGGTTCGCGAGGCAGGCCGAGCGCCTGCTCACCGAGGATGTTGCGCTGGATCTCGTCGGTGCCGCCTGCGATCGACTGGGCCGGCACCGAGATGAGGACTTCGGCGATCACGCCGTCGAACGGGCTGTCGGGCTCGTCGCCGGCCAGCAGGCCACTGGCACCAGCGAGCATGCTGTGCACCTTCGCCGCCTGCCGCGCCAACCGCGTGAGGGCGAGCTTGCCGATCGATCCCTCCGGGCCGGGCGGACGACCGAGTGCTCGCGACGCCTTCGCCCGCTCCGCCGTCCACTCGCTGACGCGCTGCATCGTCGCCAGTCGAGCCAACTCCTGCCGAACGAGCCCGTCGCGGGTGGCGCCGACTCGACGCGCGTGTGGCACGGCGAGATCCGCCCTTCCCGCGCGTTGCGGGTACCACGAGTACACCTTCGCCGACTCCTGCGCTTCGTGTCGCGCCTCGTCGAGTGCGGCACCAGCGTCGACGCCCTCGAGGCGGGTTCGCCCGATCAGACCGAAGCGACGTTCGTGGGCGAGCGTCGCGAGCGCGGCCGACCAACCCTGGTCCACCTCGCCCACCACCCACTCCTTCGGGATGCGAGCGTCGGTCATGAACACCTCGTTGAACGACGAGTGGTGGTTCATCTGCCGGAGCGGCCGCACCTCCACGCCGGGCTGCCGCATCGGCAGCACGAAGTAGGTGATGCCCTGGTGCTTGGGTGCATCCCAGTTCGTCCGCGCGACCAGCATTCCCAGGTCGGCGTGATGCGCGCTGGTGTTCCACAGCTTCTGGCCGTTCACCACCCACTCGTCGCCGTCGAGCACCGCGGTCGTGGTCAACCCGGCGAGGTCGGAGCCGGCGGTGGGTTCGCTGAACAGCTGACACCACACCTCCTCACCCGTGAGCATCGGCCGAAGGAAGCGCGCTCGCATGCTGTCGGGGCCCTGCTCCAGGATGGTCGGGCCTGCCAACCCGGACGGCACGCTCGACACCGCGCCGCACCGTGCGAACTCGTCGTACACCACGTCGTCGGCCCATGCCGGGAGGCCCTTGCCGAACCAGCGAACCGGCCACGACGGCACCGCCCAGCCCGAGTCGAGCAGCCGACCCCGCCACTCTCGCAGCGACAGCTCCGGGTCCCAGTGCGCCTGCGTCCACGCGCGCACGTCAGCGCGCAGCGAGGATTCAGCGGGCGGTTGGGACTCAGCTCCTGCGGACGGCGACGGCATCGCCAGATGCTGTCACGCGGAAGGTTCGTGACGAGCGGGCTGACGGAGCGACAGCACGTCGGGGCGCGAGTAGTGACCGGTCGGATCGAACATTCGGCGGCCGGCGGCGATGCGCGACAGATCGAGCTCGGCCCGCACGACACCCGCTGCACCGATGAGCGGACCGGCGATGACCTCACCTCCGGGTGCGACGATCGCCGTGTTGCCGCGAGACATGTAGTCGTCGTCGCCGCCGTACAGGTCGGCGGCGTCCGACAGATCGCGGGGCACGTCGCTGCCGCGCAGGAAGGCGGTGACACCGACCACGAAGATCTGGCCCTCCTTGGCGATGTGGCGCAGTGTGGGCACCCACTCGTCGCTGTTGTCCCAGGTGGGCGCGAGCAGCACATCGATGCCTCGCTCGTACATTGCCGTGCGAGCGAGCGGCATGTAGTTCTCCCAGCAGATCAGCGCGCCCACCGTGACCCCGCCGATGTCGACGACGGTGAGCAGGTGGTCGTTGCCGTTGGCCCACACCAGCCGCTCGGCACCGGTGGGCACCAGCTTGCGATGGCGAGCGACGATCTCGCCGTCGGCGCCGATGTACACGACCGAGTTGTAGAGCGTGTCGGATCGGGACCGCTCGGTGACACCGACCGCGACCCACGCCCGCGCATCGCGCGCCGCATCACGGAGGGGATCGAGGTCGGAGCTCTCGACACGTACCGCATTGGCGACCAGTCGGGCATACCAATCGCCATCGCTCATCGGCGAGCGTCGCCACACCCAGTCCGGGTAGCCGGGCACGAACGACTCCGGGAACACCACGAGCTCCGCGTCGGCCGTCGCGACGGCACTCGCGGCCACCTCGACGGTTGCAGCGCGATCGAGGAAGGCCGGGGTGGCTTGAACTGCGGCCACCGTCAGCGTCGTGCGGGGACCATCGAAGCTCATCGACGCACGCTACTCGTGCTGCCGGAGGACACCGACGGGCACCGTGCGCGGCATCGAGCGCCGGCGCCGCCGCGACTGGTTGCGTCGATGAGAATGCAGGGCACGGATCGTCGGCATCAGGTGGGCGGACGTCCACTGGAAGGAGACCTGACATGACTCGATACCTGATCTCGTTCGATGACGGCACCATGATCATCCCTGAGGGAGAGCTCGCCGCCGTCGGCGAGGCCGCGCACAGGGTGGTCGACGAGGCAAAGGCTGCCGGTGTGTGGATCACCGGCGCTGGAGTCGAGAGTCAGGCCGCGACCATCGTCGCAACCGACGGCACGGTCACGGTCGGCCCGTACCCGGAGACCAAGGCGACCGTCGGCGGGTTCTGCATCGTCGACGTGCCTTCACACGACGAGGCACTGAAGTGGGCCACCAAGTTCGCCGTTGCCTGCCGGTGCGCGCAAGAGGTGCGCGAGCTGATGGAAGACGCCGACGCCTGAACCCTTCGGGTCAGGCTGCGGCCACCAGGGCGGCGATCTCGCGGATGTGCGCGGGTTCCATCCCGCAGCACCCGCCGACGAGAGTGGCGCCCATGCGGAGCCACTCGGCCACGAACCCGCCGTACGAGCTCGGGTCGAGATCGTCGCGGAAGGTGGCCAGTCCGGCGTTGGCCCTCACCTCGCCGGAGTGACCGGCCACGAACCGGTTGGCGTACCCACCGGTGGCCACACCCTGCGGTACCGCCTCGAGCGCGGTGGCGATGGCGGCGGTGATGGTCTCCGCCTGGCAGCAGTTGAACAACACCGCCTGCGCACCGAGGTCGACGGCGGCGCGCACCGCGTCGGCCACCGGCTCGCCCGAGCGCAACGTGCCCGGCACATGGTCGTCGAGCGTGTAGGAGATCCACAGCGGGACCGTGGAACCGGCACGATCCATCGCCGCGCGCACGGTGCGGGCCTCCACGATCGAACCCAGCGTCTCACCCAACCACAGGTCGACGTGTTCGGCCAGGCCGTCGACCAACGGATCGATGACGGCAGCAGATCGCTCGGCGACGAACAGGTCGGGCCGGTAGGAACCGAACAGCGGCGGCAACGAGCCCGCCACCACGACCGGCGAGCCCGCGGCATCGGCGGCCTGCCGAGCCAGCCGGCTTGACAGCGCGGCCAGTTCGCGGCCCTGCGCGGCGAACCGCTCTTCGCCGATGTGGAACGGCACGAGCGCATAGCTGTTCGTGGTGACCATCTCGGCGCCGGCCTCGACGAAGTTGGCGTGCGCCTGCACCACCCACTCCGGGCCCTCCCACAGTGCGAGCCCCGACCACTCCGGCTGCTGGAACGGCGCGCCGATCCGCAACAGCTCGCGACCCATCCCACCGTCGAGCACCATCGGTGGGCGGGCGGACGAAACGGCAGGCTCGATGCTCATCGCCTCATCGTGGCAGACGCCCCGGTTCAGCTGAACCGCGCAACCAGGGACTCGCGCTCCCTGGTTGCGTTCACCGCGATGGGGGATCATCCAGCAGTGAACGTTCGGTCGACACGAACGACGACGAGAGGACCACGCATGCAACTCGGTATCCACTTCATGAACTTCGGCAGCGCCACCGGCGCGCCGGCACTGGCACAGACCATCGCCGAGACCGCGCGGGCCGCCGACGAGGTGGGCGCCACGTGGTTCACGTTCATGGACCACTACTTCCAGATGGAGCACGTGGGTGGC
>JAUXQB010000199.1 GCA_030685215.1 Actinomycetota bacterium
GGTCGATCATCGTCAGCTTGCTGCCGTAGTTGGCACGGATGTGACGAGCTTCGGCGTCGGTGAGATGTCCGCCACTGACGCCGCCGACGACGTACGGCGGCCAGATCAGCCGCTCACCGGTCCACGATTCGGTCTCGTACATGCCCTGCCACGGCTCGGGGGTGTCGAACGGCTCGTGCGGGTCGAACTCGTCGACGAACAACAGCCAGCGGCCTGCCTCGCGGTGTTGCGCCGCCTCGACCAGCCAGTCGGCAGCCGCCGACATCGTGCGCGGCCCCGGGTAGTGGGTCTCTTCGCGGAAGAACGTGCGGGTGCGGTCGTAGGCGCGGTCGATGTGCGGTGCGTGCGCGCCGTAGCGCCGCTGCAGGAACCAGTCGCCCTTCGCGGCCGGCGGCGCCGGTACACCGATCCAGGACGGGTCGAGCCACGTCTTCCACGGGTCGCCCTCGTGACCGCGCACGTAGTCCCACCCACCGAAGTCGGTGTGGTAGTTCTCGCCGCCGGTCTCGAACAGGTGCGGGTGATCGGTGACCAACATCGTGGTGACGCCCTGGTGGCGCAGGTCGGCGGTGATCGGCTGCTCCCACAGCTCGATCGAGCCCCACGGCCGCCACAGGAAGTCGAGCGCGCCGCACAGGATGTCGTGGCGAGCGGGCATGCAGGGCAGCGAGCCGGTGACGTGGCGGGTGAAGCGAGTGGCTCGCTCAGCGGCGAAGCGGTCGAGGTGCGGGGTGGCGAACTCGCTGCCGCCGTAGCTGCCGAGCATGTGGCGGTTCAGCGAGTCGAGCATCACCACCACGGCGTTGCGAGGGTGGGCGGGGCCGTCGGTCACGCCCCGCAGCTTGTCACGTCAACGCGAACACGATCGTGCTGGTGCCGGCCGCGAACAGCAGCACCAGCACCATCCAGCGGAAGCGTTCGCCGTGCACGTGCTTTCGGATCGGCCAACCCAACGCGAGGCCGGCCGCCCACGCGGGCAGCGCGATGAGCGCCGCCTGCAATCCGTCGACGGTGACCTTGCCGTCGATCAGGAACAGCGACAGGCCGACGGTGTTGCTGAGCGCGAACACCATCGTGATGGTCGCCCGGAACTCGTCGGGAGCCAGGTGGCGGGCCTGCAGGTCGAACACCAGCGGCGGACCGTTGGTCGACAGCGACGTGTTGAGCACGCCGGAGAGGAAGCCGGCGCCGTAGTCGAGGTTGGAACCGACGTGCGAGAGGTTGATGCGACGCACCAGCATCGCGGTCGCGATGAGCACCGCGACACCGAGCACCACCTTCAGTGTGCGGTCGTCGACGACATTGAGGATGACCAGTCCGAGCGGCATGCCGACGAAGGCGGCGAGCGTCAGCCGCCTGACGAGCGGCCGTCGCGCATCGGCGCGGAAGTGCCAGCCCTGCCAGGTGGTCGACACCATGCCGAGCAGGGTGCTCACCACGACCGCCTGCTCCACTGGCACAGCCAGCGTCATGATCGGCATGCACAGCAGCGCGAACCCGAACCCGGCGATGACCTGCACGAACGCTGCCGCGAACACGGCCACCGCGACGACGATGAGCTGCGCGGTGGTCACGACCGACGAGTCTGCCACCTACGCTGGACGGCGATGAAGACGCTGCCGATCGTCGACCCGGCCGATCCCGATGCGTCGTCGCGCATCGACGCCGCGTGCCGCGACGTCGGGTTCTTCGCGGTGCCGCTGGGTGCGGCTCTGGGCGAACAGCGCGACGAACTGATCGGGCTGGCCGCCGAGTTCTTCGCGCTGCCGGAAGCGGAGAAGGCCACCGTGTCGATGGCGGTCGGCGGCCCGGCATGGCGAGGCTGGTTCCCGCTCGGCGGCGAGCTCACGTCCGGGGTGCCCGACCGCAAGGAGGGCTACTACTTCGGCGCCGAACTGCCGCCCGACCCGCGGCCGATGCACGGCGCCAACATCTGGCCCGCCCGACCCGCCGGCTTCGAACGCGCCGTCACCGACTGGATGACCGCGATGGAGCGGCTGGGCCAGCGGCTGCTGCAGCTGATGGCAACCGGCCTCGGGCTCGAGCCCAGCTACTTCGCCGACGGCCTCACCGCCGCGCCCACTCCCCTGTTCCGCATCTTCCGCTACCCGCCGCACCCCACCGGCGACACGTCCACATGGGGAGTCGGCGAGCACACCGACTACGGGCTGCTCACGCTGTTGGCCACCGACGGCACGCCCGGTCTCCAGGTGCACTCGCATGGCGAGTGGATCGACGCGCCGGCGTCGGCAGACCTCGTCATCTGCAACCTGGGCGACATGCTCGATCGGCTCACGGGTGGCCGCTATCGCAGCACGCCGCACCGCGTGCGCAACCACGGCGGGCACGACCGCTACTCGCTGCCGTTTTTCCTCGACCCGGGCTGGGAGGCGTCGGTCGAGCCGATCGCGTTCGCCGACGAGTGGGACGTACCGCTCGACCAGCAGGCACGCTGGGACAAGGCGAACCTGCGCGACGTCGGCGGCACCTACGGCCAGTGGCTCAGCGCGAAGGTGGCCAAGGTCTTCCCCACCCTCGCCACCACCGTCGCGCTCGATCCGAGTGCCAACTGACCATCCGAGTGGCACGCGACCATCCGAGTGGCACGCGACCATCCGAGTGGCAGGCGACCATCCGAGTGGCACCGTGCACCCCGGTGGGACGCTGGCACTCGGATGTCAGCGGCCGAGGGTGTACGTGCGAGCTTCTCGGTCGACGGCGATCACCTTCCACCCGTCGGCCAGGTGCGGGGCCATCGCATCGCGGACGGCCAGGCGAGCGTGCAGCGCTTCCGGCGCGGAGGCGGCGATCTCGTCCGGGCTCACCGCCGGCACGTCGAGCACGAACTGCTCCGCGAACGCGGGCCGCGGGCGTTCCAGCTCCCACTGCACGGTGAGCCGATCGCTGGGCAGTGATCCGTTGATGCCACCGAGCGAGCCGTAGTGGTTGACGTGGTACGTGACCCCGAACGCCCCGAGCTTGTTGAGGTTGAGGTGCGCGTTGGCCAGCTGCAGCGGGTCGAACGTCCAGCGCATCGCGGTGACGTCGTTGTCGACACACCACTCCGCCTGGCGGCGCTTCAGCTGCTCGCCCAGTCCGCCCCGGCGGTAGTCGGGGTCGACCGCCATGTAGTGCGAGTGCAGCACCCGCGCCTCGAACGTGCGGAACCCGAAGACGGATCCGACCAGGCGGTCGCCGTCGAACGCACCGATGGCCACACCACCTTCCTCGATGCAGGCGACGAGCATGTTCACCGACACTCGATCGTCGTCGCCGCCCCACACGCGAGCCTCGAACGCGGGCAGCGCCGCCAGCTCGTCTGCCGCGCGCAGGATGCGCAGCTCGATGGTCACCGGCGGATCACCTCGACGCTCTCGGTCACGTGATCGACGAAGGAACGGTCGAGCGTCACGCCGATGCCCGGACCCTCGGGGACGGGCATGATGCCGTCGGTGGCTTCGAGTTGCTGCTCGGTGATGTCGCGCGAGTAGGTGCGACTGGCCGACGCTGTGTCGCCGGGGAACACGAAGCCGGGCATCGTGGCGAGGTGGATGTTGTGCGCACGGCCGATGCCCGTCTCGAGCATGCCGCCGCACCACATCGGCACGTCGCGGCCCACGCAGAGGTCGTGGATCTCACGCACTGCCTGCAGCCCACCGACGCGACCGACCTTCACGTTCACCACCGTGCACGCCTTCAGGTCGAGCGCGGCCTTCACCCGCGCCGGCGAGGTGAGCGTCTCGTCGAGGCACAGCTCGGTGCGCAGCAACGTGGCCAGGTGCGCGTGGTCGACCATGTCGTCCCAATGCAGCGGCTGCTCGATGTAGTGCAGCCCGAATTCGTCGATCTGGCGCAACAGGTCGATCATCTCCAGCGTGTACGCGCTGTTCGCGTCGACCGTCAGCTCGATGTCGGGGAAGTCGGCGCGCACCGCGGCCAGCATGTCGACGTCCCAGCCCGGTTCGATCTTCAGCTTCACCCTCTTGTAGCCCTGCTCGACATGTCGAGCGACGCTGGCGACCGTCTGCGGGATCGGGTTCATCCCCAGGCTGGCGCCGACCGGGATCTCGGTGCGCTCGCCACCGAGCAGGGTGCGGAGCGGCACGCCCTGCTGGCGCGCGTAGCAATCCCACACGGCGAGCTCGAGCGCGGTCTTGGCCATCGGGTTGCCGCGCCACTCCACCCATCGCGCGGTGACCTCCGACGGGTGCTCGACGTCGCGCGACATCAGCTCCGGGGCGAACGCGCCGCGCAGCAGGTGCAGTGCGCCGGGGATGCACTCCTCGCGGTAGTGCGGGACCGGATCCATCACGCCCTCGCCGTATCCCTCCACACCTCCGGACCGCACGGTGACGATGAGGGCGTGCTTGCCCACCTCCTCGCCGAACGACGTGCGGAACGGCGACACGTAGGGCAGGTGGACGATGCGAAGCTCTACTTCGTCGATGCGCATGGCAGCCGTTCTAGCAGGACATGCCGTTCCTGGTGCACAGTCACCAGGTGTCGATGTTCGGGCGCTTCTTGCCGGTGCGTGCAGGCGTCGCCGGTGCGGACGCGAGGATGGCGCTGATCCAGCGCCGGGTGTCGGCCGGGTCGATCACGTCGTCGATCTCGAAGTGGCTGGCGACGTTGACCGCCTTGCCGACCTCGTACATGCGGTCGACCATCTGCTGGAACGTGCGCTCGCGCTCGTCGGGGTCGTCGATGGCGGCGAGCTCGTTGCGGTAGCCGAGCCTCACGGCACCCTCCAGGCCCATGCCACCGAACTCGCCGGTGGGCCACGCCACGCACGCGTGCGGTGCCTTCGTGCTGCCGCCCATCATCGCCTGCGCGCCGAGGCCGTAGCTCTTGCGCAGGACGATGCTGACCAGCGGCACGGAGATGTTGGCGCCGGTGACGAACAGTCGGCTGCAGTGGCGGACGAGCGCGGTCTTCTCGATCTCCGGACCCACCATCATCCCCGGTGTGTCGACGAGCGTGACGACGGGGATGTCGAACGCATCGCACAGTTGCAGGAAGCGCGCCGCCTTGTCGGCACCGTCGCTGTCGATGGCACCGGCGAGGTGCCCGGGGTTGTTCGCGACCACACCCACCGGCCGGCCCTCCACACGCGCGAACGCGGTGACCATGCCGAGCCCGAAGTCGCGACGCAGTTCCAGCACGCTGCCCGTGTCGAACAACCCCTGGATGACTGCGTGCACGTCGTAGCTGCGCTTGCGGTCTTCCGGGATCACGTGGCGCAGTTCGCGCTGGTCGGCGCACGACCATTCCTGCGTCGCGCCCTGGAAGTACCCGAGGTACTGCTTGGCCGCAGCGACTGCGGCGGCTTCGTCGGGCACCGCGATGTCGACCACGCCGTTGGCCTGCTGCACGTGCATCGGACCGATCTCGTGCGGGTCGAACACACCCAGCCCGCCGCCCTCGATCATGGCCGGACCACCCATGCCGATGTTGCTGTCGGCCGTCGCGATGACCACATCGCAGCAGCCGAGGATGGCCGCATTGCCGGCGAAGCAGTAGCCGGCGTTGATGCCGACGATGGGCACCAGGCCGCTGAGCTCCGCGAAGTACATGAACGCCAGGCAGTCGAGGCCGCTGACGCCCATCATGTCGGTGTCGCCGGGTCGGCCGCCGCCGCCCTCGGTGAAGAACACGACCGGCAGGCGCAGCGACTCGGCGAGTTCGAACAGGCGGTCCTTCTTGCGATGGTTCTGCCCGCCCTGCGTGCCGGCCAGCACGGTGTAGTCGTACGACAGCGCGACGATCGACCGGCCGTTCACCGTGCCCAGCCCGCCGATCATCCCGTCGGCGGGCGTGCGTGCAATGAGGTCGTCGACCGGCCGACGACGACGCTGCGGTGCGATGACCACCGGGCCGTACTCGACGAACGAATCGGGGTCGACGAGGTCGGCGACGTTCTCGCGAGCGGTACGGCGGCCGACCGTGCGGCGCTTGGCCACCGCGTCGGGGCGCGCCGGGTCGAGACCGATGTCGTGGCGAGCGACCACCTCCGCGAGGTCGGCGCGGATGTGCGCAGGGTCCTCGGCTGCTTCCTCGACCACGGCCGCTACCGTCACCTCGCCGGGCAGCACCACCGCGACGACTGCGTGTTCCATCACCGTCGCACCCACCTGTACGACGAGCGCGTCGATCGATCCGTCGACCGTCGCGTCGATGGAGTGATGCATCTTCATCGACTCGATGAGCATCAACTGCTGGCCGCGCCGGACCTGCTGCCCGACCGTCACGTCGATGGTGACGATCGTGCCCTGCATCGGCGCCGTGATGTCGATCCGTTCCCCCACCCCGCCGACCGTACCCCCTCGCCCCCGCCCCACCCCCACCCCAGCGTTCGTGCACTTCCGCTAGCCATGCGGGCGAAAGTGCTCAGACGCGAACCCTGCTGCGGCCCGACCCTTGCGCGTTCGTGCACTTCCGCTCGCCATGCGGGCGAAAGTGCTCAGACGCGGGCGAGTACGATCGCCGGGATGAGCGAGGCCGTCGAGCTGCAGGTGGCGGGACACGTCGTCACGGTCACCAGCCCCGACAAGGTGTTCTTCCAGGCACGCGGCGACACCAAGCTCGACCTGATCGAGTACTACCTCTCCGTCGGCGACGCCGTGATGCGTCAGATGTACGACCGGCCGGTGCTGCTGCAACGGTTCCCGAACGGCGCGAACGGCAGCAACTTCTTCCAGAAGCGCATCCCGGAGGGCGCGCCCGAGTGGCTGCACACCACCACCGTGCTCACTCCCAACGGCACGCCGTCGCGAGCGCTCGTCATCGACGACATCGCGCACCTCGTGTGGGCCGTGAACCTCGGCTGCCTCGGCTTCCACTCGTGGCCGGTGCGCACGGCGAACCAGGACATCTGCGACGAGCTGCGCCTCGACCTCGACCCCGGCCCGGGCACCACCTACGCGATGGCCGTCGAAACAGCACACGAGACCAAGCGTCTGCTCGACGACCTGGGCATCGTCGGCTACATCAAGACCTCGGGGAATCGTGGTCTCCACGTGTACGTGCGACTCGCACCCACACACGACAGCTATGCGGTGCGCAGCGCGGCGGTGGCGGTCGCTCGCGAGCTCGAACGCCGCCGGCCCGACCTGATCACCGCTGCCTGGTGGAAGGAAGAGCGCGGCGAGCGCATCTTCATCGACTTCAACCAGAACGCGCCGCACAAGACGGTGTTCAGCCCGTGGTCCGTGCGCGCCCTCGATCACGCGCCGGTCTCGTTCCCCTTCCCTTGGGACCTGCTCGACACGCTGCGGCCGCACGACTTCACCATCGCCACCGTGCCCGCGTGGGTCGACGAGCACGGCGACGCGTGGGAGGCGATGAACGACGCGCCGCAGTCGATGGAGCCGTTCCTGGCGATGGTGCAGGCCGACCAGGCAGCCGGACTGCTCGACGCACCGTGGCCACCCGTGTACCCGAAGATGCCCGGTGAGCCACCTCGGGTGCAGCCCAGCCGAGCCAAGAAGCCCAAGCCCGACTGACTGCTCCTCATTCCGGAGGAGTAGTTGTGCGTTGTGTTGCGCCCAGCGCGACACATCGCGCAAGCGCGGACGTGCGGGCTCAGATGCCGAGTTCGGCGGCGCGGGCGAGGACTCGCTCGCGCTCGGCGCCGATGGTGGTGCTGTCGCCGTGGCCGGTGTGCACGATGGTCTCGTCGGGCAGCGTGAGCAGGCGGTCGCGGATGCTGCGCAGGATGGTCGGCTCGTCGCTGTAACTGCGGCCAGTGGCGCCGGGGCCGCCGCAGAACAGCGTGTCGCCGCTGAGCACCACACCGTTGGCCGCGTCGTGGAAGCAGCAGCAGCCGGGCGAGTGACCGGGGGTGTGGACGATGCCGAGTTCGTGGCCGGCGATCTTGATCGACGAGCCGGGCACGAGCGGGCGATCGGGCTGTGCGTCGGGCCAGACGGCGCTCCACAGCATGTGGTCGGCGACGTGCAGCAGGATCGGCGCATCGACCGCCTCGCGCAGCGGCACCGCCGCGTTGATGTGGTCGTTGTGCCCGTGCGTGAGCACGATCGCCTTCACCCGGCGACCGTTGACCGCGGCGACGATGGCGGGCGCGTCGTGTGCGGCGTCGAACACCACCACCTCGCGGTCGTCGCCGACGAGCCAGATGTTGTTGGTGACCTCCCACTCTCCGCCGTCGAGGGCGAAGATGCCGTCGGTGGTGACGAGCTCGATCGTCACAGCACCACGACCGAGCGCAGGACCTCGCCGCGCTCCATCTTGTGGAACGCCTCTTCGACCGCATCGAGCGAGATGGTCTCGGTGACGAACTTGTCGAGCGGCAAGCGGCCCTGCTGGTGCAGCGAGACGAGCATCGGGAAGTCGCGCGACGGCAGGCAGTCGCCGTACCACGACGACTTCAGCTGGCCGCCACGACCGAACACCTCGATGAACGGCAGCTCGAGCACCATGTCGGGCCTCGGCACACCGACGAGCACCACGGTGCCCGCAAGGTCGCGAGCCTCGAACGCCTGCTTGTAGACGGCGGGGTGGCCGATGGCCTCGATGCACACGTCGGCGCCGTTGCCGCCGGTGACCGACTTGATGTATTCCACCGGATCGGTGTTCTTCGAGTTGCACGTGTGTGTGGCGCCGAACTGCTTCGCCCACTCCAGCTTCCGGTCGTCGATGTCGACGGCGATGATGGTCTGCGCGCCGGCGAGCAGCGCACCGGCGATGGCCGCGTCGCCGACGCCGCCGCACCCGAACACGGCCACCGAATCGCCGCGGCCGACGTTGCCGGTGTTGATGGCGGCACCGATGCCGGCCATGACACCGCAACCGAGCAGGCCGGCGGTGGTGGCGGGAACCGACGGGTCGACCTTGGTGCACTGCCCGGCAGCGACGAGCGTCTTGTCGGCGAACGCTCCGATGCCGAGTGCGGGCGACAGCACGGTGCCGTCCTCCAGGGTCATCTTCTGCGTCGCGTTGAACGTGCTGAAGCACAGCCACGGGCGCCCGCGCAGGCAGCTACGGCAGTTACCGCACACGGCACGCCAGTTGAGGATGACGAAGTCGCCGGGCGCCACGTTGGTGACGCCCTCGCCCACTGCCTCCACGACGCCGGCCGCTTCGTGGCCGAGCAGGAACGGGAACTCGTCGTTGATGCCGCCCTCGCGGTAGTGCAGATCGGTGTGGCACACACCGCACGCCTGCACGGCGACGACTGCCTCACCCGGCCCCGGGTCGGGGACGATGATCGTCTCGATCGACACCGGTGCGCCCTTGCTGCGCGCCACCACTCCACGAACCCTCTGCGACATGTGCCCTCCTTCAGACTCCGCCCGACACTACCGAACCGCAGCCCCGGAGGCTGTTTGTGTCAAGACTCCGGACTCACAGCGCCAGGTCAGCGGCCGACAGCCTTTACGTAAAGCGGGAGAGGTGGGCGAGGCCGGCGAGGAGGGTGTCGAGGGCGAACTCGAAGCGGTCGTCGGCGCTGCCTTCGTAGAGGTGCGCCGAGACCGTGACAGAGCTGGGGAACTCGGCCGGATCGAGCTCCGCGTAGTGCGCACGCCACGAGCGGTACGCCCGCCGGCGGGCGGCTGCGGGCTCGGCCGCGAGGTCGGCGTCGATGGCCGCGGCACCCACCGTCAGCTCGATCAGCGCGTGGTACGCGGCTGCGGCAGCGGCGGGTTCGAACCCACCGCGCAGCAACTCGCGCAGCAGTGCATCGGTGATGCGCAGCTCGTTCCCGAGCCGGGTGGGCGCCGCGCGCACCAGCGCTGCGAGGCGCGGCTGACGCAGCTGCACCGACCGCAGTCCCACACAGATGCGGCGCACCGTCGCGTCCCACGACTCGCCGGCGCGCACATCGACCTTCACCGCCCCGAGGAAGTGGTCGCCCACCTCGCGCTGCACTTCGCTCATGTCGGCGAAGTGGCGGTACAGCGCGGACGGGTCGCACCCGAGTGCCTCGCCGAGCCGGCGCGCGGTGAGCGCCTCTGCGCCGTGCTCGGCGACGAGCGCCGCCGCTCCGTCGACGATGCGCGCCCGGCTCAGCGCCGCGGGCCGACCCATCAGTCGAACAACCCGGCGCGACCGAGCCGCTCGGTGCACACCTCCGCGCTCCACGGCAGCATCGTGCTGCCCAGTCGCGAGTCGCGGTACATGCGCTCGAGCGGCATGTTCTTCTGCATCGACTGCCCGCCACACACGCGGATCGACAGGCTCGCCACCTCGGCCGCGTGCTCCATCACCGTGATCGCCGCGGCCCAGCCGCGCACCAGCTCGGCCTCGGTGGGGTCGATGACCGCTTCGTCGATCGCGCGGTACATCATCGCCCGCGACTGCTGGTGCTTGAGCTGCATCTGCGCCCAGCCGACCTGCTTGATCGGATGGTCGCGCCGCGACCCGGCCACCTGACCGGGCAGCTCGCCGCGCAGGTAGAGGCGAGTCGCATCGATCACGCCTGCGGTGAGGCCGAGGTAGCTGGGGCAGAGCGAGAGGAACAGCCACGGGTAGCGGTTGGCCGCCTGGTTGTACATGCCGGCCGGCATCCACTCGTTGCTGTGGGGCACGAACACGTCGTTCATCAGCAGCGTGCGCGAGACGGTGCCGCGCATGCCGAGCGGGTCCCAGTCGTCGACGATCTCCACGCCCTGGCCGTCGCTGGGCACGCCGAGCAGCCGGATCTCATCCTCGCCGGGCACCTGGCAGGTGACGTTGTAGAACGTGGCGGCACCCGACAGCGATGCGAAGATCTTGCGACCGGTGACCAGCCACCCCCCGTCGACCGGGACGGCCTTGGTCGCGACGCCCGCGGTCGCGCCCGGCGCGAGCCCTTCCGAGAACGGCTGGCTGTGGATGTCGCCGCGCTCGATGACGCCTCGGTACATCGCGGTGCGGGTGACCTCGTGGCGCTCGCGCTGTTCGGGGGTCATGTCGAGCAGATCGCTCACCTCACCGCACCACAGCATCGTCGCGTTGTGCATGTTGAAGGTCAGCCCGCTGGCCCCGCAGTGCCGGCCCACCTCCTCGCTCACGCGCACGTAGTCGGCGTAGCTGGCACCGAGACCGCCGAAGCGCGCAGGAACGCACACACCGAGCAGGCCGTTCTCACGGAAGTCGGCGAAGTTCTCGAACGGGAAGCTCGCCTCCAGGTCGTACTTCACCGCCCGTTCCTTCATCGCGGGGCCCATCGCCCGCACCAGTCCGACCATCTCGTCGCGCGTCATTGCCGGTTGCGTCATGGTCGGCATCACAGCAGACGAGTCGCCGTTTGTCAACACTGTTGACAAACGATGCACGTCTGCCATACTCCACCGCATGATCCACGACGTCGAGGGTGCGCGCTTCGCCTGGCGCGAAGACGGCGAAGGACCCCTCGTCGTGCTGCTGCACGGGCTCGGTGGCAGCCGCATCTCGTGGGAGCCGCAGCTGGCCGGCCTGGCCGACCGGTGGCGGGTCGCGGCGTGGGACATGCCCGGCTACGGCCGCTCGGCACCACTGGCCACCGAGCCGGTCACCTTCCGTGCCTTGGCCGACGCCGCAGCCGCGTGGATCGACGAGCTCGGCGGACCAGCCGCGCACGTGGTGGGCATCTCGATGGGCGGCATGGTCGCGCAGTACCTGGCTGCCTGGCACCCGGAACGGGTTCGGTCGCTCACGCTGCTGGCCACCAGCCCGAAGTTCGGGATGGACGGCACGCTGCCCGACGAGTGGCGCGCCGCCCGCCTGGCAGCGCTCGACGACGGGCTCGAGCCGGCCGACTTCGCAGAACGGGTGCTTCGCTCGCTCGCCGGACCGAACATCACCGACGACGCGTTCGAATCGCAACGGGCCGCGATGTCACGCGTCACCGGCGCCGCGCTCAGGCGCAGCATCGAGTGCCTGGTCACCCACGACACGACGCACCTGCTCGGGGGCATCCACCACCCCACGCTCGTCGCAGTCGGTGCCCTCGACACCGAGACACCGCTCGCGTACTCCGAGCATCTCGCACGCCACCTGCCCGACGCACAACTGCAGGTGGTTCCCGGCGCGGGGCACCTGCTCAACGTGGAAGCACCGGACCGCGTGAACGAACTGATCGCAGCACACCTCACCTCGCTGGAGACCACATGACCACCGAATGGCGATTCATCGAAGCGTTCGCAGCGCACTTTCGGCGATGCGCACTCACCGCGGGCGAGACCGTCGCCGTGCTGAGCGAATCGCAGAGCCGGCGGGCGCTGGTCGAGACCGCACGGCTCGCCGCACAGTCGCTGGGCGGCCGCGTGTTCGACGTGGTCGTGCCCACTCCCCCGTCCGCACACGCCGTGCCCATCCGTTCCACCGGCGCCTCGCAGGCCATCGCGCAACACCCGTCGGTGATCGCCGCGCTCGCCGCCAGCGACCTCGTCCTCGACTGCACTGTGGAGGGACTGCTGCACTCCCCCGAACTCGGACAGATCCTCGGTGGCGGCGCACGCGTGCTGATGATCTCCAACGAACACCCGGAGGTGCTCGAACGCATCGGGTGGGACGCCGACATGCCGCGCCGGGTGGAGCTGGGCTACGAGTGGATCAGCACCGCAGCCGTCATGCACGTGACCAGCGCGGCGGGCACCGATCTCACCGTCCAGCTGGCAGGCGCCTCCGCAGCCGGCTCCACCGGCATCACCTCCGGCCCCGGTTCCATCGCGCACTGGCCCGGTGGCCTGGTCGCCGCGTTCCCCGCAGCGCATTCCGTCGACGGCACCATCGTGCTCGCTCCGGGCGACATGAACCTCACGTTCAACACGCTCATCCAGTCGCCGGTCACGCTGCACATCGTCGACGACCACATCGAAGCCATCGATGGCGACGGCGTCGACGCCATCCTGTTCCGCAGCTACCTCAGTGCGTTCGGCGACCGCGAGAGCTACGCCACCAGTCACGTCGGCTGGGGCATGAACCAGCAGGCACGGTGGGACTCGTCGCAGCTCTACGACCGGCGCGAAACCTGGGGCACCGAGGCGCGCGTCTACGCGGGCAACTTCGTCTACTCCACCGGCGCCAACGAACTCGCCGGCCGCTTCACCGCCGGCCACTTCGACCTGCCGATGCGAGAGTGCACCATCACTCTCGACGAGCGCGAGGTCGTGCGGGCGGGCGAGCTGGTGGCGGAGCTGCGCGCGTAGGCTCGGGTCGTCATGACGAGCCCCACCATCGAGTCCGCGCAGGTCGTGCTGCCCTGCACGCAGCCCATCTCCGCCACCATCAACTTCTTCACCGGCATCGGGTTCAAGGTGCGCACCATCGTGCCAGCGGATCACCCACGCATGGCCGTGATGCAGGGCCACGGTCTCACCATCCGCCTCGAAGCCGGCAGCGAGGCGCCACCCGCGCGGCTGCGACTGCTCACCGACGACGGCGCACCCGGCGAGCACCGTGCACCGAACGGCACCGTGGTCGAGTTCGCGCCGGCCCACCCGCCGCTCGAGATCCCTCCGCTCGAGGAGGCGTTCGTGCTCACCCGCATGCCCACCGGTGCAGGTGCCGACGACGAGTTCGGCGAGGGCCGCGCGGGCATGCGCTACCGCGACCTCATCCCCACCCGGCTCGGTGGTCGCTTCATCGCGTCGCACATACTCATCCCGCAGGGCGGCCCCGTCGCCGACTACGTGCACTTCCACAACATCCGCTTCCAGATGATCTACTGCCACCGCGGGTGGGTGAAGGTGGCCTACGAAGATCAGGGCGAGCCGATGCTGCTACGCGAGGGCGACTGCTTCCTGCAGCCCTCCACTATTCGTCACCGGGTGCTGGAAGCGAGCGACCGCATGCAGGTGATCGAGATCGGCTGCCCCGCCGAGCACGAGACCTGGGGCGACCCCGACACCGTGCTGCCCACCGGGCTCACGTTGCCCGAGCGCGGCTACGGCGCCGACGGCCACCGCTTCGTGTTCCACCAGGCGGCCGACGCAGCGTGGATGCCGTGGCGGTCCGCCGGCTACGAGTACCGCGACACCGGCATCGGCGCGGCCACCGACGGTCTTGCCGGAGTGCGCGTGGTGCGACCGGTGGGTGCTCCCGGGCCGGTGACCAGTTCGCACACCGCCGAGTTCCTGTTCCACTTCGTGCTCGACGGCGCCATCACGCTGCAGCGCGACACCGACGCGCCGGTGCGGTTGGGCGAGGGCGACTCGTTCGTGGTCCCCGCCCACATGCCGTACACGCTCAGCGAGCCGTACACGCTCAGCGAGCCGTCGCCCGACCTGCAGCTGCTCGACGTCACCCTCCCCGCCGCGGGTCTCTAGTCCTCCGAGGGTTTCCGCGTTGAATTCACGTACGTGAGCCTCGGGTTGGAGGAAAGCCTCGGAATGGGTCAGGCGTCGAGGAGGGCGAGCACTTCGCCGAGCCACTCGATGCTGCGCTGCGTGATCGGGTCGACCACGAGCTGCAGGTGCTGTGCGCCGACCGCGGCGAACGCGGCGAGCTGCTCGGCGACCTCCTGAGGAGTGCCGCGCACGGGGGCGATGGCGGCCATCGTCGGGTCGCCCATCGTGCGCCCGGTGCCCTCCGGCGTCTGCACCAGCACGCACGCGGTGGCCTCCACCGAGTCGGCCTCACGACCGGCCGCCACCGTGCGCTCACGAACGTCGGCGATCACCGTCGCGAGGCCCTCAGGCGTGTTGCCGTAGATGCTCCACCACACGTTCCACTGGTGCACGTGGGGCAGCCCGATCGACAGCATCCGCGGGCTGTTCGAGCCGAGCATCAGCAGCGGTCCCCCGGCACGGGTCGCCGGCGGATCGACGAGGCAACGGTCGAGCGCGTAGTACGGGCCGTGGTGGGTGACGGTCTCACCCGCCAGCAGGCGACGGACGAGCCCGAACGACTCCTCGAAGCGGTCGACGCGATGGTCGTACGGGATGCCGTAGGCGTCGTACTCGCGCCGGTTCCAGCCGGCCCCGACGCCGAGCACCAGCCGTCCGCCGGAGATGGCGTCGACGGTGGCGGCCATCTTCGCGAGCATCGCCGGCTCGTGGAACCCGAGCGACGCGACCAGCGAACCGATCAGCACGCGGTCGGTGGCCACGGCGAGCGCGGCCATCGAGGTGAAGACCTCCCAGGGGCCGCGAGCGGTGCCGTCGGGGAGGTCGTAGAGCAGGTGGTCGCCGAGCCAGATCGAGTCGAAGCCGACGGCCTCCGCGGCCTGCGCCATCGCGATCAGCTCCGGCCACGGCACGAACCGCTCGACTTCCGGGAGTTGGACACCGATCTGGCAGGGGCGAGTCATCGCCTCACCTTAGGAGTCGACGCGTCAGGCGAGCACGCTCCGCACGGTGGCCTCGAGGTACGGCGCGAGGAACACCGACGCAGTGGCGGTGATGTGGCTGTCGTCGCGGTACATCAGCACGTTGCCGACGATCACGGGACAGGCCGTGTCGGTGCACAGCCAGTCGCTGGTGGGCACGAAGTCGGCCTGGTACTGCTCGGCCAGGTCGCGCTCCACACCGAGCCGGCCGGGCTTCACCGCTTCGCTGCGCGAGTTCACGCAGCGAGGAACGTTCGACAGGTTGCCGGCGAGGCAGTTGGGCACGACCTCGCGCGGTGTGGCCGAGTCGCCCAACAGCAGTACGTGATCGGCCAACGGGCGCACCTTCGCCAGCGTGAGGTCGAGCCCCTCGCGCCACACCGTGTCGGGGTCGCGACCGGCGGCGGAACCCACCTGCTTGTAGCGGTACGACGACATGATCACGAGGTCGGGTTGCATCGCTCCGATGCGTTCGATCACACGCTCGCGCCACACGGCGCAGTCGGTGCCGTTCGGGTCCTGCGAGGTGGGGATCTCCACGTGCGGGCACGCCTTCTTGGTGTGCACGATCAGCCGCCAGCCGTTCTGAGCGGCCACGGCGTGCAGGCCGGGCATCCACTCTGCGGCGTGCGAGTCGCCGAACAGCACGATGGTCGTGGCGCCGTTGGGGTCGCCGTAGATGCAGTCCTTCGGCTGGTTGTTGCCGACGTCGAGGATGCACCCGTTGTCGTAGATCTGCGGGAGGTCGTCGCTGGCACGACCGAGGCTGGGGTTGAGGTTGTCGGGCACCGAACCGATGGCGAGCGCCTCGGTGAGCACCGGCAGGTTCGCCGCGACGAGCGCCGCCAGCGCGGGCGGGTTGTCCTTCGATGCGTCGGCGACGCGCACGGGAGTGGTCGTGGTGGTCGCCGCGGGCGTAGTGGTCGTGTCGCCGGGCGCCACCGACGTGCCCGGCACGGTGCCGGCGGCAGTGGAGTCGGGCGCGCTGCCGCCGACCGATGCCAGCGTCACCTCGGCCACGGTGCCGCCGGCCGACAGCGTGGGCGGGTTGTTGAGCAGCAGGGCACCGCCGCCGACGCCGAGCAGCACCACCCACGCGCCCATCACCAGGCTGCGCGTCGCGTCCTTGGCGAGCACCGGCGAGAAGCGCACGGGGTTCTCGATGAAGTGCTGGCTCACCGCCGCGAGCCCGACCGACCCCAGCAGCAGCGCGAGTCGTGCCGCGAGCGACAGGCCCGCGATCTCGCCGTTGGTGGCCCACTTGCGGCCGGCGAGCACGAGCATCGGGAAGTGCCACAGGTAGATGGCGTACGAATGCGCGCCCAGCCATTGCAACGGCCGCACGCGCAGCAGCAGCAGTGGGCCCTGCGGCGCGTCGACGGTGCCGGCGACGACGACGAACATCGTCGCCACCACGGGCAGCAGCGTGACGAATCCGGGGAACCGCGGCACATCCACGTACACGATCGCCATCGCGACGATGGCTCCGAGCCCAGCCCAGCCCAGCACCCCGGCCACCTGCTTCGCGGCGGGACTCATCCGCAGCAGCCACGCGGACGAGAGCGCCAGCGCGGCGCCCGACAGCAGCTCCCACGCACGCGCCGGCAGCATGAAGAACGCCCAGCTCTGCGAGGTGGGGCTGCCGTACGTGAGCCACACGCATGCGACCAGCGACACCGTCCACATCACCGCGATGAGGCCCACCAGCACCGCCCGGCGAATGCGGGCGAAGCGCACGAGCAACAGCAGGATGCTGGGCCACACGAGGTAGAACTGCTCCTCCACCGCCAGCGACCAGAAGTGCAGCAGCGGCGACTCCTTCAGCCCCTGCGCCAGGTAGTCGGTGCCCACGTTCCAGAACCGGATGTTGGCGACGAACAGGCTGGCGGCCACCGCATCGTGTGCGACGTCGGCCTGCGAGAGGCCGTCGAGCATCAACCGGCTGGCGATGAGCGTGACGATCACCACCAGGCCCGACGCGGGCAGCAGTCGACGCGC
>JAUXQB010000200.1 GCA_030685215.1 Actinomycetota bacterium
GTGATGCTGCGCAGGTCGACCGCGTAACGCTGCAGCTCGCTCGACGGCACCAGCGCTTCGATGGACTGCTCGCCGAACTCGGTGGTGGAGCTGCCGTGCACGCGCCCGCGACGAGCAGTGATGTCGCCCATCACATCGCCCTGGTGCGCGGCCGGCACCGTGACGGTGAGCAGCGACACCGGCTCGAGCACGATGACACCCGCCGCCTGCATCGCCTCCTTGAAACCGAGCGCGGCGGCGGTCTTGAACGCCATGTCGCTGGAGTCGACGGAGTGGTACTTGCCGTCGTACGCCTCGACCGACACGTCGACCACTGGGAACCCGTGGACGCCACCCTTCACCATCACGTCCTCGATACCGGTCTGCACCGACGGGATGTAGTTGCGCGGGATGGCCCCGCCGACGATGGAGTCGACGAACTGGAACCCGTCACCACGGGGCAGCGGACTGACCCTGAGGTTGACCACTGCGAACTGGCCGTGTCCGCCGCTCTGCTTCTTGAGCTTGCCCTCCGCGCTCGCGTTGCCGGCGACGGTCTCGCGGTAGGCCACGCGCACCTCGGTGGTGTCGACCTGCACGCCGAACTTGCGGGCCAGTCGCTCGATCGCGACCGTGACGTGCGTGTCGCCGGCGCCGCGCAGCAGCGTCTGGTGCGTCTCGTCGACCCGATCGACCCACAGCGACGGGTCTTCCGCCTGCAGGCGGGCGAGCGCGTTGCCCATCTTGTCGTCGTCGCCCTGCGTGCGGGGCACGATGGCCACCCCGTAGTGCGGCGCGGGTCGGGTGAGCGGCGGCACCTTCACCGGCGAACCCTTCGGCGCGAGCGTGTCGCCGGTGCGCGTGTTCGACAGCTTCGACACGGCGGCGATGTCGCCTGCCACCACCTCGCTGATCGGCAGTTGCTCTTTTCCGCGCAACGTGAACAGTCCGTGCAGGCGCTCCTCGCCGCCGTGCGAGCTGTTGACGAGCCGCTGATCGGTGGTGACGGTGCCGGAGAGCATCTTGAACACCGAGAGCTGGCCGATGTACGGATCGGCGATGGTCTTGAACACGTAGACCAGCGGCTGGCCCGCCGGGTCGGCCGGAACGGTGACGCTGGTGTCGCCGGCCGCGACGGGAGCGGGTCGATCCGCCGGCGACGGGCCGAGCTCGCAGATGAAATCGGCGAGGCGATCGACGCCCACGCCAGTGACCGCGGACCCGAGCAGCACGGGGAACTCGGTGCACTCGAGCACCTCGTGCGCGAGCGTGCGCTCGAGCTCGGCCACCGTGGGCACGTCGCCCGACAAGTAGCGCTCGAGCTGTTCGTCGTCGCCCGAGACGATCTCCTCGAGCAGCGCGTCGTGGAGCGCGTGTTCCTCGGCGACCACTGCGTCGGGCATCGCCTCGGTGTGGTGCGTGCCGCCGGGCTCGTACTCGAACGCCGCTTCCGACAGCACGTCGGCGACGCCGTGCAGCGTGCCGGCCTCGCCGAGAGGGAGCTCGAGCGGCGCGATGCCGCTACCGAACGCGATCCGGAGCTGGTCGAGCGTGGAGTGGAAGTCGGCGCGCTCCTTGTCCTCCTTGTTGACGAAGATCATCCGCGGCAGGCCGAGCGCAGCCGCCTTGCGCCAGAGTCGCTCCGTCTGCACCTCGACACCCTCGACCGCGCTCACCACGAACACCGCGAGATCCGCGATGGAGAGGGCCGCATCGACGTCGCTCTCGAAGTCGAGGTAGCCGGGCGTGTCGAGCAGGTTGACCTTGTACTCGACGCCGTCGGAGGCCTTCCACTGGAACGGGGCAATGGTGAGCGACAACGACATCCGACGTTTGACGGACTCCGGTTCGGTGTCGAGTGCACTCGTGCCGTCGTCGACCTTCCCCGCTCTCGGCAACGCGCCGGCACGTACCAACAGTGCCTCGGCCAGCGTGGTCTTGCCGGCGCCACCGTGGCCCACCAGGGCCACGTTGCGGATGCGGGTGGTCGAGTAGCTCATCACGACTCCTCCAACAGATGAGATGCCGAGCCCATGGGCGTGGCATTCGGGTTGTTGCGAACGCGACCGTACCCGCCCTGGAGACGAGTGGTGCAGGGTCCTTCGGCCCTGCGCTCGTTCGCCGACCCCGGAGCCACGAGCCGGCAGACACCGACGTGAGGAATGGAGCCCAAGAGGAGAATCGAACTCCTGACCTACGCATTACGAGTGCGTTGCTCTACCGACTGAGCTACCTGGGCGCAGGCAGCAATGCTAGCGGTCGCCTCCGAGCGCGCCCACCCGGTTCCCAGGTCTCGCGCGTCGGCGTCAGATGGACGGCAGGTCGAGCAGCAACGATTGCAGCAGCAGGGCCTCGTTGGGGTTACGGTCGAGTGCGTCGAGCGATTGGTGGATGCGCTGCACCGCATGCACCGCGGCATCGGGACGGGTGAGGCGCTGCTGCACCAGCGCGTCGCGGTAGGCACTGGCCATGACGGCGAGTCCGCTGCGCAACTCGTCGACACGGTGGCGGCGCAGCTCTCGCTTGTGGCGTTCCTCGAGTTGCTTGCGACCGCTGCCGCGCTCGCCCACGGCCGCCACTCGCGCTTCCAGCGCCTCGGCCTCCTCGACCTGCCGAGCGGCCAGCGGCGCTGCGGCGGCCTCGATGAGCGAGGTGAGCTCGGTGCACAGCGCGACGACGTTGCTGCCGGTGCCGTCGAGGCGCTGCGGGATGGACGCGAACGCGGCGCGGCGAGCCATCAGACCCGGGTCGGTGACCAGCACTCGCGCTCGCGTGAGGTTCCCCTCCGCCCCCGCGGCGGCCTGCTCCGCGGACTCAAGTGAGGCACCTTCGGCGATGAGGACGTCGCGCACGGTGGCTTCCGGAATGGTGCCGAACTCGATGCGCACGCACCTCGACGCGATGGTGACGAGCTCGGGCGGCACCTGGTCGGCGAGCACGAGGAACACGGCGCTGGCGGGCGGCTCTTCGAGCGTCTTCAGCAAACGCGCGGCACCGTCGGCGTCGAGCAGATGGAACTCGTGCAGCACCATCACCTTGCGGCTGCCCTCGATGGGGGCGAGCGAGGCGGTGCGGATGATCTCGCTCACCTGCTCCTTCGCGATGCGTGCGCCGGTGCGCTCGACCTCGCGCACGTCGGGGTGCTCGCCGGCCAGCGCGAGCCGGGCGTCGCGGGCCTCCGGGTCGTCGTGGCCGGTGAGCAGCAGCGCCGCGAACGCTCGCGCGGCTTCGTGCTTGGTGCTGCCGGCCGGACCGACGAACAGGTACGCGTGCACCGGCGACACCGCGGCGCGGGTGAGCTGGTCGACGGCTCGCGCCTGGCCGACGACGCCGTCCCACACCGACCGCGCGTACTCGGCGAACATCAGATACCCAGGCGGTCGGTGACCGCGGCGCGGATGGACCGCTGCACGGCGTCGAGCGTCTGCGCGCCGTCGATGACGACCCAACGGTCGGGTTCGTCGCGGGCCAACTGCTGGAAGCCGTCGCGCACGCGTTGATGGAACTGCTGGCCCTCCTGCTCGAAGCGGTCGAGCTGGCGGCCGCGCATGCGACGCTCGAGCACCTCCGGGGCGGCGTCGAGCAGCAGCACCAGATCCGGCCAGTGCGACCCCACCGCCCACTCGTTGAGCCGGCGGACCTCGGCGAGGGGGAGCTCGCGCCCGTAGCCCTGGTACGCGAGCGTGGAGTAGACGCTGCGATCGCTGACCACGTGACGACCCGAATCGAGCGCCGGTGCCACCACCTCGTCGATGTGCTGCGCGCGGTCGGCAGCGGTGAGCAACGCCTCGGCGCGGTGCGACAGGTTGGTGACCGTGGTGTCGTGCAGGATGGTGCGGATGCGCTGGCCGATGGCGGTGCCGCCCGTCTCGCGCGTGAGCACGGCATCGAGCGCCTCGGCCAGGCGTGCCGCATGCGTGCTCTTCCCGCAGCCCTCAGCGCCTTCGAGTGTGATGTAACGGCCGCTCGACATATCGAGCCGCACCATATCCACGGAACGCGGCTAGTCTCTGTCTGAGACGTCAATCCTACATTGTGAGACTCTATGTGGATCCTCATCACGGTGATCGCGGCGGCGCTGCAAACCGCGCGCACGGCCACCCAGCACCGGCTGCGATCGCTGCTCTCGGTCAGTGGCGCCGGCTTCGTCCGCTACGTCTACGGCGCGCCGCTCTCGGCCCTCGCCGTGCTGCTCGCATGGTCGCTGGGAGTCACCTGGCCGCACATCGAGGCGAGGTTCTGGCCCACCATCCTCGGTGGCGGTCTCGCCCAGATCCTGGGCACCATCTGCCTGATCCGCGCGTTCGACGCTCGCGACTTCGCGGTGGGCACGGTCTTCGCGAAGACCGAGGTGGTGCAAGTGGCCCTGTTCTCTTGGGTGCTGCTCGGAGAGACGTTGCGCTGGGGCGGCTGGATCGGCGCCGCGGTGTGCATGGTCGGCGTCGCGCTGCTGGCCACGAGAGGGAAGCGCCTGACGTGGGTGGCCGTACGCCAACCGGCCGCGCTGTTCGGGCTCGCCGCCGGCGGCCTGCTCGGGCTGGCGGCCATCGGCATCCGCGGTGCGACCAAGGCCCTCGACGGCGGGCCGGTGGTGATGCACGCACTGTTGACCCTGGCCGTCATGAACACGATGCAGACCATCGTGCACGGCGGCTACCTGGTGGCGCGCGAGCGCGACCAGATCCGGCTGAGCCTGGTGCACTGGCGGTCGAGCGCAGTGGTGGGTGTGCTCAGCGTGTGCGGCTCCGCGGGGTGGGCGTTGGCGCTCGCGCTGGAGAACGCGGCGAAGGTGCGCACGCTCGGTCAGGTCGAGCTGCTGTTCGCCTTCGCCGTGTCGCGCTGGGTGCTCCACGACCGCCACTCACGCGCGGAGCTGATGGCGAGTGCACTGGTCGCGGTCGGCGTGCTCACCGTCGTGGTCGCCGGCTGAGGCGGCAGCTTCGCCCGGTTCAGAGCTCGGTGATGGGAGCCGCGTGCGCGGCGGCCTTCTTGGCCGCAGTCTTCTTGGCCGGCGACTTCTTGGCGGCAGCCTTCTTCGCCGGTGCCGCCTTCTTCGCGGCGGCCTTCTTGGTGGCCGTGGCCCGCTTGGCGGGCGCGCCGCCCTTCTCGATGATGGCCTCGCGGCGGATGGCGAGCAGCTCGTACGCGCGCTCGGGCTCCATCGCCTCGAGCCGGTCGCCCTTCGACAACGAGGCGTTGGTCTCGCCGTCGGTGACGTACACGCCGAACTTGCCGTCCTTGGCCACCACCGCCTTGCCGCTGATGGGGTCGTTGCCGAACTCGCGCAGCGGGCCCTTCGCCGCCAGGTTGGCGCCGCCGCCACGGCGGAACACCTTCGGCTGGCTGAAGATCTCGACGGCCTCGGCCAGCGAGATGGTGAGCAACTGCTCCTCGCCGGCGATGTTGCGGAAGTCCTTGCCCTTCTGCACGTAGGGGCCGTAGCGCCCGTTGTTCGCCACGATCTCGGCGCCGTCGGCCGGGTCGATGCCCAGCGAGCGCGGCAGCTGCAGCAACTGCTTCGCGTCGTCGATGGTGACCCGTTCGAACACCATCGTCTTGAACAGGCTGGCCATCTTCGGCTTCTCCAGGCCCGGCGGCAGGTTGTCGGGCGCACCCCACTGCACGTAGGGGCCGTAGCGGCCGTTCTTGGCGAACACCGGGTAGCCGTCGAGCTCGCCGATCGGCTCGTCGCTCTTCGGGGCGGCCAGCAGCTTCAGCGCCACCTCGACGGTGAGCTCGTCGGGGGTGAGGTCGTCGGGCACGCTGGCGGTGTCGTCACCGCGCTTCACGTACGGCCCGTACTTGCCGGGCTTCACCACGATCAGGTTGCCGTCGGGGTCGAGTCCGATGGGGAACGTGTTGATCTCGGCCGCATCGATGTGGTCGAGGTTCTCCTCCACCAACCGCTTGAGGCCGGGCATCGGGTTCGGGTTGGCGGCGTCGGGGTCCGAGCCGAAGTAGAAGTGCTGGAGCCAGTCCTGCTTCTTCAGTTCGTTGCGCGCGATGGCGTCGAGGTCTTCGTCGATGCGAGCCGTGAACTCGTAGTCGACGAGCTCCTCGAAGTGCTGCTCCATCAGACCGACGACGGCGAACGCGGTCCAGGTGGGCACGAGCGCCTGGCCCTTCTTCCACACGTAGCCGCGGTCCTGCACGGTCTGGATAATGGACGCCCAGGTGGACGGTCGACCGATCTCGAGCTCGTCGAGTCGCTTGACCAACGATGCTTCCGTGTAGCGCGCGGGCGGCGAGGTGGAGTGACCGTTGGGGGTGAGCGAAGCGACCGGCACCCGGTCGCCGACGGTGAGCTTCGGGAGCAGTGCCTCCTGCTCCTCCTCGGTGGCGTCGTCGGACGATTCGACGTAGACCTGACGGTAGCCGGGGAACGTGATGGTGGTGCCGCTGGCGGCGAACTCGCAGTCGTCGCCGGAGGCGGCCACCGCACCGAGGCGCACCGACACCGTGGTGCCCACCGCGTCGGCCATCTGCGTGGCCATCGTGCGCTGCCAGATCATGCGATAGAGCGACAGCTCCTGGCCGTTGAGCTCGGCGGCGAGGGCGTCGGGTGAGCGCAGGGGAGTGGTGGGTCGGATGGCCTCGTGGGCCTCCTGCGCGTTCTTGCTCTTGCTGGAGAACTGGCGAGGCGCGGCGGAGAGGAACTGCTGCCCGTAGGAGCGCTGCACTTCCGCGCGCACCGCGGCGAGCGCCTCGGCGGAGAGCGCGACGCTGTCGGTTCGCATGTAGGTGATGTAGCCACGCTCGTAGAGGCCCTGCGCGATGCGCATCACCTGTGCCGCGCCGAGACGCAGCTTGCGGCCACCCTCCTGCTGCAACGTGCTGGTCATGAACGGAGCCTTGGCGCTGCTGCGGTACGGCTTCTCCTCGACCGAGCGCACCGTGAACTCGGCGCTACCCAGCTCGTCGGCGAGCGCACGCGCCTTCGCCTCGGGCACCACGACCACTGTGCTCTTCGGGGTGCCGTCGGCTCCGAAGTCCTTGCCCGTGGCCACCTTGGTGCCGTCGAGTGCGACGAGGGTGGCCGAGAACGACGGCGACGTGCCGGTCTGCAGGTCGATGTCCCAGTAGCCGGCGGTGACGAACGCGATGCGTTCGCGCTCGCGCTCGACGATGAGGCGCACCGACGGGCTCTGCACGCGGCCTGCGGACAACCCGCGGTTCACGCGCCGCCACAGCACCGGCGAGACTTCGTAGCCGTACAGCCGGTCGAGCAGGCGACGGGTCTCTGCCGCGTCGACGAGGCCGTAGTCGATGCCGCGCGGGTTGGCGACCGCCTGGTCGATGGCTGCTTTGGTGATCTCGTGGAACACCATCCGCTTCACCGGGATCTTCGGCTTCAGGTACTCGAGCAGGTGCCAGCTGATGGCTTCCCCCTCGCGATCCTCGTCCGTCGCGAGGTAGAGCTCGCTGGCGTCCTTCATGGCCGCTCGCAGGTCCTTCACCACGTCCTTGCCGCGCACGGTGAGCTCGTACGTGGGCTTGAAGCCGTTGTCGACGTCGATCGACAGACCCTTGCTGGGCAGGTCGGCCACGTGGCCCACCGAGGCGCGCACGTCGAACTCATTGCCGAGGAACTTGGCAATGGTTTTCGCCTTGGCTGGCGACTCGACGATGACGAGGGGCTTGGACATTGGTGCGCATCCCTACGTGATGGAGGCCCTCGTTGTCAAGGCGCGCTCGCGATCCGCGTCCAGGACGAGTCGGTCAGGCGAGCAGATGCTCGAGCGTGAACTCGATGCGGCGGTTCTCGGCTCGACCCTCGGCGGTGTTGTTGTCGGCGATGGGGGCACTCTCGCCGTGCGCAGTGCGCGTGATGCGTGCGGGGTCGATGCCGGTGGCCTGGAGGTACGACGCGATGGCGTCGACGCGGGCCTGCGAGAGCTCGAGGTTCGAGTCGTCGGGTCCGACCGAGTCGGTGTGGCCGTCGATGCGGATGGTGACCTGCGGATGCTGCACCATCAGGATGCGCAGCACGTCGAGCAGCCCGCGGTTGGCGTCGTCGAGCGTGGCGGAGTTCTGTTCGAACGTCACCCAGTCGCGCAGGTAGAGCGGCGCGTCGGCGATGTGCGCGATGCCCGGCTGGAAGGAGTACTCGACCACCACGTTGTCGGCTCCGAACACTGCCGCTGCCCGTTCGCGCACCTGGTCGGCACTGGCCTGGTCGGGCACCGTGCCGCGCAGGTACACCGTGCCGTCGACGAACTCGGCCCAGTGGTTCGGCACGGCCGCCCCAACGGCCGGAGGCACCGTGGTGGCAGGCACGGTGGTGGGCGCGTCGGTGCTGGGCACTGTCGTGCTCGGCAGCGTCGTGACCGGCAGCGTCGTGGGCGACACGGCCGTGGCAGGCACCGTGACCGGGGCTGTGGTCGGCTGCGGCGCCGCGGTGGTGGAGACGTCGACGGGTGCGCCAGAGGTGTTGTCGACGAGGCCGAGCACGCCGGCAGTGAGCGCGGCCACACCGAGGAGCCCGACGACGAGTGGCAGCCAGCGACGCGGCGGCGCCGGCGGGACCTCCTGCGAGGCGACCCGGTCGGCAATGGCGATCAGTTGTTCGACCCGCGAGCGTGTCTCGTCAGAGTTGCTCATTCGCATTCTCCCGACTCGCGGAGGGCGAGTCGTCGACCAGGGAGAAGAGCGAGTCGATCTGGGCGCGGGTGGCCCGCAACTGCTCGCTGACACCACGGCGACGAGCCTCGAGGTCGGCCAGCTGCTGGGTGGTGGACTGCAGTTCGGCTGCCCGCTGGTCGAGATCGGCCTGTGCCGAGGCCTTGAGCATCTGGATCTCGGCTTCCACCGCAGCGCGGTGCGCTTCGGCGTCGGCCACGTTCGCGGCTGCCTGACGCTCGGCCTGGCTCACGGTGTCTCCGGCGCGGGCGGTGGCCTCCTCGAGGATGCGGGCGGCTTCTGCTTCGGCCGACTCACGGATGGTGGCGGCTTCCTGCTCGGCCGACGTGAGGAGCGCGGCACCGTCGACGTCGGCCTGCTCCATCACTCGCGCGAGGTTGGCTCGCGACGCAGCCAACATCTCGAGGGTCTCGCTGGCCCAGACGGCGATGGCTTCGTCGGAGGCGGGCGTCGCGAGACGGGTTGCGGACTCGGGCGTGGCGGCGGGCACAGGGGCGCTCGGGTCGGCGAGGTGCGTGCGCAGCTCGGCATTCTCGGTGGCGACGGCCTTCAACTCGTCGCGCAGCGCGCCGACGAGACGTTGCACCTGGTGCGGGTCGTAGCCACGTCGCACCAGTTCGAGGTTGTGATCGAGGTCCGTGTTTTCCGCCATGGAACCGGATTGTAAGTCCGCGCGGCGGCGAAAGCCACCGGCCGTGTCAGCTGCCGGTGGTGACCGGCTCCGGTTCCGCCTCGGGTGCCTGGTCGGGAGCCGTGACGGGGGTGGGCGTGCGGTCGTGGCCTTCCACGTCGAGGTGCGGCAGGATGCGGTCGAGCCACTTCGGGATCCACCAGTTCCGGTCGCCGAGCAGTTCCATGGTGGCCGGCACGAGCACCATTCTGACGATGGTGGCGTCGACGAACACCGCGACGGCCATCCCCAAGCCGAACAGCTTCAGGTTGCGGTCGTCGCCGAGTACGAACGCCGAGAACACGCACACCATGATGATGGCGGCGGCGGTGATGACCCGAGCGGTGACGGCGAGGCCGTCGGCCACGGCGAGGTTGTTGTCGCCGGTGCGGTCGAACTCCTCCTTGATGCGCGACAGCAGGAACACCTCGTAGTCCATCGACAGGCCGAACACGATGGCGAACAGCATCATCGGTGCCCACGCCTCCACCGGTCCCGGGTTGTCGACGCCGATGAAGCTCAGGCCCCAACCCCACTGGAAGATGGCCACGATCACGCCGTACGCGGCGCCCACCGACAGCAGGTTCATGATGACAGCCTTGAGCGGCACCAGCAGGCTGCGGAACACGAGCATCAGGAGCAGGAAGCTGAGGATGAGCACGGCGCCGATGAGGATGGGGAGGCGACCGCTGATGTAGGTGGCGAAGTCGATGCCGCCGGCGGTCCAGCCGCCCACGTTCACCTGGATGCCGGTGGTGGGCAGCACGTCGTCGCGCAGGCGGTGCACCAGGTCGGCGGTGGCTTCGTCCTGCGGTGCGGTCTTCGGGTACACGACCCACGACCACGTGCTCTCGCCGATCTGGCTGCCGGGCGTGGCGAACGCGATGTTGCTCTCGGCGGCCAGCGCCGCGTCGACCGCGTCGGCTGTCGCCGCGCTGGACGCCGGGTCGGTGGTGACCAGGTACAAGGGGCCGTTGCTGCCGGGGCCGAAGCCGGCGGCAACCAGGTCGTACGCCTGGCGCACGGTGGTGTCGCGAGGGGCGTTGCCCTCGTCGCCGAACCCGAGGCGGATGCCGAACAGCGGCAGTGCGAGCAGGATGAGGAGACCGGCGGAGCCGACGAGCGCAGGCCAGGGGCGGTGCTGGATGAAGCGGCTCCAGCGGTACCAGCCCTGCTCTTCGCGCGGCTTCTCCTTGCGGTGCGGCAGCGGCTTGCGCAGCGAGCGGCCGAACGGCAGATAGCCGAGCACCATCACGAGCACTGCGCCCAGGAACCCGATGCCCATCAGCGGGCCGAGGTTGTCGACGATGACGCCGACGATGCCGCAGATGACCACCAGTGCCACCGCGGTCGCGGCGGCGCGAGTGGTGGTGTGGATGCGGGTGCCGGTGAACCCGAGCAGGGCGGGCAGCAGGGTGATCGACGCGATCATCATCACCAGCACACCGGTGGCGCCGGCGACCGCGAGACCGCGCACGAACGACAGGCCCATGATGAACAGACCGAGCAGCGAGATCATCACGGTGATGCCGGCGAAGATGACCGCGCGGCCGCTGGAGTCGACGGCCGCGATGGTGGCGGTCTCCGGGTCTTCGCCCATGTCGAGGTGTTCGCGGTATCGGCTGACGATGAACAGCGCGTAGTCGATGCCCACGCCGAGGCCGATCATCGCGGCCATCTGCGGGCCGAACTCGGGGATCGAGAACCCGTTCGAGGCGATGCCGACGATGGCCATGGCCACGCCCAGGCCGGCGAGGGCGGTGCCGATGGGGAGGCCCATGGCCACCACCGACCCGAATGCGATGAGCAGGATGATGACGGCGGCGAGGATGCCGAGGATCTCGCTGGCGGGGAACTCGAAGGCGGCGAAGACCTGACCGCCGTATTCGATGCGCAGGCCCGGCACCTGGACGCTGTCGCCGATGGCCATGATGTCCTCACCCAGGGCGAGGGTCTTGGCCTGGTCGAGCTGGGTCACCGACAGCTGCGCGAACGACACGTCGGCACCGAGTTGGTTGGTGGGCGACCCGGCCGGGCTGTTCTGGCTGGCGCCCGCTTCCGAGAACGGGCTGACCAGCTTCACGTTGTCGAGTGCCTCGACCTCCGCGAAGAACTCCTCCATGGCCGCGACCACCGCGGGGTCGGTGTTGCCCTGCTCGGCGGTGAACACGATCTGCGCGGTGAATCCCGCGTCTTCATCGCTGCCGACGCTCTGGAACGCCTCTTGCACCAGCTTCGACTCGCTGTCGGGCTGGTTGAAGTCGGTGCGGTAGTCGGTGCCCAGGGCGCCACCTACCACGTTGAGTCCGATCAGCAGCGGCAGCCAGATGGCGAACACCATCAGCCACCGCTTCCTGAAGCTGAAGCGCGCGAGACGAGCGAGCATCGTGTGTCCTCCCTGTGCGGTCGGCAGGAGCTGACCGCTCGTGCGCGACGCTACCCTTCGCCGAATCGACGAACCGTGTGACATTCGACTCGGCTGGACCGACGAAGCGTTGGCACGTTGGCGCGAGTTGGGCACACCCATCGCCACCGGTCGAGTGAGCCGACTCGACCGTGGGTGGAGCAGCGTGCTGATGTCGCTCGACCGGCCACCGGTTCGTGCGCGCAACATCGGTGCCGATGTCGCAGTCGGCGACTTCGTCGTGGTCGGCGACGACGGCGAGCGCATCGAGCACGTGCTGCCCCGCCACAGCGCGTTCGTGCGGCGGGCGTCGTTCGAGGGCAACCGTGCCGAGGCGCACACCATCGCCGCCAACATCGATGTGGTGATGCTGCTGCACGGTCTCACCTCGCCACCCAACCGCCGGCGTCTCGAGCGCGAGCTGGTGCTCGCGTGGGACAGCGGCGCGCGGCCCGTGGTGGTGCTCACCAAGGTCGACCTCATCGACGACCCAGCGGAGACGCTCTCCGCGTTGCACGACGTGGCACCCGGTGTCGACATCTGCGTGGCGAGTGGCATCACCGGGGTGGGCGTGGAAGCGCTCCGCTCATACGCGGCCGACAACGCCACCATCGCGTTGCTGGGCGCCAGTGGCGTGGGCAAGAGCACGCTCGTCAACGCACTGGTGGGTCACGGCCGCATGGCCACCGCCGACGTGCGCGAGGGCGACCAGCGTGGCCGCCACACCACCACGGCGTCAGAGCTCATCCGCATGGTCGCGGGCGGTTGGCTGATCGACACACCGGGTGTGCGTGCGGTCAGTCTGTGGAGCAGCGGGCGTGGCATCGAGAACGCGTTCGCCGACGTGTTCGAGCTGATGGACCACTGTCGCTTCCGCGACTGCAAGCACGACGAGGAACCCGACTGTGCGGTGAACGCCGCGGTGGCCGACGGCAGGCTCGATCCGCGGCGGCTGCTCAGCATGCAGCACCTGGTTGCGGAGGAAGCCGCGCTCGAAGCGGAGCAGCGCGCGCAGGAGAAGGCGCTCGACCGGCGCGGCGTTCGCAAGCCGAAGAAGCCCTGACCGCGCGAGTCAGCTGATCGTGTGCTGCACTCGCACCGCGCGGTCGAGTCCGGTGAGCGCGAAGCGGGCGCGAAGGCGCTCGTTGTTGCACACCACCACCAGGTCGCCGCCGCGCTCGCGGGCGCGACCGGCGGCGCCGAGCAGCATGCCCAGCCCGGTGTCGTCGAGTGCAGTGACGCCGTCGAGATCGACGAACACCACGCCGCCGGAGTGAGTGGTGACCGCACGAACGAGGTGATCGGCGAAGTAGGGCAGCGTGGCGAGATCGATCTCGCCGCTCGCCTGCAGCACGTGCAGCGTGCCGATGTCGGCGAGGGAGCAGACGAGTTCCATGACGACGTCACGCTATCTGGGCCCTCGCCCCGGCTCGGTTGGGAGCACTACGGCGGTTCGAGCGCCATGGTGACGCTGGCGGTGAGCGTCACGTCGGGCAACAGAGCACCCACGAGCGGCGCCTGGGTGCGATCGGTGTAGCTGACCGTCGCGGTGACGGTGCCGCCGCGCTGGGCAACGCGCACCGCCAAGGGTCGCAATGTGACTGCTCGTTCGGCGGCGAGGGCGGCCGCAGTGGCCGGGTCGGCGGAGACGGCGGCCGCCCGCGCAGCTTCACGCGCCGCGAGTTGCACGGCGAGCTGACCACGCGCCACCACGGCCACCTGCACCACACCGCAGAGCAGCAGGCACACCAGCGGCAGGCACAGCGCCAGCTCGACCGAGGCCTGGCCGCGGTCGCGGTGCGGCGTCTGGCCGAGGCTCACAGCTTGTCGATGACCGAGTCGATGACCCGATCGAACAGGCGGCCGACCTTGCCGCCACCGCCGCCGGTGGTGGCCCAGCCGACCACGAGCAACGCGACCAGCGCGGCACCGAGCAGCACGAGGGCGTACTCGGTGGTGGCCTGGCCGTCGTCGTCGTGCCAGAGCAGCCATGCGTGGAATCGTGCGATGCGTGCGTTCATGGGAACCTCCGTGGTTCACGTGTGGAGTGCCGGGTGAGGTCAGCGTTGGAGCGACGAGAGGGCTGCGAGCAGCAAGGGGGTAACTGCGAGGAGGACGAACGACGGAAGCGTGCACAGCACCAGCGGCAGCGAGAGCCGCACCGGCAGTTGCCGGGCGAGCGCGTCGGCCTGACGGCGACGGCGTTGCCGTGCTTCGTCGGCCAGTCGCTCGAGCACCGGCGCCAACGGCAGCCCGTAGCGGTCGGCGGCGGCGAACGAGTCGGCCAGCGGAGCGGCCATCGTGCCGAGCCGTTCGGGCAGCACCGCGAGGGCATCGGCGAACCGTTCGCCAATGGCCGTGCGGCGACCGACTTCCTCGAAGGCCGCGCGGAGAGATGGTTCCAGATGCGGCGCCACGCTCCGTATCGCCGACGAAGGGAGGTGGCCGGCGCGCACGGCCAGCACGACCAGTTCGATTGCGTGAGGGTACGCGCGCTCGCCAGCGGCGGTGAGTGCTGCTCGACCTCGCCGAGTGGTGCGGCGACGAGCGTGCGCGATTGTGGCGACCGAACTGCGCCGAGGCGCGCGCGGCCTGGCTGCGAGACCGGCAGCGACGACCGCGAGCACTGCGACGGCTGCGATCATTGGCCGGCCCTGCGGATGATGCGCTGCATCCATCGCCATCCCGCCAGGTTGCAGACCGCTCCCGCCGCCACGCTCAGCCCGCCGGTCGGGCCGAGCACTGCCGTGCGGAACGACGCGCTGGTGCCGAAGCTCCAGGTGAGGAACACGAGCGGCACTGCGGTGAGCATGCGAGCGCTCAACCGAGCCTGCGCCGCGTGCGCGTGCGCCTCGTCGCGAATGGCACTGCGCTCGCGCAACAGAGCAGAGGCGGCATCGAGTGCGGGAGCAACAGGCCCGCCCAGTTCGTGCGCGGCCGCGATGGCCTGCACCACGACGGCCTCGTCGGCGTTCAGCGGTCGTGAGGGTGTGGGGAGTGGTAGCGAGGTGGACGCGC
>JAUXQB010000201.1 GCA_030685215.1 Actinomycetota bacterium
ACCAGTCGGTGATGCGCATCAGCAGCGCGTCGACCCATCCGCCGAAGAACCCCGCCGCGAGACCGACGATCACACCGATGCCGATCATCAGGATGGTGGCGGCGAGACCGACCGCCAAGCTGATGCGCGCACCCCACATCACCTGCAGCGCCACACTGCGGCCGAGCGAGTCGGTGCCGAGGAAGAACGACCCGTCGGGCGACTGGTTGGTGGGATTGTCGCCGGTGTTGATGGCGCTGAAGTCGGAACGATCCGACACCAGCGGAGCGATGAGCGCCATCACCGTGAAGCCGGCCAGCACGGCCAGCGCACCCAACGCGAGCTTGTCGCGCCGGAGGCGTGCCCACGCTCCCGCCGCCGACGCGCGCCGACGCGCCCAGCGGATGGATCGCGGCGAGGCGAGCACCACGTCGTCGGCGGTGGAGGTCATCGGCCCAGCACCCGCGGGTCGAGCTTGCCGTACAGCAGATCGGCGATGAGGTTGGCGACGATGACGGTGGCGCTGATGAGCAGGAACAGTCCTTGCAGCATCGGGAGATCGGGCCCACGGATGGCCAGGTAGGTGGCCTGACCGATGCCCGGCCAGGAGAAGATGGCCTCCACCGCGATGGCGCCGCTGAAGATGAACCCGAAGTTGATCGCGCTGAGGCTCACCACCGGCAGCCGCGCGTTGGGCACCGCGTGCCGGCGGCGCACCTCTTCGTCGCGCATGCCCTTCGCTCGCGCCAACTGCAGGTAGTCCTCGCGCAAAGTCTCGATCATCGACGAGCGCGCCACGATCATGTACTCGCCGATGTACGCAATGGCCAGCACGGTGGCCGGCAGGACCATGTGGTGCAGCTGGTCGAGGTACTTCGCGAACCCGCTTGCGTTGCTGCCCGGGTCTTCCAGACCGCCCACCGGGAACCAGCCGAGCTTCGCGGAGAAGAAGCCCAGGAACACCATGCCCACCCAGAACTCGGGCATCGAGTACGTGATCATCGAGAACGAGGTGGAGGCGGTGTCGAAGCGGCTGCCACGTCGCCACCCGGCTCGGTATCCGATGGTGATGCCGATCATCGAGAGGACGGTGGATGTGCCGACCAGCAAAACCGTCGGCCACAGCGCCTCACCGATCACCGTCGACACCGGCCGGTTCCCCTTGAACGACAGCCCCAGGTCGCCGCGCGCCAACTGCTGCACGTAGCCGACGAACTGGTCCCACTTCGAACCGTCGAGGTTGAACTTGCGAGTGATCTCGTCGAGTTGCTCGCGCGTGAGGTTGCGCCCGCGGAACATCGAGTCGACCGGGTTCGGGTTCACGACGCGGAACAGGAAGAAGTTGAAGACGACGACGAACGCGAGCGTGCTGAACGCGCCGAGCACTTTGCGAATGACGAACCCGGCACGCACCTGGTGAACTACTCGCGTTCCTCGCGACCCGCTCGGCTGCGCATGACGAGGAGGCCACCACCCACGACCACGACGAGCACCGCGGCGATGATGGCGATGAGCACACCGGTGGACATGCCACCGTCGTCACCACCGCCACCGTCGATGGGCGTGAGGTTGAAGTAGGTGGGCGAGCTGTTCGTGAAGATGACCGGGCCGGTGTCGGCGGGCTGCTGCAGCCATCCCTCGAAGCGGTCGGTGCGGTAGGCCTGCGTGTCGGCGTCGTGGTACAGCACCACGTACGTGGACTCGTTGTGGAACAACGTGATCATCTCGTGCACGATCTCGATGCGCTTGTCGCGATCGAGCTCTTGGTTCTGCTGCTCGTAGAGGGCGTCGTACTCCTCCGAGCACCAGTTGGCATCGTTGTAGCCGAGGCTCTCGATGTCGGTGGTGAGCTGTGCGCACGTGAAGTAGCTCAGCATCGGGTCGGGGTCGACGAACGGGGTCCAGCCCCACACGAACAGGTCGTACTCGCCGGCGCCGATGGCCGTCCCGAGCTGCGAGTCGTCGAACACGCTGACCTCGGTGGCGATGCCCACTTCCGTCAACCAGCCGGTGATGAGCTCGCGGACCGCGGGGCCCTGCGTGCCTTCCGAGCGCTCGGCGTAGCGGAACGTGAGCGACTGGCCGCCGTCGGGCATCTCGCGCACACCGTCTCCGTCGGTGTCGAGGTAGCCGCCGGCGTCGAGCAGCGCGTTGGCTGCTGCCGGGTCGTAGTTCAGCTGCTGGTCCTCGGGGATCTCCGGCAACCACTCCTGCAGCGGCGACACGCCGAGCACCGTGAGCGGCAGGCCGATGCCGAGCGCCACCCGCTCGAAGAGCGCATCGCGGTCGATGGCCATCGCGACGGCGTGGCGCACGTCGAGGTCCTGCAGCGCGGGGTGGCCGTCGCCGAGACCGCCCGCCATGCCGTTCATCGCCAGTTCGGTGAAGCCGCCCTGCGCACCGGCGACGGTGACGATGTCGTCGCTGGCCAGGCCCTCGAACAGCTCGGCCGGAATGTCGTTGGCGGCGTCGAGCTCGCCGTTCTCGAGCGCCGCGACCATGGCGCCGCCCTCGGTGTAGAGGCGGAACACGATCTGGTCGATGGCCGGCTCACCCTGCCAGTAGTTGGGGTTGGCCTCCACGATCCACTCCTGGCCCGGCTTCCACTCCTGCAGCGTGAACGGGCCGGAGCCGACTCCTTCGAGGGCGTCGTAGGTGGTGATGTCGTCGGCAGCGGGGCCCGCCCAGATGTGCTCGGGCAGGATGTACACGTCCATCGTCGGCAGCTTCGGGTCCGGCACCGCGGAGGTGATCTCCACCGTGCGCTCGTCGATGGCGGTGGCCGTGAGGTTGGCCGTGACCGACGAGTGGTTGAACCACCCCTGGTCGCGCGACGTGTTGACCGTGAACACCACGTCGTCGGCGGTGAGCGGCTCTCCGTCGCTCCACTTCAGCCCTTCGCGCAGGGTGTAGGTGTAGGTGAGCCCGTCGTCGCTGCCCTCCCAGCTCTCCGCCAGACCGGGGATGATGGCGAAGTCGGCCGCCGCCTTGTCGGTGAGGGTGGCGTACTGCAGGTTCCAGAACTCGTAGGCCGCGACCGTGTAGCCGACGGTGACGTTCGGCGAGTCGATGTCCTGCGTGAGACCGACGGTGAGCGTGACGGTGTCGTCGCTGCCCGCCTGGACGTTGCCGACCATGCCCGCCGCCATGGCCCCGATGGCCCCCGCAGCCAACAGACCTACCCAGAGCTTCCGTGTCATGCGTGTTCTCCCCCACGGCCGTGGCGCAATACTGCGCCGTCGTTCAGACATGTTGCCACAGCAGCCGAGCGCTCGTTGCCACCGCGCCCGGAGCACGCTCGCGCTCATGGCATGAGGTACCAGTCGAGGAACCGTTCGAGCCGCTGATGGAAGTGCAGGAACGGTTCCGTTCGCAGCAGGCCGTGCCCTTCGGTGGGGTACGTGACGTACTCGAACTGCTTGCCGTGGCGGCGCAGCGCTTCCACCAGTTCCTGCGATTGTCGCGGGCTCACCCGCTCGTCGAGCTCGCCGTGGGCCACGAACACCGGCACCTCCAGGTGCTCGAGGCGGTGGATGGGCGAGCCGGCGGTGTACTCGGTGCGAGCGTCGCGCGGGTGCCCCATCATCCGCTCCAGATCGAGCCGACCGACGAGGTCGCCCTGCGCCCACGAGGTGAGGATGTCGCAGTCGCCGTACTTCGAGACCGCGCACGCAAAGCGGTTGTCAGGGTCGTCGACCACCGAGTGCAGGGCCAGGTAGCTGCCGTAGCTGGCGCCGAAGATCGCGACTCGGGAGGGATCGATCCAGTCGAGTGACGCGAGGTGATCGTGTGCCGCGAGGCAGTCGTGCGTGTCGGCGACGCCCCAGACGCCGTGGTTCGCGCGCTCGAAGTCGCGGCCGTAGGTGGTGCTGCCACGGAAGTTGATGGCGAACCAGGCGTAACCCTTGGCCACGAAGTACTGCGCCACGCCGTCCCACTCGTCGCCGGTGACCGACGTGGGCCCGCCGTGCGGCTGTACGACGGCCGGGCACGGCTGCCGCAGCGATGCTCCGGCCGGTCGGTACAGCCAGCCGTGCACCTCCATGCCGTCGAGCGACAGGTACGACACGTGCTCGGGGATCACGTGCGGCGCCGAGCGCACCGAGGCAGGCGTCGGCGCCAGCAGCTCGCGGACGCCACTGGTGGCGACGACGCACACTCGCGCCGGAGTGTCGAACGACTCGTGCACCGCCGCCACTGATCCGTCGGGCAGCACACGCGGCGACGACCACGTACCGCCGGCCGCGAGCAGCGTGACCGAGCCGTCGGCAACTGCCACGCGCACGACATGTGCCGCACCGCGGCAGGTGCTGATGCCCACCAGCGCGTCGCCGGCGGGAGTGAACTCGAGCTCGCTGAAGTCGGTGCCACCGGTGGTGAGCTGGCGCGGCGCCGAGCCGTCGTGTGCGGCGACCACGAACACCTCGTACCAACCCGGCCACTCGCCCGCGAACGCAAGGCGATCGCCGTCGGGTGACCACGTGGGGCTGCGCACCGCGAACCCGGGTTGGTGCACCACCGTGCGGCTGACGCCGGTGGCCAGGTGCACCACGTGCAGGCTGGTGCAGTTGAGATCGTCGTGGTGGAAGACGGTGTAGGCCACCTCACTGCGATCCGGCGAGACCACCGCCGTCACGTAGTCGGCCCCGGCGTGCGCGATGGGCTGCGGCCACGCGTCGGCCACATTGACGACAGCGAGCACGGTGCGCAACTCGCGGGTGATGCCCACGATCATCCGTTCGTCGTCGAGCCACACCGGGCCCGACCCCTCGCACACGACGGCGGGCACGCCCCCGATCGCCGGCACGACCATCACCTTCCCGCCCTGCGTGAACGCCAGGCGAGACCCGTCGGGCGACCACACCGCGTTGCCGTCGTCCCAGAACGCGGCGAGCGGTCGCCCGGTGGTGATGCGCACCGCGGACCCGCCCGCCACCGGCAGCGTCCAGACGTCGGACGTGTCGCGGTCGAGCATCAACGCCAGGGTGCTGCCGTCGGGTGACAGCTCGATGGCGCGAGGCCGTTCGGTGGCCGCCACCATCTCCAACCGCCAGTGCGCGGGCGGCAGCACGTCGGGCCGTCCGGGGTTGGGGATGCCCCCCGATTCGTCTGTGCCCACCCACCACTGTCGTTCAGTCATGACGTCGTTCACTCATGTCGCTCCTCGAAACCGTGCAGAACGTCCAGGACCAGCGGCCCCAGGCGAGGCAGGTCGTACCCACCTTCCTGGACGAACACGGTGGGCAGCCCGAGAGTACCCAGCAGCCGACCCGCGGCGCGGAAGCCGCCCGACGTGATGCGCAAGGGGCTCTCCGGGTCGTCGGCGGCAGCATCGACGCCCAACGACACCACGAGTGCGGCGCTGCCGTGCGCGGTGACCGCCGCCGTCAACTGCTGCAGTGCCAGCAGCCACTCGTCGTCGGCGGTGCCCGGCGGCAGCGGCACGTTGAGGGTGGCGCCCGCTCCGGCGCCCTCGCCCGTCTCGTCGGCATGACCGACGAAGTGCGGGTACCAGCCGGCGGCAGGGTCCACGTGCAGGCTGGCGTACAGCACGTCGTCGCGTGCCCAGAAGATCTCCTGCGTGCCGTTGCCCTGGTGCGCGTCGATGTCGACGATCGCCACTCGGTCGATGCCCGCGTCGCGCAGGTGTTGTGCGGCGGCCGCCGCGTTGTTGAAGTAGCACGAGCCCCCGAAGTAGGCCGGGCCGGCATGGTGGCCCGGTGGTCGCACCGCGGCGTAGGCGGCCGGCGCGCCGTCGATCACCAGCGCGGCCGCGTGCACCGACGCGTGCACGGCCGCGCACGCTGCCTCGAACGTCGACTCACCGACGAGCGTGAGCGTGTCGGTGGCATACAGCCCGATCTCGGCTCGAATGCTCGCCGGAGGGCGAGAGGCCTTCGCACGCGCGGAGAAACCCGGCATCGCGAAGATGTACGGCACCACCTGCGGTTGGCCCGGGTCGTCGAGATGGCCAGCTGCCACCCACTCGGCATGTGCTCGGCGGAGGCAGTCGACGAATGCCGCGTCGTGCACTGCCAGCACGGGAGCGACACCGAGGTCGGGTGCGTCGACCACGTGTGCTCCCGCGGCCAGCAGTTGGTCGCGCAACATGTCGCCGCGTTCGGGTTCCTCGTCGCCCGCGATGCGCACGCCGAGCCAGTAGCCACCGTCGGGCGCGTGCCCGCGGTGGCGGTCGGTCCACACCACCGGCATGCGCAGCCCCGTCATCGGGCCGACTCTAGATTGCCGGTATGTCGCACCCGTCCGAACCCGACGCCGCTCCACCGGCCCCACGCCCGCGGGCGCGCGACCTCGGGCTGCACTTCGGCGTGCATGCGCCCGGCGAACACAACGCCATCACCGACGTGCCGGGCGTGCGAGTGGGGCACGTCACCATCTGGCACGGGAACCATCCGCAGCCCGTGGCACGCACCGGCGTCACGGCCATCGTGCCCGACTCGCCCATCGACCTCTTCGCGCGGCCGATGCCTGCGGCGCCCGCTGTGCTCAACGGTGCGGGCGAGCTGACGGGCACCATCGAGATGACCGAGTGGGGTGTGCTCGAGACGCCGATCCTGCTCACGGGCACGTCGGCGGTCGGCCGCGTCGCCGACGGCGTGGTCGACGAGCTGTTCGCCGCGGGAGCCGACGAGGTGGTCATTCCCATGGTCGGCGAGTGCGACGACTCGCACCTCGACGAGATGCGTCGCCGATGGGTCACGGCCGCGCACGCGCGAGAGGCGCTCGCCGCGGCCACCGGCGGCCCCGTGGCCGAGGGCGCCGTGGGGGCGGGCGCCGGCATGGTCACGATGGGCCACAAGGCCGGCATCGGAACCGCCTCTCGGGTGCTGCCCGGGCTGGGCACGGTGGGCGTGCTGCTGCTGGCCAACTTCGGTGCGCTACGAGACCTGCGCATCGGTGGCGTGCTCGTCGGCCCGCACCTCGCCGACACGCCCGCCGCCACGCCACCCGCGCCCACGCTCGACCAGGGTGGCAGCTGCATCGGCATCGTGGTCACCGACATCCCGCTCGACGCGCGCCAGCTGCGCCGAGTCGCGCAGCGGGTCGGCCTCGGTCTCGCCCGGATGGGCTCGGTGGCACACCACGGCAGCGGCGACATCTTCTGCGCGGTGAGCACGGCCAACCGTCAACCGCGCGACGCGGAAGGCATCACCGACGTCCGGTTGCTCGCCGACGGGTCGATCAACGCGGTGTTCTCCGCAGTCGTCGACGCCGCCGAGGAGTCGGTGTGCAACGCACTGTTCGTGGCCGACACCGTCGTCGGCGTCGACGGCAACATCGTGCCCGGCCTCCCCGTCGAGCGAGTGCTCGAGCTCATCGAACACGCCCGCGTCTGACGCGTCGGCGGGCCGGTCCACGCCACGTTCTGGGGCTGGATCGTCCCGGAAACCGGGACGATCCAGACCCAGAAGCACTCCGGGTCATCGTGCGGCGAGCAGCTGCACGATGTCTGGCGTGCTCAGCACCTTGCCGGCGGAGACCACCTCGTCGTCGATCACGAGTGCGGGCGTCGACATGACACCCCACGAGGCGATCTCACCGGGATCGGTGACCTTCTCGATCTCGATCGCGAGCCCGAGCTCCGTCACAGCGGCTCGGGTGGCGGCTTCGAGGTGGTTGCACTTCACGCATCCGGTGCCGAGGATCTTGATGTCCATGAGCGATGTCCTTGTCTCTGAGGTGATGGGTGTGGTCAGACCACGGCGTTGAACAGGAAGCCGGCGAGCATGATCCCGACTGCGACGACTCCGATGTAGGTGGCGATCAGCTGCGGCTTGAGCACACGCCGCAGCAGGATCATCTCCGGCAGCGAGAGGGCGACGACGCTCATCATGAACGCGAGCACGGTGCCCATCGGCAGGCCCTTGTCGTGCAGTGCTTCCACGAGCGGCAGCACACCGGCGGCGTTGGAGTAGAGCGGCACACCGATCACCGTCGCGAGCGGCACGCCCCACCAACCGGTCGCGTGGTCGGCGAACCAGTCCTCCGGCGCCCAGCCGTGGATGACTGCGCCGATGCCGATGCCCACCAACAGGTACGGCCACACCTTGCGAATGATCGCGACCACTTCTTCACGGGCCATCTGCAGGCGGTCGTCCCAACTGAGGCCCTGTGAAGGATCGATCACCTTGCCGCGGAGGCGGGTCTCGAACACGAACGGCTCGACCCACCGTTCCAGGTTCAGCCTGCCGAGCACGATGCCGGCGACGGTGGCGATCACGAGTCCGAAGCCGATGTAGAGCGCCGTGATCTTCCATCCGAACAACCCGAACAGCAGCACGATCGCGACTTCGTTGACCATCGGGCTGGCGATCAGGAAGCTGAGCGTCACGCCGAGCGGAACGCCGGCGGCGACGAAGCCGATGAACACCGGGACGGCCGAGCACGAACAGAACGGCGTGACCACGCCGAGGCCTGCAGCCGCTACGTTCCCTGCGCCCTGCCGGCGGCCGCCGAGCAACGCTCGTGTGCGCTCGACCGACATGAAGCTGCGCAGGATGGTCACCACGTAGATCACACCGGTGAGCAGCAGCGCGATCTTGGTGACGTCGTAGAAGAAGAAGTGCACCGACTCACCGAGACGAGTGCCCTCGTCGAATCCGGCTGCATCGAAGACCACCCAGTTCCAGAACGGACGGTTCCAGTGGTACAGCGACCACCAGATCACCGCAGCTGCGCCGACGGGCGCCCATCGGCGTGTGGCCGACTTCGCGCTCGGCAGCCGCGTGGGTGCTGGCGACGCGCTCACGACGTGGATCCTCGGAGTGTGCACACCTTCTTCATCGTCTATCGACGATAACCGATGACTCACCGGATCACCAGGGTCGAAAGGTACATTGATCGTCGTTCGACGATCACCGATCAGATGCGAGGCAGTGGAATCCGATGACCTCCTCATCACGACGACAAGCGAAGACCACCGAGGTGTGCGCGACGCCCACACCCGCGCCCGCGGCGGTGCCGGCACCCGACGACGAGACGCTGGCCCTGATGGCCAAGGCCCTCGCTCACCCGGCGCGCGTGCGCATCATCCGGGTGCTCGACGAACGCTCCACGTGCGTCACCGGCGACGTCGTCCTCGAGCTCGGGCTCGCCCAGTCCACCGTGTCCGAGCACCTGCGCATCCTGCGCGAGGCCGGCCTCGTCCAAGGTGAGATCGAGGGTCCGCGCACCCGCTACTGCGTCAGCGCCGCCGGCCTCGCCGCGCTCAAAGCCGGCGTGGCCGCACTCTGATCGGTGCAAGCGGTCGACGCGCAACACTTCGACAACCATCGATATGATGAGCGTGTCACCAGACGTGAGGAGCCGAGCATGAGCGCCGAACACCACCTCATCCACCTGCAGGTCAAGGACCACTACGCCGCCGCGGCCACTGCCGCCGAGACGGGTCGGTCGGCCTGCTGCGGACCCGACAACAGCACCTGGGGCCTCGCCCACTACGACGACCTCGGCGATCTCCCCGACGCCGCCGCACTCGCCAGTCTCGGTTGCGGCAACCCCACTGCGGTCGCGGACCTCCGCGGAGGTGAAACCGTGCTCGACCTCGGTTCGGGCGGCGGCATCGACGTGTTGCTGTCGGCAAAACGCGTCGGACCCAGCGGGTTCGTGTACGGGCTCGACATGACACCGGAGATGCTCACGCTCGCACGCCGCAACGCAGCCGAGTCGGGCGCGACCAACGTCGAGTTCCTCGAAGGTCACATCGAGCACGTGCCGCTCCCCGACTCGGCCGTCGACGTCGTCATCTCCAACTGCGTCATCAACCTGTCGCCCGACAAGCCGGCCGTGTTCGGCGAGATGTACCGCGTGCTCCGGCCCGGTGGTCGCCTGGGTATCAGCGACGTCGTCACCGACGATCACCTCACCGACGACGAGCGCCTCGAGCGAGGCTCGTTCGTCGGCTGCATCGCCGGCGCCCTGCCGATCACACAGTACGAACACGGGCTCCGCGACGCCGGATTCACCGACATCACGATCACACGCACCGTCACCGTCGGCGACGGCGTGCACAGCGCGATCATCAAGGCCGTCAAGCCCGTCGACGGTTGACGGTTGACGCCTACTTCCGACGTGGTGGCGGAGGTGGCGGGGGCAGCGGACCCGGCTTGCTCGGCGGACGCGCCGAACCCTTCGCGGGCGTGTTGCCGCGCCGCTTGGCGACCTCCGCCGCGAGGCCACGACGCGCACGCTGGCTCAGCGACGCCGGCACCGGCTTACCGGCGCTGACGGCCTTGGCGCCGATGAGGTAGCTCGTCGCAGCGAACGCACCGAACAACCCGACCACCAGGAAGCCGACCTGGCCCGGAAGCGTGAAGGCCACCGGCGGCAGCCCGGCCAGCACCCACGACAGCTGGAAGCGGGTTTCGAACTGCGCGAATGCGCGACCCTGGTTCACGTCGGGGGCGTCGCGTTGCACGATCGAATCGAACGCCAGCCGCCCGATCGCGGAGCTGAAGTTGACCACCAGCGCGAGCAGCACGGCGGTGCCCAGTCCACCGGTGGCAGCGGCCGCGAGGCCGGCGACGGCGATGATGCCGAGCGCGATGACGAGCATCCGCTCCTCGTGCAGCGAGCGACGCAACGACGGGGCCACGAGGTTGCCGGTCATCGAGCCGATGGTGCTCGCCGCCGCCGCCATGCCGAACTGCACCAGGCCGTACTCGTCGCGCAACCAGAACAGCAGGTGGAAGAGCAAGAAACCGACGGTGGCCCTGATGAGTGCCATCGCACCCGCCGCCAGCACGATGCCTGCCGACCGCAACTCCACCTTCTCCTCGCGCTCGGCGGGCTTGGCGGCCACCACGTCGCGTGGGAGCTGGCGAGCGGAGAGCGTGGCCAGCCCGAACAGCAGCACACCGATGAGCAGCGGCACCGTCGGCGAGATGAGCTTGCCGAGCCCGGCGAGCGGACCGATCGACAGTGCGCCGACGACGCCGGAGATGAGGCTCAGCTTCGAGTTCGCCTCGACCAGCTCCTCCTCGCTGCGTACCACCAGCGGCACCAGCGCGGATCGCGAGACGGCGTACGTCTTCTGCATCACCATGGCCGCGAACACGAGCGGGTACAGCAGCAGGTCGTCGACGTGGAAGACGAGCACCAGGTAGGTGAGCGCCCTCACCACCGCGGTGATCTGCATCACCATGCGGCGGCCACCGGGGATGCGATCGACCGTGGGACCGATGGCCGGCGCCACCACTGCGAACGGGGCCACGCTCACCAGCAGGTACAGGAACACGGCGCTGCGCTGACCGCTCGGGTCGAGACCGAGCACGGTGCCCGCGAGCGCGCCGTACATGGCCGCGTCGCCCATCGCCATGAAGGCGTGCGTGCGCGCCAGGCGGCGGAACGGCGATTGCGACTGCACTGGGCCCCTCGGCGGCGGCCGCCTGCCGGCACCGCCGCCACCGGCACGAGGACGCGGCCGGGCACCGTCGCGGTAGACCGCATCGGCTCGCACTCGCTCGCTGCTCACGCTCGCATCGTAGGTGGCGGTCGCTGCGGCAGCAGGTGCGTCAGGACTTCGGTCGCTCGTAGCGGTAGCCGAGGCCGCGGATGGTGACGATGCGCGTGGGGTTCGCGGTGTCGGCCTCGAGCTTGCCGCGCAGCCGCTTGACGTGCACGTCGAGGGTCTTGGTGTCGCCGACGTAGTCGCTGCCCCACACGCGATCGATGAGCACGTCGCGCGACAGCACTCGGCCGGCGTTGGCGAGCAGCAGGTGCAACAGCTCGAACTCCTTCAGCGGCAGCTGCACGTCGTTGCCATCGATGCGCACGCGGTGCTCGTCGGGGTCGAGGCTCACCTCGCCGACGGTGAGCGCGCCTTCCGACAGCTCGGCGCCGTCGTGCGCACTCGCACTCTGCCGACGCATCACCGCGCGCATGCGGGCAACCAGTTCACGCATGCGGTAGGGCTTGGTGACGTAGTCGTCGGCGCCCACCTCGAGACCGACGACGGTGTCGATCTCGGCACCCTTGGCGGTGACCATGATGATGGGCACCTGGCTGCGCTTGCGCAGCTGGCGACACACGTCGATGCCACTGATCTTGGGCAGCATCACGTCGAGCAGCACCACGTCGGGTTGCACGATGTCGAAGCGGGCGAGTGCTTCGGCGCCGTCAGATGCCACCTCCACGCGGAACCCTTCACGGGTGAGCCCGATGGTCAGCGCCTCCACGTAGCTGGGCTCGTCTTCGACCACGAGGACGACTTGGCTGTTGGCGGACATCTAGGCCCCTTCTCGGAACGGGATGCGGAGGGTGAACGTGGAGCCCTCCCCTTCATGACTTCTGACGGTGACGTCGCCACCGTGGTTGTTGGCGACGTGGCGAACGATGGCGAGACCGAGGCCGGTGCCGCCCGTGTCGCGGCTGCGCGCGCGATCGACTCGGTAGAAGCGCTCGAAGACTCGGTCGAGATCGCGGGTGGGGATGCCGATGCCGTCGTCGGACACCTCGATCTCCGCCCAGCAACCCGCCACTCGCGCGCTGGCACGTACCGTGCCGCCGACGTTGCTGTACTTGATGGCGTTGTCGATGAGGTTGCTCACCGCCGACACCAGCTGCAGCCGATCGCCGATGACGCTGAGCTGGCCGACGGGCACCAGCTCCAGGCGCACGCCCGCGTTGTCGGCGGTGAACCGATGGCGGGCGATCGACTCGCCGAGCACTGCCGACAGCTCGACCTCTTCGGGAATGCCGGGGCCACCGAGCTCGATGCGCGACAGCTCCATCAGGTCGTCGATGGTGCTCGAGGCGCGATGGGCCTCCTCGGTCATCTTCTCCGCGAGGTGGCGGTTGACGTCCGGATCATCGCTGTCGGCGAGCGCCTCGGCGAGCACGGCGAGGGCACCGACCGGGGTCTTCAACTCGTGACTGATGTTGGCGACGAAATCGGTGCGCACCGCGTCGAGTCGGACGCGATCGCTGAGGTCGTCGATGGTCGCCAGCGCGCCACCAGCCGCGAGCGGCGCGGCACGCACGAGCAGCACCTGCAGTGGTGGGCCGAACAGCGTGACCCGCTCCTCCGCGACCGTGCCGCCGGCAGCAGCGGCGAGCAGTCGGTTGCACACGTCGCTGACGAGCACGTCGGCATGGCCGCCTCGCGAGGCAGCTTGGTTGCGCAGCACCACTGCGCCGGCTGTGTCGGCCAGCACGATGCCGACGGGAATCGCGTCGAGCGCCGTCCGCAGCCGGTGCGACTCGGCGCGGACCTCGTCGAGCAGTTCCTGGTTGACGGCTGCCTCACGCTGCAGGCGCGTCACCTGGCCGCGGGCGAAGAGACTCACGTCGGGTCGTCCACTCCAGTCGGATCAGCACCCTGCGGAGCAGTGACGACGACGCTACCGGTGGCGGTGACATCGACCGGCGTGCGAGGGGGCTTGCGATGATCGGGCACCCAGCCGGTGACGATGAAGCGCACGCGCTCGCCCATGTTGACCGCGTGATCGCCGATGCGCTCGTAGAACCGCGCCACCATCGCCAGTTGCACCCCGACCTGGAGATCGATGTGGCCGGCGGCCTGGCTCTCGAAGATGGCCTGGATGAACTGCTTCTGCAGCGCATCGAGGTACGCTTCCATGTCGTCGAGCGCGGCGGCCTTCGACTCATCGCTCTCCTGGAACGCTTCAACCGCCGCCACGTACAGCGCCTGCGACTGCTCTCCCATGCGGCTGATGATGCCGCGCAGCTTGGGGTCGAGGTCGTGGCCGTAGATGCGGCGCGCCGCCTTGCAGATGTTGCACAGCAGGTCGGCGCTGCGTTCCACGTCGGCGATCATCTTGAGAAGCGCGACCACCTGGCGCAGCTCGCCGGCGACAGGAGCCTGCAGCGCGAGGATCTGGATGCACCGCTCCTCGATGGCCACTGCTTGCGCGTCGATCTCTGCGTCGCCGCTGATGAGGTACTCGGCACCCTCCAGGTCGCCGTCGAGCAGCACCGCGGTGGCACGCGGGATGAGCTCGATGATGCGCGCGGCCAGCAGGGCCAGCTCCTCGCGCGCG
>JAUXQB010000212.1 GCA_030685215.1 Actinomycetota bacterium
CTGCCCCTCTCGCCCGAGGACCAGCGGATCGAGGACGCCTTCCTTCGAGGCGAGTATGAGCGAACCGAGTAAGACGAGCCGGCCGTCGGCCTTCAGCGAGAAGGGGTTCCGCCCGGCGGTGGCGGAGCTGCTCTGCCCCACCCAGGTCATCGGGTGCAAGCGCCTCTGTGTCGACACCGGGTACTACGAGACGTTCAATCGGCCCAACGTCACGCTGGTCGACGTGAGCCAGGAGCCGATCGAGGAGATCACCCCCAACGGCGTGCGCGTGGGCGGCGTCGACCACGAGGTCGACACCATCGTGTTCGCCACTGGGTTCGATGCGATGACCGGCAGCCTGCTGAAGATCAACGCTCGCGGCCCTCACATGTCGTTGCAGGAGGCATGGGCCGCTGGTCCGCGCACGTACCTCGGCCTCGCCGTGCACGGCCTGCCCAACATGTTCACCATCAGCGGCCCGGGCAGTCCCTCGGTGCTCACCAACATGATCACCTCCATCGAGCAGCACGTGGAGTGGATCCGCGACTGCCTGGTCACGCTGCGGGCGCACGGGCTGCGCCGCATCGAGGCCACCGAGCTCGCGCAGGACGCATGGGTCGACTACGTCAATTCGGTCGCGGGCATGACCCTGTTCCCGAGCTGCAACTCGTGGTACCTCGGCGCCAACGTGCCCGGCAAGACGCGAGTGTTCATGCCGCTGCCGGGCTTCCCGCCGTACGCCGAACAGTGCGAGGCGGTCGCGGCAGCCGGCTACGAAGGCTTCGAGCTCACCTGATCGTTCTCGTCCAGGCCCGGTCGCTCACGCGTGCAGGTAGCGGCACTCGAGCGTCGACGGTTCGGAGAGGTGCATGCGACCGTCGCGGCGACCGATGATGCCCTCGCGCTCCCACGCGCGCAGGATCTGGTTCAACGATTGACGGCTGGCGCCGAGCAGGCCGGCCAGCTCTCCCTGCGTGACGCGGCGCAGCAGCGCCGGGTCGTCGAGCAGCAGCCGAGCGACGATGCTCTCCAACCGGTGCGATCGCTCGATGACCAGGCGCCGCGTGTTGTCGCGCACCAACGCGACCAGCCCGCGCAGCACGCCGCGCGCGACCGTGCCGTGGTCGGGCAGCTCGGCGGCGAACAGGTCGGCAGGGATGCGGAACGCGGTGACGGCGCGCAGCGCGATCGCGCTGGCCGATCGTGCCGCCGTCGAGCACCGCGAGCTCGCCGACCAGCTCGCCGGTGCCGGCGATGCGCACGGTGGTCTCGCTGCCGTCGAGCTCGGTCACGAACAGCCGCACCAGTCCGGTGCGCACGAGGTACACACCGCCCGGGTCCTCGCCCTCCAGGAACAGCACGCGGCCGCGCCGGAACGACACCTCGCTCGCGCCGGCAGCGAGACGAGCGCGCGACGCCGCACCGACCGACTGGAAGTACGGGCTGTGCGCGGCGAACCGTGAGAACTCACCAGCGGCCAACGGCCAACGCCTCCGGCTCTTCCTCCATGCGATCCGCGTCGAGCGGCGCGGTGTCGAACTCGTCGGATCCGGTCGCGGCGCGGTCGATGATGTCGCGCAGGCCGGACCGCACCATCACCTCCAGCTCGCTCAACGACACCGAGTTGCTGGATGCGGCGGCGCGGCGAGCGAGGTCGACGCAGTCCATCATCGACAGGTACGGCGCCACCGGCGACACGGCCAACGTGGCGAAGGCCGACCCCGCTGACGGGTGGTCGACGCGATCGAGCAGCGCTGCCGCGTAGAACAGCGGGATCAGGTCGACGAACGACCGTCGGCTGGGCTTGGCATCGATCTGCTCCAGCAGGCCCTCCGCGGCGACCACCGGATCGAGCCGGGTGAGCAGACGCGATGCGCTGCCCGGCAGCGTGAGCCGAGTCAACGCCGGCACATGACTGATGTCGGCGGATGCACGCCGCACCAGCTCCAGCGAACGATCCGGATGCGTGGCAGCCAGTCCCCACGCAGCGCCCAGACGGCAGATGACCCGCTGGATCGCCACCTCCGAACGATCTGCCACTTCCAGCGAGCGCTCGAGCAGGCCGTGCGGATCGTCGACGGCATCGGTGAGGCTGAAGTGGTCGATGGCGGCGATGCCGAGCAGCATGTCGCGTGAGCTCTGTGCCAGCCGCGGGTCGAGCGATGCCTCCACACACACCTGCACCGAGCGCACGAAGTCGCCGCACCACGCCAGCGCCATCCACCGCATCAGCGCGCCGATGCCCGTCGGTTCGAGGTCGTCGAGCGCCTGCACTTCCTCCGCCCATGCCTGTGTCTGTTCGTGCGTGGTGGCGCCGGCCGCGGAGACGATGACGGCGGCGAGCACCGAACGACGCGCCCGCAACTCCTCGGTGAACTCGAGCAGCGGCCGCACGAAATCGGCCAGGTCGTGGCGGCCGAGCAGGAAGTACGACACCGGTGGGCCGGTGAGCCGGCCCGCCAGCGACTCGGACCGCAACCCGGCAGCAAGCATCACCGCATCGCGCCAGTTGTCGGCCTCGCGTTCGAGGCGGATGGAGTGACGCTCCACCTCGGCGCTGCACGGCAGCTCGACGGGCAGGTCGGTGAGCGTGGCCACCCACTCGGCGTGCGCGGTGGCCGCCGCGAGGCGATCCCCTGCCTCCTCCACACGCTCCAGTGCGAACGCTCGCATCGTCTCCAGGATGCGGTAGCGCACACCGGTGGGCAGCTGCTCGGACGACACCATGCTGCGGTGCACGAGCGATGCCAGTGTCTCCGTGGCCGCGGCGTCGTCGAGTCCGAGCGCGGCCGCGCTGAACTGCACCGCGTCGAGCTCGAAGCCGTTCGAGTACACGGCCAGCCATTGGAACAGCCGCTGTTCGTCGTGCGTCAGCAGGCGGTACGACCAGTCGATGGTGGCGCGCATGGTGCTGTGCCGATCGAGCGCGCGACGTCGCCCGCCGCTGAGCACGTGGAAGCGATCGCCGAGCGCATCGACGATGGCGGACACACCCAACGTGGCGGCGCGTGCTGCCGCCAGCTCGATGGCAAGGGGGATCCCGTCGAGCCGGCGGCAGATCACCTCCACGAGCGCATGGTCGAGGGCGGCCGGCTCGCACCCGGCAGCCTCCGCGCGCTGGCAGAACAGTTCCACCGCAGTGGTGGCGGTGTCGAGCGACCGCACCGCGACCACGTGCTCGCCGCCGATGTCGAGCGCTTCCCGGCTGGTCGCGATGACCGAGAGCCGTGGGCAGGCAGCGGTCAGCGAGTCGATCATCGAGGCCGCGGAGTCGACCACGTGTTCGCAGTTGTCGACCACCAGCAACGTCGACTCGCCGGCGAGGATCGCGCACGTCGCAGCCAGCGGATCGGTGACCGCGCTCACGCCGAGAGTGAGCGCGAGCGCATCGACCACGTCGTCCGGATCGGCGACGTTGGCCAGTTCGACGAACCAGACCTGCGAGAAGTTCGACAGCAGGTCGGCGGCGCACTGCACGGCGAGGCGAGTCTTGCCGACGCCACCCACCCCGGTGAGCGTGACGATGCGGTGCCGCCGCACGAGCGAGATGACGCGCTCTACATCGTGTTCGCGACCGATGAGCGACGACCGTTGGAGCGGGAGGTTGTTGGAGTACGTGTCGAGACCGCGCACCGGCGCGAACACGCTGGGCAGCTCGGGGTGCACCACCTGCCACACGCGCTCGGGCTCGATGAGATCGCGCAGGCGATGCGAGCCGAGGTCGACCAGCGGCACGGGGCGGGTGGCATGTCGCACGAGCGTCGCCGTCACGTCGGACATCAGGATCTGCCCACCGTGACCGGCCGCCATGATGCGCGCCGTGCGGTTCACGGGGCGGCCGCGGTAGTCGTCGTCGATGCGGCTGGCCTCGCCGGTGTGGATGCCCATCCGCACGTCGAGCCCGATGCCGCGCATCTGAAGTTGCGCCGCAATGGCGGCGTGCACCGCCGACTCGGCCGAGGTGAACGCGGCGGCGATGCCGTCGCCCATGGTGGCGAACACGTCGCCCCCCATCTCTTCCACCGCGCTGCGCAGCACCGCGAAGTGCCGCTCGACGAGACGGCTCATGCCGGGCGACTCCTCCCACTGGCGGGTGGAGCCCTCGATGTCGGTGAGGAGGAACGTCATGGTGGTGTTCACTGCTCTTCGGTTCATGCGGTTCCGTTCGTGTCGTTCGGGCCGGAGGGGCTCGTCCGCCGAATTGCGTGTGCCGCCAGTTCCGCCCGGTTGGTGATGCTCAGCTTCGAGTACACGTGCACCAGGTGCGTCTTGACCGTGGCCCGCGACATGAACAGCCGCTCCGCGATCTGCGGGTTGGTGAGGCCCGCGGCCACCTGCTCGACCACCAGCAGTTCGGTGGGGGTCAGGCTGTCCCAGCCGACCGTGGGACGCAGCCGCTCGCCGCGCATGCGCTGCACCACCTCCACCGCCTCCGGCAGCGACATCGCGGCGCCGTCGTCCCAGCCGTCGTCGGCGCGCACCAGCGACCGCGCCGCGGCGACCGTGGCGGCACGGTGCGGGAACAGGAACCGGTACGACATGGTCGTTCGAGCGGTGTCGCACGCGGCCAGCATGCGCGCCGAGTCGCGTGTGCGACCGACGTCGGCGAGCAGAGCGCCGATGGCTTCCAGCGCGTCGACCACCACCGGCCAGAGACCGGCCTCCGCGGCGACCGACAACGCTCGGTGTGCATGGTCGAGTGCGGCATTCACGTCGGTGGCGCGGTCGCACTCGGCGAGTACGACCGAACCGATCGACTCGTAGAGCGGAGCCGGCACGTCGGCGGCCATCTCGACGAGGCGCGTCGCGACCTCGCGCGCAGCCTCGGGGTTGTCCAGCGCGATCTCGGTCTCGGCGAGCAGGCACACCAGTCGCCACGACGTGAAGATGTCGGGTGGGCGCTCGGCGAACACGTCGCGCGCCGCGACGACCTCTCCATCGAGCAGCAGCGCGACTCCGTTCGCCAGCGCATAGGCCGAACCGAACGCCGGCGGCAGCGACTCGAGGTTGACCTCGGAGAGCTGCAACGCGTGCAGCACTGCCGCATCGGCGAGTGCGAGCGCGCCGCCCGCGGTCGCGTAGGTGTAGATCACGCGGTCGAGTGCTGCACCCAGTCGCGCGTCGACCATGTCGTGGGCCTCGGCGGCCATCGCCAGCGACGGCTGCAGGCGGCCGCGTAGCTGCGCGGCGACGGCCCGGATGAGCTGCGCACGGGCGCTGGTGAGCTCGGCGACCAGGGTCTCGCCCTCGTCGACGCGACCAGCCGCGACCAGCATCAGACCGGTGCTCTGCGTGGCGTTCCACACCGTGTACCACTCGCGCAGCGCCATCGCTTCGGCCCGCACCTCCACGAGCGCGTCGACGAGCTCGCGGCGCGGGCCGAGCAGCATGATCATCGCGATGTGGCGAGCGACTTCGAGCCGCACGAACGACCGGCGATCATCACGGTCGAGGGCGAGGGCGCTGGCTTCGCCGCGCAACCCGGCGAACACCGGGTCGCCGGCATTGGTGCGCACCGACTGCATGCGCAGCACGGCGTGCATCCACTCGGGTGTGGCGCGGTCGCCGGCCACCAGCGGCGGCATTCCGTAGCGGCCCGAGTCGGTGGCGCGCTGACGCAACGCCCAGTAGTCGCCGAGCCCGGCGACCAGCCGCAACGAGAGCGCGCTGCCCACCCGCGCCCAGTCGAGGGCCGCGGCGCAGTTCGGCCATTCGGGGTCGACGCGGCCGATGACCTCCAGTCGCGACTCCCACCAGCTGTTCACGTCGTCGACGTGGTCGTCGCCGGCTGCGCGATCCAGCCAGCGCGCACACCACTCGGCATGGGCGTCGCGGGCGCGGGCGGTCTCGCCGGTCTCCAGCAGTCGCTGCAGTGCGTACGAGCGGATGGTGTCGAGCAGCGAGTAGCGGTCTCGTTCGTCGTCGAACTGGACGAGGCTCTTGTCGACGAGCGCTCGCACCGCTTCGGCCACGTCGTAGGGGTCGATGTCGTCGAAGGTGCCGACCACCTCCTCCGCGGCGTCGGCCGTGAAGCCGGCGGCGAACACACCCAACCGCCGGAACACCACACGCTCGGTGTCGTCGAGCAGTTCCTCGCTCCACGCCACGGAGGCCTGCAGCGTCTGCTGCCGAGCCATCAACGTGCGCGGCCCACCGGCGAGGAGCCGAAAGCGATCGTCGAGCTGCGCGGCGATGCGTTCGGGCGGCATCGTGCGCACGCGTGCCGCCGCCAGCTCGATGGCCAGCGGCAGCCCGTCGAGACGCACGCAGATCTGTGCGATGTCGGCGGCGTTCGCATCGGTGAGGTGGAAGCCGCGACGCACTCGCCGTGCACGGTCGAGGAACAGCTGCACCGAGTCGAACGCAGCGACGTCGATGGCGGTGAGGGCGCCGGCGTGGTCGACGAGCGGCGTGCTCAGCGACGGCACGCGCCACACGATCTCGCCGGCCACCCCGATGGGTTCGCGACTGGTGGTGACGACCCGCACGTGCGGCGCTCGCTGCGCGATGGCCGACGCGACCTCGGCCGTGGCCGTCACCACGTGCTCCGCGTTGTCGAGCACGACGATGCAGGCGGGTCGCGACGCCAGCGTGCGCAGCGCTCCTTCGAGACCGGCCTCACCCGCGGCTTCCATCATCTCCAGTGCGTCGACGAGTGCGGCGACCACGTCGTCGCGATCCGAGCAGGGGGCCAACTCCACCCATGCGACCCCGCCGGTAAACGCGTCGATCGACCGCGCCGCCAGCTCGTAGGCGAGCCGAGTCTTGCCGCATCCGCCGGCGCCGGTGAGCGTGACCACACGCTCGACGGCAACCAGGTCGACCAGCTCGGTCAGCTCCGGGCCGCGCCCGATCAGGGGTGTGAGCGGGGCCGGCGGCGCATGTCGGGAGCTCATCGCTCGTGCTCTCCCGTCGTGCAACCACCGCCCGGGAGGGGCGAGCAGATCCATCGGATGCATCATTCTCCCGCACGCCGACGAGAACATCGGCCAAGTGGTTGATCTCGGCTCACGCGCTCGAACGCATTCGCCGAGCGAGCCCGACCATCAGCTCACGAGCAACGGTGGGGCACTCGTCGATGATCTGGCGGAACTCCTGATCGGTGCACACCACTGCCACCACGTCGGTCTCGGCCTGCACATCGGCGATGCGTGTGCCGTGGTCGAGCACCGCGATCTCGCCGAAGAAATCGCCTGGGCCGAGACGCGCCACGGTGCGGCCGTCCTGCAGCACCATCGCCGAACCCTCGATGATCACGCCGGCCTCGCGACCGGTCGCACCCTTGCGGGCCAGCAGGGCACCCGGCGCTGCGCGGTGCTCGCTGCTGCGACGGACGATGAACTGCAGTTCGAAGTCGGTGCACGCTCGGAACGGCGTCACCCGCCGCAGCCGGGTGACGGCCGGGTCGACGACGGTCACGACGTTGCTCGAGTCATCATGCGTGCACTGTGCGCTCGTCTGGCACGACTCGCTGTCGGGTTGCCGACAACGGCCGTGGTTCGCCTGACGTTGGTTGCGTCTTGGCGCCAGTGGAGGTGTGGACAGCTGTTTGCTGTCCATCCGAGTGGGAGCGTCCCGACGGGGGTGCTGCTGGCACTCGGATGGGCCCGACATACTCGGATGGTCGGCTGGCACTCGGATGACGGGCACCGCGCGGGTCGCCGCGGCCCGACGCGGCCCGGGCAGTCCAGGTCAGGGTTCTTCGTTTCGGTCAGCGACAACGTTCACTGCACCAAGTGCACGAATAGTTGTCGCTGAGCTGGAAGCAGCGTGCACCTCCCTCGGTCCTCCGCACCCGACAGCACCCGCCGGTCACCCAACACAACCTGAGGAGAACCCACAGCTGGTTCACTCAGCCGGCTCACACCGCCAGTTCCGGCCGATCCCGGTACTGGGCCAGGCACTCCGGGTTGGCGAGTGCTTCGGTGTTGCGCACCTCGCGGCCGTTCACC
>JAUXQB010000227.1 GCA_030685215.1 Actinomycetota bacterium
CGCGCCGGCCCGTCCACGCTCGTCACCGCCGACGGTCTCACCGTGCTCGTCGACTGCGGCCGCGGCGTGCTGATGCGGCTCGTCGCCGCAGGCGTGCTGCCGCCGTTCCTCGACGGCATGTTGATCACCCATCTGCACAGCGACCACATCACCGACCTCGGCGATGTCATCACCACCCGTTGGGTGATGAGCCCGCAACCGCGCCCGTTCACCATCTACGGGCCGCCCGGCATCGACGACGTCGTGCGCCACACGCTCGCGTCGCTGGCGCCCGACGTGCAGTACCGGCTCGACCACCACGACGACCTCACCGAGGGCCCGTCGGTCACCACCGTGGTCGTGAACCCTGGTGACACGTTCACGCTCGGTTCGGCCACCGTCACGGTTGGCGCCACCGACCACAAGCCAGTGGAGCCCACCGTCGCGTTCCGCATCCAGGTGGGTGGCACGTCCGCCGTGCTCGGCGGCGACGGCATCCCCTGCGCCGGGCTCGACCAGCTGTGCCTCGGCGCCGACGCCTACGTGCAGACCGTCATCCGCGACGACCTGGTGAAGCTGGTGCCGAACGCGCGGTTCACCGACATCCTCGACTACCACTCGTCGGTGGAGCAGGCCGCGCAGACCGCCACCAAGGCCGGCGTCGGCACCCTCGTGCTCACGCACTACGTGCCCGCCATCCAGCCCGGCCAGGAGGACGAGTGGCGCGCCATCGCCGCCGCTCACTTCGCCGGGCCGATCGTGCTCGGCGACGACCTCACCGCCGTCGACCTCTAGTCCGCCGTCCCACCACCTCGCACACCCTGGAGCCACCATGCAGATCCTGCGCACGCCCGACGATCGGTTCGTCGACCTGCCCGACTTCCCCTACGAGCCGCACTACGCCGAGATCGCGGCCGTCCCGGGCGACGCGACCGCCGGCACCCTGCGCGTGCACTACCTCGACGAAGGCCCCCGCGACGCGGCGCCCGTGCTGCTCATGCACGGCGAGCCGTCGTGGAGCTTCCTGTACCGGCACATGATCCCCGTACTCGTGGCCGCCGGGCACCGCGTGGTCGTGCCCGACCTGGTCGGCTTCGGCAGGAGCGACAAGCCTGCCGACACCACCGACTACACCTACGCCCGGCACGTGGAGTGGATGCAGGCGCTGCTGTTCGACCACCTCGACCTCACCGGCATCACGTTCTTCGGGCAGGACTGGGGTGGTCTCGTCGGACTGCGTGTGCTCGCCTCCCAACCCGATCGCTACTCGCGTGCCGTCGTCGGCAACACCGGCCTGCCCGAGGGCGACGGCAAGCTCAGCGAAGCGTTCCTGTCGTGGCAGAAGTTCTCGCGCGAATCACCCGTGTTCCCCATCGGCAACATCGTCAACGGTGGGTGCGCCAGCGACCTCTCCCCGGAGGTCATCGCCGGCTACGACGCGCCGTTCCCCGACGACACTTACAAGGCCGGCGCACGCATCTTCCCGTCGCTGGTGCCCAGCCTCGTCGACGACCCGGGCGCCGCCGAGAACCGCGAGGCATGGAAGGTGCTCGAACAGTGGACCAAGCCGTGGCTCTGCGCGTTCGGCGACAAGGACGCGGTCACCCGTGGGGGAGAAGGCCCGTTCAAGCGGCGCATCCCGGGCGCGGCCGACCAGCCGCACACCACCATCGTCGGTGGCGGGCACTTCCTGCAGGAGGACAAGGGCGCCGAGCTCGCCGAAGTGATCGCCGCGTTCATCGAGAGCACGCCCGTCGCCGACTCGGGTGAGGGCAGCGACTGATGTACGGCAGCATCCGCCACGAGATCTGCATCGATCGCTCCGCTGCCGATGTGTGGGCGCTGGCAGGCGATGCGGCGGCGCTGCACCGCTGGTTCCCCGGCGTCGTCGACTGCACGGTCGACGGCACCAACCGCGTCATCGTCACCGGCTCGGGCATCCCGATGCCGGAGGAGATCCTGATGTGCGACAACACGCAGCGCCGCTTCCAGTACCGGCTCACCACACCGATCTTCAAGCACCACCGCGGCACCATCGACGTCATCGCCACCGGCGACGACACGTGCATGGTCGTGTACAGCACCGAGGCCGACCCGCGAGCGATGGCGCTGGTCATCGGAGGCGGCACGTTGGGTGCCCTCAAGGAACTGAAGCGACAGATGGAGGAGTCCCACTGATGGGCCGCAAGATCCTGTTCATCACCACCGACCAGCAGCGCTACGACACGCTCGGCTGCAACGGCGGCACCATCGCACGCACACCGGTCATCGACGCGGTCGCTGCCGCCGGCGTGCGCTTCGAACGTGCCCACCCGCAGAGCGTGGTGTGCATGCCGGCGCGCAGCACGATGCTCACCGGCCAGCACGTCAGCACGCACGGCGTGTGGATGAACGGCGTGCCCCTGCCCGAGGAGGCACCGTCCGTTGCGGAGGTGCTGCACGACGCCGGCTACCGCACCGCCATCATCGGCAAGCCGCACTTCGAACCGTTCCTCGACCCGTTCGCTCGCTTCGCCGAGAACGGTTTCGCGGCCAAGGGCACGTTCGGCCCGCACCGCGGCTTCGAGCACTTCGAGTCCGCCACGCATGGCGCCGCCGGCCCGCTGCACTACGCCCGCTGGCTGCTCGCCAACCACCCGGAAGCGGTCGGCATGTTCTACCCCGTGCTCGACAACTCGCTGGAGGTGAACGCGATGGGCGGCGGCGACACGGGCGCGCCGCAGGCGTGGGTGAACAACATCCCCAAGGAGTGGTACCACACCGACTGGGTGGCCGATCGCACGATCAGCTGGCTCGACTCGCTGGGCGCCGACGACGACTGGTTCTGCTGGATGAGCTTCCCCGACCCGCACCACCCCTGGGATCCGCCGGCCAGCGAGATCGGCCGCATCGACTGGCACGACGTGCCGCTGCCCGCCGGCTACATCGCCGACGCCGCCGAACGTGAAGCCGTGCTCGACGCCAAGCCGCGCCACTACCGCGCCTGGTACGACGGACGCCTGGTCAGCAACTACGAGGCACCGGCGGCATGGGTTCCCGCCACGCTCACGCCCGACCAGATCCGCGAGGTCACCGCGCTCAACGCGGTGGAGTGCGAGCTGATCGACGAGGCCATCGGCCGCGTGCTCGCCGCCGTCCGCGCGCGCGGGTGGGACGACGACCTCGACATCGTGTTCACCACCGACCACGGCGAACTGGGCGGCGACTTCGGCCTGATGTTCAAGGGGCCGTACCACGTCGACGGGCTGATGCGGCTGCCGTTCATCTGGCGCCCGGCCCCGTCGGCCGGAGTGGCACCCGCCGTGGTCACCAAGCCGGTCGGCCACGTCGACCTCGCGCCCACCTTCTGCGCCATCGCCGGCCTCCCCGCGGCGCCCTGGATGGAGGGCACTGCACTGCCCGTCGACGACGCCGACGCCCAGGCCCGAGGATTCGAACGCGTGCTCACCGAATGGGACAGCGACCTGTTCGGCGTGGGCGTGCACCTGCGCACCATCACCCGCGACGGTTTCGTGTGCACCACCTACATGCCCGGCACCGCGCACGACGGCAGCGAAGGTGAGCTGTACGACCTCGCCGACGATCCGCTGCAGCGCGTCAACCGCTGGGACGACCCGGCGATGGCCCCGCTCCGCGGCGACCTGCTCGCCGACCTCTGGGACCACCAGCCGCCGATGAAGTCGCCGCTGCCCACCATCGAAGCCCCCGTCTGACCCGTCTGGTCACATGAGTCCCACGGGGAATGTGGGATTCGTAGGACCAGACGGGGAACTTGCGGGGGATCAGACGGCGCGGCGGGGCTCGCCGTCGTCGGCGACCACTCGGAGACCGAACGGGTCGCGCGCGACCGCGGGTCGACGCCTCGGCCCGGGAACGGCGAGCAGCCAGATGAGCGCGACGCTGAGCAGCTCGGGGACGTGCAGCGCTTCGTCGACCAGCGGCACCGACCCGGTGGCGAGGTCGACGACCGCGGTGACGAGCAACGCTCCGGCGAGCACCGCGGCCACCGGGAGCACGGTCCGGGCGCGGGCCGGGCGCACGACCACCACGAGCAGCGCGACCGCGTAGGCCAGGCTGAACGCACCCAGGTGACGGGCATCGTGCGCGCCCTCGTTGCCCTCGCCGAGCACGAGTGCCGGGGCGGAGAGCACGATGATCTCGACGGCCACGGCCGCGAGCAGGATGCGCACGATGCTCCATCGCCCGGCGCGATCGAGCACGGCGTTCGACTTGGCGACCCGCCGTGACATGTCGGGCATCGCGACCGCCGGCTGCACGAGCAGTCGTCGTCGGCTGCCCTCGATGGCTGCCGCGAACGCCTGACATCCACTGCAGTGGGCGAGGTGCGCGTCGAGCAGGCGCGGGTCAACTCCCGTGTCCTCGCCGTCCGCCCTCGCCGAGATGGCCTCGCGCCATTGCGTGCACTGCATGTGCGTCAGGTCGCCGCTCGATGCCATCCGGTTCCCCGATGCTTGGTGAAGTCGTTCCGTGATGGGCATGATGGGATCGTGAGATCGACCGATCCACTCCGCGACCTGTTCGACGCCGCCCGCGAGGGCGACGATCGTGCGGTGCGCGAGCTGGTCACACGCACTCAGCCGGTGGTATGGCGGGTGTGTTCGGTGCTCGGATCCGTGGGCGAGGAGGAAGACCTCGTGCAGGAGACCTACCTGCGCGCGCTCCGCTCGGCGGCCGGCTATCGCGGTGAGGCGCCGGTGCAGGCATGGTTGTTGGCCATCGCCCGCAACGTGTGCGCCGACCACGTGCGCCGCCGTGCCCGCCAGCGGCGGCTGGTCGACCGCCTCGCGCGCACCAACCCCACCGACGCTGCGCCTCCGGCCGAGTCGGTGCACCAGCTGCTGCTGCACCTGTTGCCCGAGCAGCGCGAGGCCTTCGAGCTGACGCAGCTGGTGGGGCTGTCGTACGAGGAGGCGGCCGCGGTCATCGGCTGCCCGGTCGGCACGGTCCGGTCGAGGGTCGCCCGTGCTCGCGCTCATCTGCTCGAGGCCGTGCGGCGCACCGACGCGGTGTGACCGCGGCCGGCGCCCTTCAGCGCTCGTACGTGGTGCGCTCAGGCAGCAGTTGCTCGTAGCTGCGACCGGTGTGGTTGAGCCACCAGCGCTGGCCCTTCTTCAGCTTCAGCACCATCGGCAGCAACTTCCTGTCGTTGTCGAGCATCTCTTGCGCGGTCTCGCGGCGAAGCTGCACGCCCAACCGGTCGTTGATGGTGCGGATGGCCGGATCGACCCAGTCGTCCAGACCTTCCTTGAGCATGTTGGCGAGCATGTCGCCGAGCGCGCCTTCCGGAGTGGTGAATCGGAGGACGAGCGAGGTGAGCTCGCGCTTCAGGTAGAAGCGGGTGAGCACCGGATACTCCTGCAGGAACGCGTGCGAGTCGTAGGTGAGCTCGGAGCGCGACTCGTCGAGCACGAAGGGCGAGGTGAAGTCGAGCTGCGTGGCCGTGGAACCGTCCCACAGCCAGTTGGCCATCTGGCAATCGAAGCCGACCGTGGGTGCGCAGACGCGAGCCGCAGCGTCGGCGACGGCCAGCAACAGCGGATGACCTTCCTCGGGCGAGGTGGTGCGCAGCACGTTGGTGCCCAACTGGCGGGCGTCGGCGATGGGCTGCTGGTGGTACACCACCGCGCGGCCGTCGCTGCGCACGTGGAGGTGCAGGGTGGTGGGCAGCACGGCCACGTCGGCCACTCGTAGCCGCTGGAAGAACTGCTCGCAGACGTCGATGTACTGCCGTGCTCGTGCCTCGTCGCGGAACGGCGGCACCCGCTTGAGTGCACTCGACGGCTGCTGCGACGGCCACGCCATGACGAGGCTGATCTCACCGTGGCCCAGCAGCTGCAGTGCATCGGTGTTGCGTCGTCGGATGGCGTGACGCACCGCCGCTTCAGCGGCAGCGAGGTCGATGGTCTCCGCGGGTTCGCTCACGGGGCGGCAGAGTACCGCCCGTTCGCGCCGTGTCGCCCGTCGGATGCGGAGGCGATCACCGTCAGGTTCCGGCCGGCGTGCTTCGCGCGGTAGAGCGCGGCGTCGGCTCGTGCGTAGAGATCGTCGACCTCGCCGCCCTCGTCGAGCGCCACGCCGATCGACACCGGAGTGCCCACCCTGCGAGCGGCCTCCTCCATGCGGCCGGCCACTGCCACCGCCTCCTCGCGGCTCGACACGGCGACCACGGCGGCGAACTCGTCGCCTCCGATGCGGAACAGCGCGTCGTCGCAGCGAATGGCGGTGCTCATCGCGTCCGCGAGCTCGCGGAGCACGCGGTCGCCGTGCTCGTGACCGAACGTGTCGTTGACGGTCTTGAAGTGGTCGACGTCGATCGCAAGCACCGCGCACATCCCGTCGACCTTGCGCACGCTGAGCAGTCGCTCGCCGAACGCCACGTGGTGGCCGAGCCCGGTGAGCGGGTCTCGGCGCGCCAGGTCGCGCAGCAGGGCCAGGTGCCGGGCGTTGCTGAGCGCGCTGCTCACCAGACTGCCCAACAGCTCCAGTTGCTCCACCAGCTCGGCGCTGGGCGTGGCGGAGGTGCGATCGGCCACGACGAGGAAGCCGAGCTGCTCGCTGCCTCGTTCGAGCGCGATGACGAGCAGCAGACCCAGCCCCGCGTCGCGGAGTCGCTCGAACCCGGCGAACGTCTCGCCGCCCGTGTCTCCCAACGTGTAGCAGGCCTTCGGACCGTCGACCCAGCCGCCGATCTCGTTCAGCGTCTCGGAGGGCAGCCGCATCAGTTCTTCGCCGAGATCGCCCTTCACCGCCACGACGCTGAAGCCGGTGCGGGAGTCGCCCACCGCCACCATTCCTGACTCTGCCCCGGAGAGCTGCGCGGCGATGTCGAGTGCTTCGGTGAACAGGCGCTCGTCGTCCTCGATCTGCACGATCCTGGTGGCCTGGTCGGCGAGGTACATCCAACCGGTGGGCTCGGGCAGGCCGCCGAGCTCGGTCAGCCGCTGCGCGAACATCGATGCGTACTCGGCGGCCACGTGCGCGGTGTCGTCCGCGAGGGGCGATTGCGACTCGATGTTCAACGCCCCGACGACCGTGCCGTCGACCGCGATCGGCACGCACACCTCGGCGACCACCGACGGCGCTGCCTTGAGGTAGATCTCGCTCTGGGCCACTTCCACCACGTGCGGCTGGCCGGTGCGCACTGTCGCCGCGATCACACCGGACACCGACGGGAACCCGTCGAGCACCTGCGAGTAGCCGATCGCTGCGAAGCAGCGCAGCCGATCGGAGCGGCACAGATACACGCTGACCAGGTGATATCCATGTTCGCGCAGTGCCTCGCACACCACCTGGGCGGCCGCGGCGATGCTCGCAGTGCTGCTCAGTCGTGTTCGAACGTCCGCCCGGTCGAAATCCATCGACGGTGTATCGGCACACGGAGAGTGGTTGTTGAGAGTTCAGCGGGAAGTGACACTCGTTCCGTACAGGGCGCGTCGCACGTCGAAGACCCGCTCGCTGCCGTCGAGCAGCAGTTCTCGATCGTTGCGGCCGTCGGCGTGCACCGTGACGACGATGTCGGCACCCGTCAGATTGCTGGGCGTCGCGAAGCCGAATCGACCATTGACATCGGTGGTACCGCTCGCCAGCGGCGACCGGGCACCTGTGTCGGCGATGGTGCTCACCGACACCTCGGCACCCTCGTACCACGGCCGCTCGCCGGAGCCATCGACGTCGTTGTGCGCCACGATCACACGGCCGGTACGACCGTCGGGGGCGCGTTCCACGACCACCGCCAGGTCGTGCAGCCAGATGAGCGGCTCGGCCACCTCGGCGGCGAGCCCGGCGGCGAGCACGTGCGCCGTGGGGTTCGCGCGCAGCGACACGTCCTGCGGTGCCATCCCGTGGTCGGCCGACACCACGAACAACGTGTCGTCGAACAGGCCGAGCTCGTCGAGCAGTGCGAGCACCCGACCGATGCGCAGATCGGTCTCGGCCAGCGCGTCGGCGAGGCCCTCACTGTGGGGGCCGTACTCGTGCCCGGCACCGTCGGTGAGCGCGAGCTCGTGGTACACGAACAGCGGCGGCGGCTGATCGGTGCGGGTGAACAGCTCGACCACCTGCGCGACGCCGCGCGTGTCGAGCACCGACTCGCTGGCCACCGACGGGTGCTCGGCGGGCCAGCGTGAGTTCATGTCGCTCGCGAACTCGGCGGTGAGCTCCTTCACCCGCGCTCGATCACAGAGGTTGCGGCCTTCGAGCACGGCGTGCCGAGCAGACCGACCGAACGGGGCGTGGATGGCCGCGGTGATGCAGTGTGGATGCACGCGGTGGAACGCTTCGTAGATGCTCTCCACCGCGCTGCTCGCATAGCCCTCGGTGCCCATCGAGAGGCCCTGTGGTGAGACGGTGCGACCTTCTTCACGCAGGTAGTACGACGGGTTGACCACGTCGTGGTGCCCTCCCCAGGTGCCGGTGCAGATGGCCGTGTGGCTGGGCCATGTGATCGACGGGAAGTTGACGATGGACCCGCCGGCCAGCACTGCGGCGCGGTTGCGCAGCCGCCGCAGGTTGGGCAGCGCCGCCGGGTCGCGAGCGAGTCGATTGTCGAGCTCGGTCTGGTGCATGCCGTCCATCAGGAACACGTAGAGACGACTGGGCCGACCCGCGTCGAGAGCGAGCACTTCCTCCACGACGCGCCCGTCCTGACGCGCCAGGTACACGTCGGGAGGAACGCCGCGCTCGCTGCTGTCGCGCCCGGTGGCATCGCTGCCGTCGACGAAGGGGAAGCCGAGCGCGGCCAGGCAGGTGGGTGCGATGTCGATGGCGCGCGCCGCGACGGAGTGGCGACCGATGGCGACCCCTGGCCCGCTGAACCAGAGTGGAGCACGAGCCTGACGGACGTGCAGCGCGCCGTGCGTGCCGGGCTGCGCGCCGGAGCACCAGTCGCGAGGCGACACCGCCAGGTCGGGCGCGTTGGGCGAGTCGAACAGCTGGGCCACGCGTTCGTAGCCGAACGGGTACGACTGCTGTTCGGGTGCGATGAAACGCCGGTGCGGATCGTCGGCATCGAAGCCGCCGGCCGCACTCGCCGCGTGCTCGTCGGCCAGCGTCGCCAGCGCCAGCGGGTCCTGGTTCTCGAGTGGATTGCTGCCGACCACCTCGAGCACCGGGAAGCGGAGTGTGCCGTCGTCGGCGATGTGTCGCTGGAAGCGAACCATCCCACGGGTGGACCATGCTTCGTATGCGGCCGGCTGGTCGCCGTGCGCCGCTCGCCAGGTGAGCACCAGATCCACCTGATGGCCCACGCCGTCGGGTGCCAGCAGCGCGTGGATGGCTCGGTTACCCGAGTGGAACTGGTCGGGGGAGAGGCCTTGGCCGGCCAGTCGTTCGGGTCCGTGGACGATCACGCGCCGAACAGTAGCGGCGTCACGAGTGACGGCCGGGAGCGGCGATCAGTAGTGACGCAGCTCGACGAGGGCGCCGTCGGGATCGCGCACGTAGATCGACGTGCCGTTGCCGCGTGCGCCGTAGCGGGTGACCGGACCGTCAACCACGTCGAAGCGTCCGGAACCTGCCAGCGCGGCGAGGTCGAGGGGCTCGACGACGAGGCAGAAGTGGTCGAGCCGCCCGTCGTCGATGGCGCCGTCGCCGAGTGCAGCATCGTCGGCGCGGACGAGATCGAGAATGGTGCCGCAGTCGACTCGTACCGACGGGAACGGCACACTTCCGGCTCGCCACTCGGCCACACGCACCGGCTGCAGCCCGAGGATGTCGACGTACCACGCCAACGTGGTGTCGACGTCGGCGCACTTCAGCACGATGTGGTCGAGCGCGATCACGCGCGGCGCAGAGCTCATCGACCGCGAGCGTAGATCGTCGGGAACCATCCGGCGATGCGCGGCGTCGAACGCACTGACGGCGTGAACAACCGTCAGATCGATGGCATGCACGCCGTCGACGACACATACCTCGGGGGAGGACCACTGATGAAGTACCGCACGATGGCCTGCTGTGCCGCGCTCATGGTTTTGAGCGTCGCATGCGGAGACGACCAGGAATCCGGCAGCGATTCGAGTTCCCGGACGCAGTACCAGGCGCCGGCCGACGCAACATCCGACGCGACATCCGAAGCGTCGTCCAACACGACTGCCGGCGCCGAGTACGCGCCGGAGTCCACCGCGCCGGCGGCGATCAACCCGGTCACCGATGCTGCGGACGACGCGCTCTCGACGTTCGCGATGGATGTCGACACCGGCTCGTACACGCTGACCCGTGCCTCGCTGGAAGCCGGCGTGGTGCCCGACCCCGCGAACGTGCGCACCGAGGAGTTCGTCAACTCGTTCGACCAGGACTACGACCAGCCCGAGGACGGACCGCTGGCCGTGACCGTCGATGCCACCTCGGCGCCATTCCTCGACGACGACGCTCGCGTGGTGCGCGTGGGTGTGCAGGGACGATCACTCGACGACGAGCAGCGCCGCGATGCGAACCTCACGTTCGTCATCGACATCAGCGGCTCGATGGCAGACCCGAACAAGTTGGAGGCCGTGCGACCCGCACTCCGCGGGTTGGTCGAGTCACTGCGACCGACCGACCGGGTGAGCATCGTCGTCTACTCCGACAGCACCCGGGTGCTGCTGTCGTCCACACCGGTCAGCGAACGGCGGACCATCGACGACGCGATCGACGAGCTGCAGCCCGAGGGTTCCACGTTCGTGCAGGCCGGTCTCGAGCTGGGGTACGAGCAGGCGCAACTCGCCTACGACCGTGAGCGCATCAACCGCGTGATCCTGCTCTCCGACGGGGTGGCGAACGTGGGCGCGACCGGCCCGGAGGCCATCCTCGAGATCATCGGCGACGGCGCCCGCGACGGCATCGATCTGGTCACGGTCGGCTTCGGCCTCGGCGAGTACAACGACTCGCTGATGGAGCAGCTGGCCGACCAGGGCGACGGCTTCTACGCATACGTCGACAGTGAACGGGAAGCCGTGCGGCTGTTCTCGCACGATCTGACCGGCACGCTGCAGACCATCGCCCGTGAGGCCAAGGTGCAGGTGGAGTTCAACCCGGACACGGTGCGCACCTACCGGCTGGTCGGCTTCGAGAACCGTCAGGTGGCCGACGACGACTTCCGCGCCGACTCCGTCGACGGCGGCGAGATCGGTTCCGGTCACACCGTGACCGCGCTGTACGAGGTGACGCTCGTCGAGGGTGCGGATGCGGGGAGCGACGCCTGGCTGGCGCGCGCGACGGTGCGTTGGTTGCACCCCGACACGCGCGAGCCCAGCGAGACCGGTGCCCTCCTCGACGCGCAGGACGTGTCGCAGCGATTCGGCGACGCGCCGCCGCGGTTGCAGCAGGACATCCTCGTGGCCGCGTTCGCCGAGCGGCTCCGTGGCAGTGGCTGGAGCGACCTGCTCTCGCTGCGTTCGCTGAGCGAGAACGTGCACGTGCTGGCGGATCGCCTCGACGATCCGGAGCTGCAGGAGCTGGCCGATCTCGTCGACGTTCGTCGCGATCTCGACGACTGACGTGCGATGATCCGAGGGTGATCGTCGACAGTGCCCTCTACGTGGATGGTGTGCGCCGGCCTGGTCGGTTCGACACGTCCGATTCGCTGGCCACCGCTGCAGGCGGTTGCTTCAGCTGGACCGGACTGTTCGAACCGACCAAGGCCGAGTTCGACGAGATCCGTCGCCACGTCGACCTGCACGACCTGGTGGTGGAAGACGCGCTCAACGCGCATCAGCGGCCCAAGCTCGAGCAGTACGGCGAGGCACTGTTCCTCGTGCTCAAGACGGCCAAGTACGTCGACCACACCGAGGACGTCGAGTTCGGCGAGATCCAGGTGTGGGTCACCCCACGTGCGGTCCTGCACGTGCGTCACAACGCGCCGTCGAAGCTGGTCGGTGTGCGCGCCAGCCTCGAGGCCACGCCGGAACGGCTGCGCTGTGGGCCGGGGTCGGTGCTGCACGCCATCGTCGACCAGGTGGTCGATGGCTACGAGCCGGTCATCGACGGTCTCGAGCAGGACGTGCGCGAAGTGGAACGAGAGGTGTTCAACCGCCACCTCGGCCACAACCCCGTGGAGCGTGTGTACGGACTCATCAGGACCGTGCTCGTCCTGCAGGACGCGCTCACACCACTCGTCGGTCCGCTCGGCGATCTCTCCACGAAGTCGTACCCCACGATCGACCCGGCGCTGCGCGAGTACTTCCGCGACGCCCACGACCACCTCGTCGCGGTCGTCCAACGAGTGGGCACGCTGCACGATCTGCTCACCGGCATCCTCGCCGCCAACCTCACCAGAGTGTCCATCCGCCAGAACGAGGACATGCGCAAGATCTCGGCGTGGGTGGCCATCGCAGCGGTGCCGACGATGATCGCCGGCATCTACGGCATGAACTTCGAACACATGCCCGAGCTCGGCTCCACCTGGGGTTATCCGATCACGATGCTGGTGATGTTGGGTGCGTGCGTCGGCCTGTACCGCAAGTTCAAGAGCTCGGGATGGCTCTGAACCGGAGAGGCGAAGGCGGAAGCGGGCATCGATTCGTGTAGTTTCTGCGCACCCGACCTGAAGGAATCAGTTCCATGGCAACCGCCCGCAAGCTCACCCCGCTCCAGGAAGTCGAAGCCCGCCGCGCCGCGGCCGCTGCCGAGAAGCCCAAGCGAGTGATCTCGGAAGAGGAGAAGGCCCTCCGCAAGGAGCGCGTGGCCAAGGCCAAGGACGCGTTGGCGCGCTCCGTGGGCATGAAGGGCGACCACGTCGCACCGGCACGCGCCGCGTTGAAGACCTACCTGCAGAAGCTCAACGAGCCCAAGCAGCCCGACGACGCACAGTTCGAAGTGCTCGTCGCTGGTCCGTTCACGGCGCCGCCGAAGAAGAAGACCAACGACCGCCGGTTCTGATCGAGCGCCGGGCTACCTGAACTCGAGCCCGTCGAACGTTCCGGTGCCGCGCCAGTCGGCGAGGTACTGCCAGTAGGCCACCGGTCCGGCGGGGTAGCCGCTGCCGTTCAGCCGTTCCTTGTGCCCCATCGGCTTGCCCTCGTTGTTGTAGTAGCCGGGTGTGCAGTCGGGGTTGCCCATGAACGCGCGCGTGCTGCTCTCCAGCAACTGCACCCATGCGGCTTCGGCCTCGGCCGACACCTCGACCTGCTCGGCACCCTGCGCGAGCGCGTGGTTGACGATGGTGGCGATGGTGGTGCCCGCCTCGGTGAGGTTCTGCGTGATGTTGGAAATGAGATTGGCGCCCTGACTGGGCCCGACCACGAACAGGTTCGGAAAGCCGTGCACGTGCATGCCGTGCTTGCTGTGCATGCCTTCGGCCCAGTGCTCGGTGAGGGTCTCGCCGTTGCGGCCGATGGTCTCGAAACCCGACCGACGAGCGGCGGTGGTGCCCACCTCGAACCCGGAGGCGAAGATGATGCAGTCGAGCTCGTAGTGCTGGTCGCCCACCCACACGCCGGTCTCGTCGATGCGGTCGACGCCCTTGCCATCGGTGTCGACGAGGATCGTGCCCGGCTCGTTGTACGCCTGCAGGTACTCGTCGTGGAAGCACGGACGCTTGCACAGCTGCCGGTACCACGGCTTCAACGCCTGTGCCGTGGCAGGGTCGGCGACGATGGCATCGACCCGCGCGCGGATCTCCTCCATCTTCTCGTCGTCGCTGTCCTCGTACGCCTGCAGCATCGTCTCCGGCGTGAACTCCGCACCCTCCACACCGAGGTTGGCGATGACTCGGTCGCGGATGCGTTTGGAGATGTCGGTCCATCCGTCGTGCACCAGGTCTTCGTCGGCGAAACCGCCGGTCTGCAGCGTGGCGAAGTTGGTGAGCCACCGCTGCTGCCAGCCCGGTTCGAGCGTCGCGAACCACTCGGGGTCGATGGCGTGGTTGTTGCGCACGTCGATGCTCGACGGCGTGCGCTGGAACACGAACAGCTCGCGTGAGTCGCGAGCGAGCGCGGGGATGCACTGCACCGACGTGGCACCGGTGCCGATGATGCCGACCCGCTTGTCGGCGAGGTTGGCCAACGGCGCGCCACTCGGGTCGCCGCCGGTGTAGTCGTAGTCCCACCGGCTGGTGTGGAAGGCATGGCCGGCGAACGACTCGATGCCGGGGATGCCGGGCAGCTTCGGCCGGTGCAGCGGCCCGGTGCCCATCGAGACGAACCGTGCGCGGATGGCGTCGCCGCGGTCGGTGTGGATGATCCACCGGCTCGCGTCGTCGTCCCATTCGAGGCTGGTGACCTGCGTGGAGAGCAGCGCGTTGTCGTACAGCCCGAAGTGCGTGGCGATGCGCCGCGCGTGACCGAAGATCTCGGGTGCGTACACGTACTTCATGCTGGGCATGTGCCCCGTTTCCTCCAGCAGCGGGAGGTAGACCATCGCGGCGGTGTCGCACATCGCGCCCGGGTAGCGGTTCCAGTACCACGCGCCCCCGACGTCGCCGCCGCCTTCGATGATGCGCACGTCGGTGATGCCAGCCTGCTGCAGCCGAGCGCCGGTGGTGAGCCCGGAGAACCCGCCGCCGATGACGGCGACCGTGACCTCGTCGAACAGGGGCTCGCGCTCGACCCGTTCGGTGTACGGATCTTCCAGCAGGTGCGCGAACCGGCCGGTGGGTTGCAGGTACTGCTCGTTGCCGTCGGGTCGCAGTCGCTTGTCGCGCTCGGCTCGGTACCGAGCCCGCAGCGCGTCCTTGTCGATGGTCGTCGTCACGTGGGAAACCGTACGGGAGCGGCTGACCGGTGAGCGGATCGGGAGTACCGGCGGAGTGACCGGGCGCCGCACGGGAGGTATCTCCTCGTCTCGGACCGGTGCGCAACCAACGTGGCTCTCCTCACGTTTGTGTGGGTGACCGACCCGACGCCGGGGTCGAGGCAGGCCACGGCGGTGACCGGCGCGGTTCGGACGCCGCACGCGAGGTGCCACCTCCTTCTCTCGGACCGATGACAACGTTGGTTGCGCGCCGGAGCAACCACCGTTGTCGTTCTACCAGTGCCTGTTGGTGGCTGCGAACGGCATCCGAGTGCCAGCCGACCATCCGAGTGCCAGCCGACCCTCCGAGTGCCAGACGCACCCCCGTCGGGACGCTCCCACTCGGATGGACCTCAACTGCTCACCATCGCCCGGAGCGGCGCGTCCCGAGACGCGAAGCGGCCGGGCCCGGATCGGACCCGGCCGCAGCGTCAGCTCATCGTCGGCGGATCACGCCGTTCGACGGCCGAGCGCCATGATCGTCAGGCCGCCCAGCATGGTGAGCGCCCCGAGGAGCAGGATCGGCGACGTGCTGGCGCCTGTCGTCGGCAGCGTGCCGCCCTGGTCACCGAGCGCTGTCGTGCTGGTGACGGTGGTGGTCGGCCCGCCACTCGCCAGCGACGTGGTGGTCGCCGGCAACGTGGTGGTGGGACCGCCGCTCTCCCACGAGGTCGTGGTGACCGCCTCGGTCGTCGTCGTCACCGCCTCGGTGGTCGTCGTCGGCGGCTCGGTGGTCGTCGTCGGCGGCTCGGTGGTGGTGGTCGGCGGTTCCGTGGTGGTGGTCGGCGGCTCGGTGGTGGTGGTCGGCGGTTCGGTGGTGGTGGTCGGAGGCTGCGTGGTCGTGGTGGTCACCGGTGGAACGCACTCGTTGTTCCACATCGCCTGGCCGGCGGTGGTCCAGTTGAGACCGAACGGGATCACCCACGGGATCGGCGGGATGATGTCGCCCCACGTCTTCCCATCGGCCTTGGCACCGGGGTACCAGACGGCCACATCACCGACGTGGTGCGAGTGGTCGTTCTGTCCCCAACCATCGACCGCGTCGTACGGCACCTCGATGTAGTTGTAGGGGTTCGTGTCGGTCGCCGCGTTGGTCGCGTGGCAGATCATCACCTTCGAATGAGTTGCTTCCGCCGCCTCCGGCGCGAGCAACACTGCACCCATCATCATTGTCAGACCGGCGATCGCTGTCGTCGCTCCAATTGCTAGACGGCTGCTCATGACGCTCCTCCGTCCTCTCATGCCACTCTTCGTGGCCCACGACCATCGTACGTGAGCCTCACGGAGAGTGGTGTGAGTCATTGGTCACATTCTGGAGAACCGCATGATATGGTCAAGGTCGACCACGTTGGGTGGTGAGTCCCGCCTTCGTAGTGGCGGCAGGGACGCCTCACTCACCTCATCTCACCCACCCAGAGGGGTCACGTCGGAGGAGGGGGCACCCACAACCACGCGTCGGCGAGCAGCGGCGACTCGGTGTCATTGCCGCCCGTGTCGACCACCGTCGACCAGTCCTGCCCGCCGAACACGAGCAGGCCGTGCCGGCCGCCGGCGATGGCGGGCCAGTCGCGACCGTCGACCAGGGCCATCGGGAGCCAGACGCCCGCGCGCGCGTCCCACACCGGCCCGTCGCGGCCGGTGATGTGCGTCCCTGCGCCGGTGATCAGCCCGATCGCAGTGGTCGTGCTGCCCGAGCCCTCCGGCAACGTCGGCAGCGCACTCCAGGCGAGCGTCCCGGCGTCGAAGACGCCGCCTGCCGAGCCGTCGTACGCGTAGGGACTGAACAGCAGGGTGTCGCCGACCACCGAGCTGCGCACGCCGCGCACCGCCCCGGTCGTGAGGGTGACCCAACCGGACTCGTCGTCGGCCAGGCGCAGGATGGTGGCCGCGTGCTGCTCGTCGGTGGCGACGAGCAGCAGGCCTGATGGGGTGTCGTAGAGCCAGCGGGACACATCGTCGGGCAGCCCGTGATCTGGCAGCTGCGACCATGTGCCGCTCGTCGGTTCGAGCATCCACTGGTCCGAACCCGCGATCATCCCGTCGACGGGGAACACCACCAGACGATCGCGATGCGCCAGCATGGCGAGACCGAGGTTGTCCGGCAGATCGCCGATCTCGGTCCAGGTGTCGGCGACCGTGGAGTAGCGCAGCAGACGCATCTCGACGCCGAACTCGGGAAAGCCCGACAGCAGGTAGATGTCGTCGCCGATCACGGCAGTGCTCGCGTTGGCCACGTCGATCGGCGCATCGGCCATTGCGCGCCAGGTGCCACGGACCACGTGGTACGCCGCGCCGTCTCGGAACACGCGGCCGACGAGCGGGCAGTTGTCGCCCGGCCGGCACACGTACTCGCTGCCGCCGAACACGTAGACCTCGTCGCCGACCACCGCGGTGACCGCGAATGTTCGCGGGTCGAGCGGAGCGTCGGGCAGGCGATTCCAGCCACTGGCGTAGATCATCGGGGGAGTGGTGGTGGTCGAGGTGACGGAACTGTCCGGTGCCGAGGAAGTAGTCGGTTCGCTCGCCGACTCACCCAGGTCTCGTCGCACCAGCACGGCGGCGACCACCGCAGCGGTGGCCACCATGAGCCCGACCGAGAGGGCAGTACGGGTACCGGTTCTCATGGCTGCTTCGATGCGACGAACTGGGTCTCCTTGACGAGTGCCCCGCTGCGATCGAACGTGCGCCACGAGCCCGTCTGCTCACCCGTCCTGAAACTGCCGCTGCGCATGAGCGACCCGTCCTTGCGGTAGAACGACCAGGCTCCGTGCATCGCCCCGTTGCGCAGCATGCCCTTCAGCTTCAACGCACCGTTGTCGTAGAACTCGCGCGCGAAGCCCTTCGCCGCGTCGCTGTCGGTGATGGCCTGCAGCTTGGCCGCGACGACGAGGCGAACGACCCCGATGGGGAGCGGACGGTCGATCGGGAACCGGAGCGTGCCCTTGTCGATGTCGTACCCGTCGAGGTGGGACGCAATGCCGTCGAGCGCGATGCCGCTGTGCGGGAAGAGCGAGCAGTGCCGCACGAAGCCGGCATAGCTGACCACAGAGGTGCCGTCGACCTGGAACGTGGGCATCGCGTAGGTCATGCACTCGGTGGCAGCGGGCAGCACCCGGCGCAACGTGGAGCGGACCGCGAGCAGCGTCGCGCGTTGCGGCAGCGGCTGCGCGGCCAGGTAGGCATCGATGGGGTCGGCGGCCATCGCCCGAATGTAGCGCTCCGCGCGCGTCGGTAGCCTCGAAGGACCATGGACGTCACGCCCAACGACATGCCCAACGTCACGACCGCCACAGAGTTGCACCTCGACAACTGGTTCGTGCGCGACCTCGAGGGCATGTACGAGCCGTGGACCGCCACGGTCGCCTCGGCGCCACGACTGCTCGTGCTCAACCGGGCGCTGGCCACTGAACTGGGCATCGACGCCGAGTGGCTCGCATCGCCCGACGGCGTGGCCACGCTCGTCGGCAACGCGGTGCCGGCCGGGGCGACTCCCGTCGCGCAGGCCTACTCGGGCCATCAGTTCGGCGGTTTCTCACCGCGCCTCGGTGACGGTCGCGCGCTGCTGCTCGGCGAGTTGCTCGGGCCCGAAGGTGAGCGGCGCGATCTGCACCTGAAGGGCAGCGGCCGCACGCCATTCGCTCGTGGTGGCGACGGCAAGGCGGCCGTCGGCCCGATGCTGCGCGAGTACCTGATGGGTGAAGCGATGCACTCGCTCGGCATTCCAACCACGCGAGCGCTCGCGGTGGTCGCCACCGGCGACCCGGTGGTGCGCGACACCGTGCTGCCCGGCGCAGTGCTCGCCCGCGTCGCCGCCAGCCACCTGCCCGTGGGCACCTTCCAGTACGCGGCGGCGCATCTCGACACCGCCACCGTTCGGCGCGTCGCCGACCACGCCATCGCCCGCCACTACCCGCACGTCGCCGCAGCCGCGAACCCGTATCTGGCGCTCCTGGAAGCAGTGGTGCGGGCGCAGGCAGAGCTGGTCGCACGTTGGATGCTCGTCGGGTTCATCCACGGTGTGATGAACACCGACAACACCACCATCTCCGGCGAGACCATCGACTACGGGCCGTGCGCGTTCATGGATGCCTACGACCCGGCGACCGTGTTCAGTTCCATCGACCATGGCGGAAGGTACGCGTTCGGCACGCAACCGCAGGTGGTGCAGTGGAACCTGGCCCGGCTGGCCGAGACTCTGCTGCCGCTCGTCCACGAGCAGAGCGACCAGGCGGTCGAGCTCGCCCTGGAAGCCCTGCGCCGCTTCCCCGCCGACTTCGACGAGGTGTGGTCGGCAGGCATGCGCGCCAAACTCGGCCTCGCGCACCCTGCCGACGACGGCCAGCTGGTGAACGATCTGTTCGTGCTGCTGCACGCGCAGCAGATCGACCACACCACGTTCTTCCGGCTGCTCTCCTCGGCCGCATCGGGCGATGCACAGCCGGTTCGCAGCCTGTTCGACGATCCCGGAGCGTTCGAGTCGTGGTCGGCGGCGTGGACGGACCGTCTCCATCAGGAGCGGCGCCCGAGTGCCGAGGTGGCCGCCGGCATGAACCTGGTCAACCCGGTGTACATCCCGCGCAACCACCTCGTCGAGGAGGCGCTCGACGCCGCGTCGACGCACGACGACCTCGCGCCGCTGCGTCGCCTGCTCGACGCGATCACGCAACCGTTCACCGAGCGGCCGGGCTTCGAGGCGTTCGCCGAGCCGGCACCGGCGTCGTTCGGGCGCCACCAGACCTTCTGCGGCACCTGACCCGTCGGCAAGGTCGCACCCGGCCGAGTCGATCGGTCCGTCGCAGGTCAGCGGTGGCGAGCGTGAAAGATCGATTGAAAGGTTGGCGTCGGCGCTCATCCCGGCAGAGCGCGATGCCGATGATGCTTGCGGAGACCCCGTCTCCGACGTGGTCTCGTGAGGATCGGAAAGGTCGATGAACACCGCAGTGAGGGTCCCGTTCGAGCAGCGCCGCGACGAGATGGCTGCGGAAGTGCTCGACCTGCTCCCTGAGCGGGTCGTGCGCTATCGGCTGCCCGACTTCACCATCGTGTACTGCAACTCGGCGTGGGCTGCGTTCAACAAGCTGTGTCCGGCCGACGTGGTCGGTCGTTCGCTGCGCGAGTTCCTGTCGGACCACGGCAACGCGGGCCTCGAGCTCGCGGTCAGCCGGCTCAGCGCGGAGACGCCCGTGTTGGCCGACCCGGTCGCCCGCCAGGACCTCGACTCGCCCGACAGCTGGATGCAGTGGGTCGACCGGCTGCTGCCCTGCGGCGAGGTCATCGCGACCGGTCGAGACGTCAGCGCCCAGTATCTCGCCGAACGTCAGCTCGCCGAGAGCGAGGTGCGATTTCGTGACCTGGCCGACCACTCGGCCGATGTGGTGTGGCGCTTCCGTGGGGAGCCGCATCCGCACTTCGACTACATGAGCCCGTCGGTCGAGCGCGTGCTGGGGCACCCTCCCGAGTACTTCCTCGACGACTTCCGCCGATTGCTCGACATGGTCGACGAAGAGGGTCGCCAGCTGATCTTCGGTGCGCTGCGGGGCGAGCCACTGCCGGATCGATGCGACTTCCGCTACCTCCGCGACGACGGTGCCATCGTGATCGGCGAGATGCACGCAACCGCCATCCCGAACGGGTTGCAGGGCGTGAGCCGCGACGTCACCCAGTTGCGTGAGTTGCAGGCAGAGCTGCAGGCGCTGGCACTGCACGATCCGCTCACCGGTCTCGCCAACCGCCGCCTGCTCGACGAGCTGCTCGCGGCTGCGTTGGCGCGAAATGAGCGCACCGGGGCCGAGGTCGCCGTGGCGTACATCGATCTCGACGACTTCAAGATCGTCAACGACACGTTCGGGCACGATGCCGGCGACCTGGTGCTCCGCGAAGTTGCTCGCCGCCTCCTCGACACCGTCCGCAGCGCCGATGTGGCTGCCCGGGTCGGTGGCGACGAGTTCGTGGTGGTGCACGATCTGGGTGCGGGGGAGCGGACGAACCTGGCGCAGCGCATCGAGGCGGCGCTGGCCGACCCGTACGACCTCGGCGGCCTGCTCGTGACCTGTCGTGCGAGTGTCGGACAGACGGACACCCGCCATGTCGGGGCCGATGCGGCGGCACTGATCGCCGGCGCGGACGCCGACATGTTCGAGGTGAAGCGCGCCCGCGGTTGGGTGCCGCACCCGCTCGCCGGATAATTGCCCCGCAATGGACCAGAGAGGTCTACGATGCAGTCGAGCGTGCACATCGTGCATTCGATCGCGTTGCTCCGGACCCTGGTTGCGCCTCTGACGTCAGGAGGTTCGCCGTGCTGGATCTGGTTCCCCGCCTCGACGCGGTGGGCGATGCCTTCTCGTTGCGAATCACGGTCGATGGCGGGTGCCGTGTGGTGCACGTGACGGGCGAGCTCGACATGGCGAGCCGCGTCGCGATGGTCGACGGCTGCACTGCCGGCGACTCGCTGGAGGTCGTGGTCGATCTCGCTGGAGCGACGTTCATGGACTGCTCCGGCTACGGTGCGTTGGTGAGGGCGACGGGCGTGTTGCGCACACGTGGCGGATCGCTGACGCTCACCGGTGAGGTGGGCGAGCCCGCTCGCCTGCTGTCCCTGCTCGACAGGAAGGAACACTGATGCCGTCAGTGCTGGAAGTGCTCGACAACGAGAGTGACCGAATTCTGGAGCGGGCACTCGACGAACTGGTCCGATCGAACGAGGTGCACTACGCAGACCTCGGACCGGAACTGGCCCGCACGCGCCTCGCCGACCTGCTCGCCCTGGTGACCTCCAGCATCGCCCAGCGCGACCTCGTCCCTATGATCGAGTACTCCACGACCGTCGCCGACGAGCGCTTCGACGCCGGGTTCGACATTCGAGAGGTGCAACGAGCGTTCCACGTGCTGGAGGAAGCGATCTGGGAGCGAGTGGTCGACACCGTGGAGCCGAGCGACCTGGCCGAAGCGATCGGGCTGGTGGGCACGGTGCTCGGTGCCGGCCGCGATGCGCTGGCTCGCGAGTACGTGTCGCGCGCATCGAAGCAACACGTCACATCGCTCGATCTCGGTGCGCTGTTCCGCGGCGGACGCTGACCGCGTCTGCTGATCAGTCCGCCGGCGACCCGACGTCGAGCTCGACGCCCACCGCGCGCGGAGTCAGCTGCATCAGGAGTTGCTGCGCCTCCTCGGGGTTCAGTGGCGACGAGAACAGGAAGCCCTGAGCCAGGTCGCAGTTCTCGCTGCGCAGCTGATCGCGCTGTGCCGTCAGCTCCACGCCTTCGGCGACGGTCTCCAACTCGAGCGTGTGCGCGAGATCGAGCAGGCCGCGCACGATCGCCGGCACCTGCGTGCGGTCGCTGATCATGCTGATGAAGGACCGGTCGATCTTTAGGATGTCGACCGGGAACTGGCGCAGATAGCTCAGTGACGAGTAGCCCGTGCCGAAGTCGTCGATGGCCAGCCGTACGCCGAGCGCGCTCAGCTCCTTCAGTCGCTCCGATGCGGCGCGGGCGTCGTGGATGAGCGTGGTCTCGGTCATCTCGAGCACGAGCGACGATGGTTCGATACCCGAGTCGGCCAACGCCGAGCGGACGGCCGCGACCAGCGTCGGCGACGCGATCTGCCGCGCCGACACGTTGACCGCCATGGAAAGGCTGTGGTGCTGCGGGTGGTCGCGGTGCCAACGGGCAAGTGTGCTGCACGCTTCGTCGAGCACCCACTTCCCGATGGGGATGATCAGGCCGGTCTCCTCGGCGATCGGGATGAAACGATCGGGTGCGATCAGCCCGACCGTCGGGTGGTTCCACCGCAGCAGCGCCTCGAAGCCGACGATCTCCTCCGTCTCCAGCAGGATGACCGGCTGATAGACCAGCGCGAGCTGGCCCTCGTCGAGTGCGCGGATCAGGTCGTTTTCCAGCTGCAGGCGCTCGACCGCGGCGGCCCGCATCTCCGGGTCGTAGGTCACCCACCGGGCCTTGCCCGCGGTCTTCGCGCGGTACATCGCCACGTCGGCGTCGCGCAGCAGTGACGTCGCGGTGGACTCTGCGTCGCCGGCGGCGATGCCGATGCTCGCCGAGACGGTGACGGACTGATCGTCGAGCGCGATCGGATCCGCGAGCAGCTGCAGGATCCGCTCGGCCACGCCGATCGACTCCTCGACGGCGTTGGTGCTCTGCTCGATGAGGATCGCGAACTCGTCGCCGCCGAGTCGCGCCACCGTGTCGCCGGCGCGGACGGCGTGCGAGAGCCGCGAGGCGACCTCGCGGAGCAACTGGTCGCCCACGCCGTGGCCGAGGCTGTCGTTCACGGTCTTGAAGCCGTCGAGATCGAGGAAGATCACGGCAACGCTGAGCCAGCCGCGGGTGCTGCGGCGCAGCGCGTGCTCCACACGATCACTGAACAGGGCGCGGTTGGCGAGATCGGTCAGTCCGTCGTGGAACGCCAGGTGCGACAGCTCGGCCTCGGCCCACTTGCGATCGGTGATGTCGTGCAGGTTCACCACCGCGCCACCGACATCGGGATCGTCGGTGAGGTTGACGATGCGAGCGCCGAGCCACACGAGGTGACCGGCGCGGTGCTGAGCCCTGAGCTCCGTCTCGAACGTCTGACCGCTCGATGTCCAGCAGCGTTCGAAGACCGCTCTGGCCTCTTCCTGATCATCGGGGGCGACGAGCGTGAACACGTCGGCGCCGGCGGTGGGCGCTTCCGGATAGCCGAGCAGCGCTGCCAGTTGCGGCGAGTCGTTGACGATGACGCCGTGCTCGTCGAGGAGGATGAGCGCGTCGGACGAGTTGACCGCCACGGCCCGCGCGTAGCGTTCCTGCGAACGAACGGCTGCCCGCGCGGTGCCCTCCGCCTTCAGGATCCGCGTGCCTCGTGCGAATGCCAGCGCCACCAGCATCACGGTCACGCCGTAGAGGAGGAACGGATTCGTTGGCTCGTCGCGGACGTGCCCGAGCACGGCGATCGCTCCCGGCACCAGCAGCGGCAGCAGGGCAATGGCGATGCCGCTGTGCTTCGTGCCTTCGTCGGTGATGCGCTGCGTGGCACGCCGGCCCGAGGCCGAGCGCTGGTGCCAGGTGGCGAACGCGAGCAGGATGCTGCCGACCATCCATCCCACGTTGAGCCACACCTCGAGCGTGCCTTCGGTGGCGAAGATGGTGTAGCCGAAGTCGGAGAGCAGCCAGCACGAGATGCCGCCACCGAGCAGGACGGCGTTCCAGCCGTGCAACCGTCGAGACAGTCCCGCGCGGATGACGAGTGCGAGGAGCACTGCGTCGAACGTGGGGTAGAGCGCCCACACCAATCGGTCGGCCGCGGGCACGGTGACGTCGGTGACGATGTCCTTGAACGCGAGCTCCCACTGCACGAGCATCGCCACGATGAACACCACCACGACGTCGACTACGCCGTCGTAGTCGACGCGCTCGGTCGCGCGCGGTGCGCGTAACAAGGCCCCGACGAGCGCGATGTACGACCCGAGCCAGAAGATGTCGGCCACGGACACGTTCGGTGCGCCGCTGTTCCACTCGATCCACTGCCACGTGACGTCGCCGAGAGCGGAGATCGCCACACCGATCGCGATGAGTGGGCCGGTGATGGAGAACGGACGATGGAGCGCGCCGACGAGCGCAGCGATGGCTGCGCCGACGAGCGCGGCGAGATACGTCCAGTCGCGGATCAGTCCGTCCGGGGCGAGGAGATGGGTCGCGATGAGGCCGCCGGCCAGCACGAGCGCAGCGGCCACATGGAGGGTGTGCGGGTGGGCGGGGGTCGAGGGAGCATCGCCGGAGCGGGCGATGGGTGCGTCGATCGTCGAGTGGGGGGCCCGGTCCAGGTGGTGGGGCGCATCAATGGTCACACGATGTCATCGGCAGCAAGAGGCTCCGCCATCAGCGAATTCATCGGAATCTCGCATCAGCTCACGCTTCGCGGGTTTGTGAACGTTCGGGGTTGAGTCGAATGACCCAGTGACAGGCTTTGCCGGTGACCGCTACTCTCACGAACCACAGTTGGACGAGAAGGCGGACGTCGTGGAAGTGAACGTGGAGAGTTCAGTCGACCCTGGTGCCGCCGTGACTCGACGCGCGGTGCCGTGGCCGTGGGTCGTCTTCGGGTTGGCGTCGGCCACCGGGCTGGCGATGGCGCTGGTCGTGTTCCGTGTGCAGAGCCTGGTCGACTCGAACATCGATCCCTACTTCTTCGGCGAGATGGGCGCGAGCATCGCCGACGGTCGGGGTTTCGAGGGGTTCGGCAGCCTGATCACGCGGCGGGCGCCGCTGTACCCGCTGATGATCGGCGGGGTGTACGCGATCTTCGGCGAACACGAGCGCCTGATCACCGTGCTCCAGGCCTTCATGTTCGCGGGCACGTGCGTGCTCGCGTACGACCTGGGTCGCCGCCTCTTCAACCAGCGCACCGGGATCATCGCCGGTATCGCCTGCGCGTTCCACCCGATGCTGCTGCGGTACATCCCGAGTCTGCATCTCGAGACCCAACTCACGCTGCTGATGACACTGGTCGTCTGGCTGATGGTCCGCTTCTACGAGCGTCCGTCGGTCCGCGTCGGCGCGTTCATCGGGCTGGCCGCCGGTGCTGCGGCGCTCACCAAAGCGGTGGTCGTGGTGTACCCCGTGCTCTTCGCGGTCGGCATCATCCTCACTGCCGTCGCCGCGCGCAAGCGTGGCGACGACGCGCCCACCCCGTGGCGTTCGCTCGTGGCGATGTTCGTGCTCATGGGTTGTGTGATCGCGCCGTGGACCATTCGCAACTACGGCACCACCGGTCATTTCGTGCCCATCTCGTCGGGCACCAGCGACGCCTTCCTGCGTGGCTTCATCTTCAGCGAGTGGGACTACATCACGCTCCAGCGGCCGCCGTACACCGATGCGGAGAACGCCAGCAACGAGTACTTCCGCGCGCTCGCCGAAGCCGAAGGCACCGTGTGGGAACGCGACGACTACGAGACCGACCAGATCCTCAACGACGAGGCCCTTCGCCGGCTGCGCGCGGAACCGGGCGGCGTGGCGCGCAAGACGGTCGTCGGCATGTTCACGTTCTGGTACCAGTTGACGTCGCTGACGAACTCGCTCCTCGCGGGCTTCCTGGCGGTGGTGGCGTGGATCTTCGCGATCATCGGCTGGCGCCAGGCTCGCCGCGAGGGCCGGCCGGTGTGGCTGCTGCTGTTGCCGATCTTCTACCTCAACATCCTGTTGGCGCTGCTGCTGGCTCTGGGCAGGTACTCGGTGCCGGTGCTGCCGGCACTGATGGTGTTGGCCGCGTTCGGCGCCGACACGCTGTTGAAGCGTCGAGCGGAGAGAACGTGACCGAGCAGGTCGTCGCGTCGGCGGTCCTGAAGGCCGTCATCCTCGATGTCGACGGCACGCTGTACCACCAGCCTCCTCTCCGTCGGGCGATGGCGGCCCGACTCGCGAAGGCGCACGTGCTGCGCCCGCGACGCGGTCTGCGCACGATCAGAGCCATCTCTGCGTTCCGCGCCGCGCAGGAAGAGCTGCGCCACGCGCCCGCGTCGACGGATCTGCACACGGAGCAACTGTCGCTCGCTGCCGAGCGAGCCAACATCGCCGCCGAGGAGGTGGCCGGTCATGTCACTCGATGGATGGACGACGGCCCCATCGATCTGGTGGCGCGCTTCGCGCGGCCGGGACTGCGCGACACCTTGCAGCAGATGCGGTCACAGGGGCTCCGGCTCGCCGTGCTCTCGGACTATCCGGCCACCGCCAAGCTGCAGGCGCTCGGCATCCTCGACCTGATCGACGTGGTGGTGAGCGCGCAGGACCCCGACGTGGGTGTCTTCAAACCGCATCCTCGAGGTCTCGAGGTGGTGCTCGCTCGCCTGGGTGTCGACGGCACCCAAGCGCTGTACGTCGGCGACCGGGTCGACGTGGATTCCGGGGCGGCCTCGGCCGCCAACGTCGCGTGTATCATCCTCGCACCTCGCCGTGCCGGCGACACCGACGCCGGCTATCGCAGGGCGACTTCCTTTCCGGAGATTCTGAGCTTGTTGGAGGGATCATGACGACGTCGGAGTCGACTGCGCGAGAGGCGCCCGCGACAGGCTCGTTGCCCCCGGGTCGACCGACGCTGCGTGGCCACATCGCCATCATGCGCGTGGATCACTGGGTGAAGCAGGTCTTCGTGTTGCCGGGCATCGTGGCCGCGCTCAGCGACGGCACCAGCGACGTGCCCGGAGGTGCAGCCGGTCGCATCGTGTTCGGCATGCTCTCGGTGTGCCTGGTCTCGTCGAGCAACTACGTGGTCAACGAGGTGCTCGACGCGCCGTCCGACCTGTCGCACCCGGTGAAGCGCAATCGACCTGTCCCGTCGGGCAAGGTGAACGTGCGCCTCGCCTACGTGCAGTGGATCGCGCTGATGGTGCTGGGCGTCGGCCTCGGCTTCATGGTGAATCGTCCGCTCGGGTTCACGATGGCGGCGTTGTGGGTGATGGGCTGCGTCTACAACATCAGGCCCGTCCGCTCGAAGGACCTGCCGTACCTCGACGTGCTGTCCGAGAGCATCAACAACCCGCTGCGCATGCTCGCCGGGTGGTACATGGTGGGCACCGACGCGTTCGCTCCGGCGTCGCTGCTCATCAGCTACTGGATGGTGGGCTGCTTCTTCATGGCCATCAAGCGGTACGCCGAGTACCGCGACATCGGCGATCCGGAACGGGCGAGCGCGTACCGGAAGTCGTTCGCCCACTACACCCTCGAACGGCTGCTGGTGTCGATCACCTTCTACGCGTCGGCATCGATGCTGTTCCTCGGCGCGTTCATCATGCGATACCGCCTCGAGCTCGTGCTCGCGTTCCCGTTGATCGCGCTGGTCATGGCCGTCTACCTCGGGCTTGCGTTCAAGCCCGAGAGCGCCGTGGTGAACCCGGAGAAGTTGTACCGCGAGCCGGTGCTCATGACCGCAGTGATCGCATGCTCCATCCTGATGGCAGTGCTGATGTTCGTCGACATCACGGCGCTCGACGAGATCTTCAAGCCGACCGGCCTGCGCATCCGTTCCTGAGTCTCCGCGAGGCACGCCACCTGATCTGCGTCGCGTGTCACCCGTTCGCGGGCCGACGACGTCTGTTGGTGTGACGACTCGGAAGGAGAACTCACATGAACAAGAGGTTGCTCTCATTGGCATGCGGGGCGGTGCTCGTCACCGGCCTCGTCGCGGTCACCGTCAACGACGTCGGTGCCCGCACTCGAACCGCAAGGGCCACGCTCGCCACCGCCGCCGGCGTCAAGGTCGGCTCGGTCGAGTTCAGGACCGATCGAGGACACACCGAGGTCCGTGTGCGCATCTTCGGCGCACCGGGAGTCGACGCGTTCCACGGGTTCCACATCCACGCGAACGACGTCGTCTCGCCGACGAACGGTGAAGGGTGCATCGCGGATCCTGCAGCCGCTGCCTCCACGTGGTTCGTGTCGGCCGACGGCCACTACAACCCGACGGCACAGACGCACGCGCACCACGTCGGCGACATGCCGGTGGTGTACGTGAACGCCGACGGCAGCGTCGACACTCGGTTCCGGATCGACCGGATCCCGTTGGGCGACCTGGAGAACAAGGTGGTCATCCTCCACGCCGGGCCGGACAACTACGCCAACATCCCGCTCGGCACCGGTGCGAGTCAGTACACGGAGAACTCGCCGGACGCCAGCACCGCCACCGGTCGCACCGGCAACGCTGGCGATCGGCTGCTGTGCGGCGTCATCGCGGTGCGATGATCGACGACGCTCCGATCGACGACAGTCGTTTCGACGACACCCGGGCACCGCTCGCGCTCCCCGCGCGCGGCGCCCGGGTGCGCGCCGATCTCGGCTTCCTGCTGCGATGGATGCTGCTCGGCGGGGCCGCCGGCGCGTGGGCCGGGTTGCTGGTGGGCGGTGTAGGAGGCCGGCTGGCCATGTTCCTGCTGCGGGTCACGTCGGCCGACTCGGTGCACGGTGTGGAGAGCGATGACGGCTTCCGGATCGGTGAGATCAGCGGCGCCACCGTGTTCCTGCTCGCGATCACGACCGTCCTCGGACTCTTCGTCGGCATTGTGTGCGTGTTGGCCCGCAGCCAGTTGCCGGGCCGCGTCGGTGCGCTGCTGATCATCGCCGCCGGCGGGACGCTGGGTGCCGCTGCGATCATCGAGCCGCACGGTGTCGACTTCACGCTGCTGTCGCCGCTGTGGCTGGCGTGCCTGCTGTTCATCGTCCTGCCGATGGCGGCGACAGCACTCATGTTGTGGCTGATCGCCAGGTGGCATCGCTGGTGGTGGGCACACCCGACCCGAACGGTCGTCGCCTCGCTGCCGTGGTTGCTGGCCATCCCGACCTTCGTCGTGTCGGCGCCGATGGTGGTCATCGGCATGGTGGCCGGGGGAGTCGCGCTCCGACTCGGCTTCCTGCGCGCCGTCGTGACCGGTCGGATCGGACGCGGGATCGCCGTTGCGGTGTCGCTCGTCATCGTCGGACTCGCATCGGTGGACCTCGTGAGCGACGTGTCGGAGATCCTGTAGCCCCGATCCGTCGTCAGCCGTCGGAACGAGTGAAAGGCTGGCGCGATGATCACGACCAGCGACGCCGACGCGATCGGGCGCGCGTTCGCACTCGGACCCGACGCGGTGCTCACCGGTCCCGTCGCTCGCGGCGAGGTCGGCCAGATCTGGCGGCTCACGACGGCGACGGCTGACTGGGCGGTGAAGGAAGCGTTCGAGCCGCCGGCGGCCGCCGAGGCGGAGCACGATGCGGCATTCCAGGAGATGGTCGCGGCTGCAGGCGTACTGGTGCCGCTGGTACGACGTTCGATCGACGGACGTGTGCTCGTCGACATCTCCGGTTCGCTGGTGAGGGTGTACTCATGGGTCGATCTCGCCGGACGGGACACTTCGGTCGACCCCGTCGCGATCGCGTCGGTCGTCGCCTCGATCCATCGCGTCATCCGTCACGACGCCAATGGTGTGCACCCGTGGTACACCGATCCGGTCGGTGCCGACAGGTGGGACGAGCTGGTCGCGCAGCTCCGCCTCGCGGGCTCGCCATCCGCGGAGCTGCTGGCCGAGCATCGCGACGAACTGGTGATGCTCGAGTCGCTCCTCGAGCCACCGAGCGACCTGCAGGCATGCCATCGCGACCTGTTCGCCGACAACGTGCTCGCCACGCCGTCTGGCGAGCTGTGCGTGATCGACTGGGAGAACAGCGGGCTGGCCGATCCCGGCCAGGAGCTCGCCGTCGTCGTGTTCGAGTACGGACGCGGTGACGCCGAGCGGACCCGCACGCTCCATCAGGCGTACGTGGAGCGCGGCGGGCCGGGACGGCTGCGCGCGCCAGGCGACTTCTCGATGCTCATCGCGCAGCTGGGCCACATCGGCGAAGTGTCGTGCCGGCGCTGGCTGGACCCCGCGCGCGTCGACGAGCGCGAGCGCAACCAGGCGCGGATCGACGAGTTCCTCGACGACCGGCTGACGATGGCGTCGATCCACGCCATCCTCGACGCGATCGGCTGACCCGACCGCAGGTCAGCGCGCGACGCGCACGAGGTGGGCTTCGACGGCGGCGGCCCACTCGGCGGGGTGCGTGAGCTGTGGTGAGTGGTAGGCGCCCGCGAAGACGGTGAGGGTGCCGTCGGCGAGCTCGGCGACCAGTTCCGGCGCCTGGTCGACGAACGGGTGGTCGTGCTCACCGACGATGACGCTGACCGGGCAGGAGATCTCGCCGAGGCGGTGGCGCACCGACGAGCCGCTGGGCTCGAACAGTGCTCGCCCGAGGGCCTTCATCGCATACGGATCGAACGCGGCGGCCATCTCGGCCTTCATCGCCTGCCACTCGGCCGGAGTGGCAGCGGCGATGAGTGGGTCTTCCGGATTGGGCATCATCGACAGATCGGGCAGTCCACCGGCCGGGTCGAAGCCCTCGATGAATGCGGCCATCAGCTCGGCGATCTCCGCCGATGGCGGCACGAACGACCATGCGCTGGTGTCCATCAGGATGAGCGACTGCACCAGATCGGGGCGGTCGAGCGTGACTCGCAGGCTGATCGCTCCACCCATCGAGTGCCCGAGCAAATCGACGGGCCTGCCGACCTCGCTGTCGATGAACGCGATCAGGTCGGCGGCCAGTCGGTCGAGGGAGTAGCGCTCGGTGGACGCCAGCTTCTGCGATCGACCGTGGCCACGATGGTCGACGGTGACGACGTCGCGGTCGGTGGCGAGCGGCTCGATGTGCAGCGCGAAGTCGTGCGACGACCCGGAGAACCCGTGGCACAGCAGCAACGGTGTGGCGTCGCCGCCCAGACCCCACCGATCCCACGCGAGCGTGACGTCGTCGATGGTGAAGCTGCGGGTCAGGTCGTCGATCACGCGCCGACCGTAGTCGCCCCGCACGGCCGGCCGCCGCTCGCGTTCGCGCGCTGCCGCTCGCCTGCCGAGCGGAACTGCACACACGCGGCCGTTCCTCGTTCGCGTTCGCGCGCAGCCGCTCGCCTGCCGGGCGGAAGTGCACACACGCGGGAGGGGGAGGAGGGGACCTTCGGCCCTGGTCGGCGGTCGAGGAATCGATGAGTCTCGGAGTATGCGACTGGAGATCACACGACGGGCGGAGCTGGCGATACGGGCACTGGCACTGCTGGGCCGGTCGCCTGGCCGCGTGAAGGCGTCGGTGCTGGCCGACGACCTGGGCACGACGGTCGCGTTCGTGCCACAGGTGGTGGGACCGCTGGTGCGGGCCGGCTGGGTCGGTTCGGACCCGGGACCGACCGGTGGCTATCGCTGCCAGGTGGCGCTGAGCGACGTGAATGTGCTGGAAGTGATCGAGGCGGTCGACGGGTTGACCGACATGGGCCGCTGCGTGGTTGCCGCTCGGCCCTGCCGAGCCGACGACCCGTGCGTGTTGCACGTCGCCTGGGGCCAGGCGCGCAGCGAACTGGTCGGCGTGCTGTCCGCGACACCCATGTCGGGTGTCGAGGCGATGAGTGTGACGAGATGAGCCGGTGCCGTCGGTGCCGTCCGAGAAGGAGCAGAACATGGTGACCATCGATGTGTCGACGACCCTGGCGGCGGCAGTGGACGCGTGTCCCGCGCTCGCTCGCGAGTTCGAGCGCCGGGGACTCGATTACTGCTGCGGTGGCAGCCGGACGCTGGGCGAGGCGTGCGAGGAGCTCGGCCTCGACCCGGTGGCGACGATCGCCGACATGTCGAGCGCGACTGCGATGCCAGGCGCGGCGGAGTGGACCTCGATGTCGGCCGACGAACTGGTCGACCACCTCGAGGCCACCCATCACCGCTACCTCTGGGACGAGATGCCCAGGGTGGCCGCGCTCGTCGAGAAGATCCTGGGCGTGCACGGCGAGCGGCACCCGGAGCTGAACGATGTCGCCGAGTGCTTCGGGCGAGTGTGCGCCGATCTCGGGCCGCACATGTTGAAGGAGGAGCGGATGCTCTTCCCGATGATCCGTGAACTGGCGACGTCTGCCGAGGCGCCCTCGTTCCACTGCGGCTCGCTGCGCAACCCGATCTCGGTGATGCTCAGCGAACACGACGCAGTCGGCGACCTGCTCGCCAGGCTCCGCCAGTTGACCGACGGCTACACCCCTCCGGCCGACGGCTGCGGGTCGTACGTGGCCTGCTACGCGGCGCTCGCCGAGCTGGAAGCCGACACGCACCTGCACATCCACAAGGAGAACAACGTGCTCTTCCCGCTGGTGGTGCGCCTGGAGGCCGAACGCTCGGCGATGGTCGACCGATGACCACCGAGGGCGGCGACCCACCCTGCTGGAGTCACCTGCTCGACGACATCCGCGACGACATCGTCGATCGTCACGACATCGAGCGGCTGGTGCGCAACTTCTACCGCGACGCCGCGATGGACGATCTGCTCGGCCCCGTGTTCGAAGCCGCGCAGGTGAACTGGAACGCGCACATCGCGACACTCGTCGACTTCTGGGCCTGGCAGTTGCTGGGCGAGGCGGGCTACGAAGGGCAGCCGCTGCGCGCGCACGAACCGGTGCACCAGAGGACACCGTTGTCGCACGAGCACTACGACCGGTGGGTCGCGCTGTTCTGCAGCACCGTCGACGAGTCGTTCGAGGGCCCGGTGGCAGAGATCGCCAAAGGCCGCGGCCGCAAGATGGCGGCCGCGATGGAGCGGCTGATGGGCGGGGTGTCGGCCGGCGGCGGCGACGCTGCCGAACCCATCTGGCGACGAGGCTGAGGCGTCAGCCGACCTCGACGAGCTCGTCGGCGCGCACTGGCACCGCGTGCGTGACGCGAGCGGGCCCGCGGACGATGAGGTACACGAGCGCCACGCCGGCCATGCCGACACCGAGCCACATCGACTGGGTCCAGCCGCTGACGAACGCGTGCTTGGCGGCGTCGATGATGGCCGGGCCCTGCTCGCCGGCGCGGCCCGCCACCGCGAACGCAGAGCCGATTCCTTCGCTGGCCGACTCCGCGAACTCGGGCGAGATGCCGACGAGGTTGGGCTCGATCGCAGAGCGATAGCCCGCAGTGAGCACCGACCCCAGCAACGCGATGCCGACCGCGCCGCCCAACTCTCGCGACACGTCGTTGAGCGCCGAGGCGACGCCCTGCTTCTCCGCGGGCAACGTCTCGGTGATCGCTTCGGTGGACGGGGTCATCGTGAGGCCCATGCCGAGGCCGATGATGATGAGGCCGGGCAGCACCGACAGGTAGCCGCCCTCCACCGACGCCCGCAGCGCCATCGTCGTGAGGCCGAGTGCGAAGATGGCGACGCCGCTGGCCATCGTGTTGCGACGGCCGAGCCGGCGGGCGATCTTCGGTGCGATGGTGGACATCGGCATCATCACCACCGTCATCGGCAGCATCGCGGCAGCCGACTTCAACGCGGTCCATCCGAGCACGGCCTGGAAGAAGGGGAACAGCACCAGGAACACGCCGAACATCACCGCGAACACGATGAGGAGCGTCAACGAGCCGGCGGCGAGGCCGCGGTCGCGGAACGCGCTGATGTCGAGCAGCGGTTCGGCTTGGCGGCGCTCCCACGTCACGAACAGCAGGGCGCTGACGAGACCGACGATCATGGCCACCATCGTGAGCGGGTACGTCCAGCCCTTCTCCGGCCCCTCGTGGATGCCGAGCACGAGCCCACCGATGGCGAGCGCGGACAGCACGGAACCCACGGTGTCGAAGCGATGACCGGTGGCTTCCTTCGAGTTCGGCGCGTGCAGCGTGCTCATCACGGCCGACACGGCCACGAGCGCCAGCGGGAGGGCCATGACCCAACGCCACGTGAGCACGTCGATCATGAACGCCGATACGAACATCGCGATCATGCTGCCGCCGCCGGCGAACCCGGCCCAGATGCCGATGGCCTTCGCCTTGTCCTCCGGCGGGAAGCTGGAGGTGATGATGGACAGGGTGACGGGCATGATCATCGCGGCGCCCGCACCGGCGACAACGCGAGCGACGATCATCGCCGAGGTGCTGGTGGCCAGCAGTGCGCCGACGGTGGCGAGGCCGAACACGACGAGACCCACCTGCAACACCGTCTTGCGCCCGAAACGGTCGCCGATGGCGCCGACCGGCAGCAGCAGCGCCGCCAGCGCCACGGTGTAGGCGTTGATGATCCACAGCACTCCGCCCTGCGTGGCGCCGAGGTCGATGGCCATCTCCTGCTGAGCCACGTTGAGGCCCGACATGGCGGCGAGCACGGCGACCAGCGCGGTGATCATCGCGATGAGAATGTTGCGCTGTGCACGTCGGTCGACGGCGACCGTCGGGCGGTCGATCAGCAGCGCGGTGGGGGTGGCGCTCACGGAACTCCTTCAGAGGTGGGAACTTGTGAAACGAAACAGTATCGTTGCGTTTGTATGAGTCCAACATCACCGGCGCAATCAGCGACAAGATCTCCCGCTGTGAGAGCCGTCGACCAGGATCCGCGAGTGGTGCGCAGCCGAGCCTGCCTGCTCGCCGCGGCCACCGAGCTCCTCGTCGAGACCGGCGTGCGCGGCGTCACCGTCGATGCGGTGGCCGAGCGGTCAGGTGTCGCCAAGTCGACGCTCTACCGTCACTGGGGTTCCGTGCAGGAACTGCTCGTCGACGTGATGCGTGCCAACGTGCCGGAGCCCGAGCCGGTCGACCTGTCGCGCGGGTTCGACGCCGCGCTGCGCTGGTGGATCGACCGGGCGGTGGTGGCGTTGTCGGCCCCCGACTGGGCGCGCACGTTGCCCGCGCTGCTCGAACTGCGCACGCACTCACCGGAGATGGCCGAGCTGCTCGCCGCCGACTTCGACGACAAGCTCACCACGGTCGCCTCCATCCTCCACCTCGGCGCCCAGGAAGGCCGGCTGCCTGCCGGTCTCGATCCTCGCCAGATCACCCACACGCTGATCGGCCCGCTCGTGCTCGCCACGCTCAACGGCGACGTCGACCGCATGCCGGCGCTCGCCGACTACGTGCTCGATCGCTTCCTCGTCTCATACCGCACAGGAGAAACCCGATGACCACCACACCGCCACGCCTCGCCCACATCGTCGTCGCCGTCGACGGCTCGCCCGAGTCGTTCTGTGCGCTCGAGCTCGCGGCCGCCATCGGTGGCCTGCAGCAGGCGGCCATCACCGTGGTGCACGTGCGCGAGAAGCTGCGTGCGTTCAGCCTCGGCCCTGCCGGCGCGATGGAGTACGCGCAGGCCGAGGACGAGCTCGACGCGCTCATCGACACCGAGTCGAACGCTCGTATGTCGGGGTACTCCGGCACCTGGACCCTCGAGGTTCGCACGGGCAACGTCAGCCACGAGGTGCGCGCGGTGGCCGACGAAACCGACGCCGATCTGGTGGTGGTGGGACACCGCAGTCACAGCCCCGTGCGCGACGCCATCCTCGGCTCCACGGCATCGAGCATCGTGCACCACAGCGGTCGTTCGGTGCTGGTGGCGGTGCCGCCGGCCTGACCTCACCCGGGCCTGCCGGCCGTCGGCGTGTGCCGGCGACGGCGGTGCTGCTTGTGCAGCGCATCGGCGGCGAGCAGCGCGGGCGGCGTCAGCACGGCCACGAACAGGGCGGCCGCCGGGGGCGCCGTGTGTTCGAGCAGCTCGGCGATCGGCCCGACGAGCAGGAACCCGGCCAGCAGCACCAGCTCGATCGCGACGGCACCGAGCAGCAGCCGGTTGCTGGTCCAGCCGAGCGAACCCGGCCGCCGCGTGGCGCTGCGACACGCGAACGCGTTCGCGGCCTGCCCGATCACGACCGCCGCGAACGCAGCACCCGATGCAGCGAGCAGTGCGTGGCCCGTGGGGAAGCTGTCGCCGGGGCGCCAACCGGCGACGACCAGTGCGACCACGAAGGCCGTCATCTCCATCACCGCCTCGGTGGGCCCGAGCACGCCGAACACGCGGCGCAGGAGGGCGCCGTCGATGAGGTGTCGACCACGCGGCGGCTGCTCCAGCGCACCCGGGTTCGGTGCCTCGGCGCCGAGCGCGAGTGCCGGCAGCAGGTCGGTGCCGATGTCGAGGCAGAGGATCTGCAGCACGCCGAGGGCCAGTGGGAAGCGGCCACCGGAGAGCGCCCACACTGCGAACGGAGTGAGCTCGGCGACGTTGTCGGTGAGGTGGTAGGTGAGGAACCGGTGCACGTTGGAGAATGTGGCTCGACCCTGCTCGATGGCGACCACGATGGTGGCGAAGTCGTCGTCGAGCAGGACGAGGTCGGCGGCTTCGCGAGCGACGTCGGTGCCCGAGCGACCCATCGCGATGCCGATGTCCGCGGCGCGCAGTGCCGGACCATCGTTCACGCCGTCGCCGGTCATGGCCACCACGTGCCCTCTCGCCTGGAGTGCGCGCGTGATGCGCAGCTTGTCCTCCGGCGCGACGCGGGCCACCACCACGCCCTCGCGATCGAGCAGCGCGCCGAGCACCTGCTCGTCGGCCGGCAGGTCCTTGCCTTCGACGACGAGCCCATGGTGATCCGACAGGCCGACCTCCGCCGCGATGGCTCGCGCGGTGGCCGGGTGGTCGCCGGTGATCATCGCCACTCGGATCCCGGCGCGGCGGCAGGCGGCGATCGCATCGGCAGCACTCGCTCGCGGCGGGTCCTGCAGGCCGAGCAGCCCCAGCAGCTCGAGCTGCTGCTCTGCGACGTCGGCGTCGCACTCGCCGGAGAAGTCGGAGACCGGTCTGGTGGCCACTGCCAGCACGCGCAGGCCGCGACCGGCCATCTCCTCGATGACGGAGAGTGCGCCGTCGGTCACCACGCAGCGCGGCAGCACCGTGTCGGTGGCGCCCTTGACGAACAGCCGGTCACCGATCACGAGCGACATACGCCGGCGCCGCGGGTCGAACGGGAACCGTCGCAGCACTGGGTGGCGGGCGTCGTCGTCGGCGGTGTCGATGCCGAGGCGGCGCGCGAACGTGTCGATGGCCGCCTCCATCGGATCGCCTTGGGCGACCCACAGGCCGTCGCGCTGCACTGCGCGGCCGGTGGAGCATCGGGCCGCCGCAAGGGCGAGGGCGCGCAGTGCGGGGCCGTCGAGCTCGGCGCCGGCGAGCGGCTCGGTGGGGTCGTAGCCGGTGGTGTCGAAGTGCGTCGTGCCGGACGAGGTCCACACCTCGACCACCGCCATCTCGTTGCGAGTGAGGGTGCCGGTCTTGTCGGTGCAGATGAACGTGGTCGAACCGAGCGTCTCCACCGACTCCAGCCGCCGCACGAGTGCGTGACGCCGTGCCATTCGCTGCGCGCCCATGGCCAGCGACAGCGTCACGGTCGGGAGGAGTCCCTCCGGGACCAACGCGACGGTGACACCGATGGCGAACAGGAAGCCGTCGGAGGCGGGTGAACCGATGGCCAGCGAGATGCCGAAGAACGCGAGGCCGACGCCGACCGCGATGAAGGCGACCGTGCGCACGACCCGGTCGATCTCGTGCGCAAGCGGGCTGCGCGGTCGCGTGCCCAACTGCGTGAGCTGCGCGATGCTCGCGAGCCGCGTCGACGCGCCGATCGCGGTGACCACGGCTCGGCCCTCACCCTCGACCACGAAGGTGCCCGCGGGCAACGTGTCGCCCCGCGACATCGGCACCGGGACGCTCTCGCCGGTGAGCATCGACGTGTCGACGACCAGCGCATGCGCCTCATCGATGACCAGGTCGGCCGACACCCGGTCGCCGGCATCGAGCAGCACCACGTCGCCGGCCACCATCTCCGACGCGTCGATCTCCACGGGCAGTCCGTCGCGCACCACGATCGCCCGCCGGGGCAGCAGGTCGCGGAGGCGCTCGGCGGCGTGCTCGGCGCGGCTCTCCTGCACGTACGCGAAGACGCCGTTGACGATGACCACCACGAAGATCGCGACACCCAGTTGCGCCATGTCGGCGATGAACGCCAGCACGCCGGCGACCCACAGCAACAGCGCGAAGAAGTGGGTCATCTGTGCGACGAGGTGACGCCATGCGGCGGGTCGCTTGGTCGTGGGCAACCGATTCGGCCCGTCACGCGCCAACCGGGTGCGCGCCTCGGCGGTCGACAGACCCGGAGCAGCACTCGTCGTGGCCACGGCTCCACCGTGACACCGCACGGGTGTGCGGGCTAGAGGATTCTGGCAGCGGCGTTCAGCCGCAGGTCACGCACGTGTCGGCATCTGGCAGGGCTTCGAGGCGCTCTGCCGGGATGTCGTCGCCGCACTTCGCGCAGCGGCCGTAGGTGCCCGACTCGATACGGACGATGGCCTGCTCGACGTCGCGCACGTGCCCGCGGGCCACTTCCACCAGCGTGCGGGTGGCATCGCGATCTTCCTGGATGACATCGGGGTCGGCGAGCAACTCGTCGTACTCGGTGCTCAGCCGATCGAGCTCGGTGCGCGCCTGACCGAGCTCGTGCCGCAACCCGGTGGCCGATGTGGCGGGTGTCTCTGAGGAAGCTGCGCTGTCCATGGCGCTGACCATATCGCCGTGGCCGCTCGAACTGCCGTTCAGTTGTCGTGACGCTGCGTGGTGGGGGTGGCGTGACGTCAGAGGTCGATCTGCCCACGCAGCAACGATGCACCGGAATGCTTCGGGTCGCCGTCGTAGGGCTCGGTCGACACGTCGACGATGGGGTAGTCGGCGAGGCTGAGCCCCTGCGGGAACTCGTAGGTGCCGTCGGGGCGCACGGTGCCGAGCGACACCATGCCCGACACGTCGGCCTTGATCAGCCACACCTCGAGGAACTCGCCCGAGGCAGGGCGGGCGTCGCCGACGTCGACCCGGATCACCTCGCCGGCGCTCGACTCCACCACGTCGGCCTGACCGCGCAGGCCGGGTGGTGCGCCGTCGAGGCCGTCGCTGGTGAGCTCGGTGGTCGCGAGCACCACCTCGGCGTCGTCGCGCCACAGCAGGGCGGCGCCACCCACGCCGACGACCACGAGCGCGGCGGCCGCGCCCAGCCACCAACGACGTCGTGAAGTCGCCGCGGCAGGGTCTGGCCGCCGGGACTCAGTCGCGGAGACGGCCGCGTCGATCTTCGCCCACACCTCGGGTGGGGGAGCGACGAGATGCCCGTCGTCGGGTTGCAGATCGCGCAGAGCCGCCAGCATGTCGATCTCCTGATCGGTGTACGGGGAGGGGGAGTCGGTCGGGTCAGTCATCGGCTCGGTCCACACATCTTCTCAGCCGCTCCAGTCCACGGCGGATGTCGCTCTTCACGGTGCCCAGGGGGAGGCCGGTGCGAGCGGCGATCTCGGCATGCGTGAGCTCTTCGTGGAAGGCCATGGAGATCAGCCGCTGCATGCGCACGGGCAACTCGCCGAGAGCGTCGGCGAGCAGCATCCTGTCGGCGAGTGCGCCGACGGAGTCGGGCGACACGATCTCCGGAGCTGCCGCGTCGTGATCGTCGATCAGGTGCAGTTGGCGGCGGCGCAGCGTCTCGAGCACCTTGTTGCGAGCGATGCCGACCAGCCACCCGGCGAGCACGCCCCGCTCGGGATCGAACCGGTGCCGCTGCCGCCACGCGGTGATGAACACCTCCTGGGTGACGTCGTTCGCCAGTTCCGCGCCGACCGAGCGCCGGCAGAACGTGTACACGAGGGGGCCGTGGCGGTCGTATGCGCGGCGGAGCACGTCGTGCGGTCCGTCACGGAACGCTGCGTCGAGGTCGGCGGGATCGGTGAGCATCGATGCGTGAGTGGTCAGGAGGCGGAGTGGCTCGGCCATTGCACTTGTTCTTGGCGGTGAGTCCTCATGTTGGATGCAACCCGCCTCGATTTCCACCCGTGCTCGAAGTCGAAAGTTGTTGCATCCGCGCGGGCCCGCCACCGCGAAGAACGGGGGACGAGTGATCCGCGCTCGTCACATCGAGGAGGCAACCATGAAGCACTCACTGAAGAAGCGCTCGCTGCTCGCGGGCCTCTGCGCCGTGGCGGCGGCCGCGATCGCAGCTCCCGCCGGCGTCGTCGACGCCGCGCCGGCGAACTCCGGCCGCCCGACGCTGGTCGGGCTGCTGCTCGCCGACGCACGGTTCGACGATGCATCCGGGTTCGATCGCTTCGCGTACGACTTCGACATCGTGACCGAAGCGCTGAAGCTGTTCCCCGACCTGGTCGAGGCGGCCAACAGCCCGGCGAGCAACCTGACGGTGTTCCTGCCCACCGACGCTGCGTTCCGTTCGCTGGTGAAGTCGCTCACGGGTGCTGCGCCGGCCGCCGAGGCCGACGTGTTCGCGGCCGTCGCCGGTCTCGGTGTCGACACGGTCAAGGCCGTGCTCACGTACCACATCCTCGGCACGGTCGTGGACTACAAGACCGCGCTGAAGTCCGACGGCGCGGTGCTCACCACGCTCAACGGCGCGACGCTGACGGTCGACGTGCAGGGTCGCTGGTTGAAGACGGTCACGTTGATCGACAACGATCCGGACCTGCGTAACCCGAAGGTGATCTTCCCCAACCTTCGTGCGTCGAACGGCATCGCGCATGCCATCGACCGGGTGCTGCTGCCCATCGACGTCTGATCGCGAGTGCGCCGCGCCGGCAGCGTGCCGGCGCGGCGTCGCGACCCCCGGTCAGTGCGTGTGTTCCTTGCCGTAGTTGCTCGCGCCCCACCAATCGACCACGACCACCGGCTCGTCGCCCACCACCCACGCATCGTGCCCGTGAGGGAGGGCGGTCACGTCGCCGGGGTGGGCGTCGAGCTCGGTGCCGTCGGCCATGAGCACGTGCAGCTGGCCGGCGACGTGGTACTGGAAGTGCGGTGCTTCGCAGAGGTCGGTGCCGGCGAGCGGCTTGACGTGGTCCGACCAACGCCAGCCGGGTTGCAGCGTCAGCAGGCCGATGTCGCTCCCGCCGATGTGGAGGATGTCGGCGCGGCCGTGACTGAACTCGCGGGTCTCGTCGGGTGTGCGGAACGTCTTCTGCTCCGCTGCCTGCGTCTCGGTGGTCATGTGTGCTCCTGTCGTTCTGTGAGTCGCTCTGTGTGCGACAGCTCGTCCGCTGTCGCACGCATGCATGATCGGCCCCGCGGTTTGCAGTCGGCCTGCAGCCGCCGACGTCCGTGCGGGCCTGCAGTACCGTGCACGCCGTGGATCGCCTGTCCGTTCGGGTGGTGGGCGTCTTTCGGGTCGAGGGCCTCGACGAGCATGCACTCGGCAGCCGCAAGGCGCGCACCCTGCTACGGGTGCTCGCGTGCGAACGGGGTGGGGCGGTGTCGACCGATCGCCTCGCCGACGCGTTGTGGGGCGACGAGCTGCCGTCGAAGCCGTCCGACCAGGTGAGCGTGCTCGTCAGCCGGTTGCGCGCGGTGCTGGGCCCACGCATTCCACGCTCCGACGCCGGTTACTCGTTGCAGTACGACTGGCTGGATCTCGACGAGCTGCTCGCGCGCAGTCGCGAGGCGGTGGCTCGGCTGGGCACCGGTCATCACGCGGCTGCCCGAGTGGCGTCGGCGGCGGCGTTGCGGCTGGTGCAGGGGCCGGTGCTCGCCGATGACGATGCGCTGTGGGCCCAGGGTGTGCGCGCCGAGATCGAGCGGGCGGTGGCCGATGCGCGGCTGGCGGGAGCGCGCGCCGCACTCGAGGTGCGAGCGTTCGAGGAAGCGACGGAGCTGGGCACGGCCGCGATGGTGAGCGACCCGTTCGACGAGGTGGCGCTGCGCGTCGTGATGCGTGCGCACGCGCATCTCGGTCGACCGGGCTCCGCGCTCGCGGTGTACACGGCGTTCAAGGAGCGCATCGTCGACGAGTTCGGTGTCGGCCCGACGGCCGAGACGGAACAGGTGCACGACGCCATCGTGCTCGGCTCGGGCCACGACAACGACGAGCACCCGGCGGCGACGCTGATCGTCGGTCGCGACGGCGAACTGGCGGCGCTCGATGCCTGGCTGGCAGCCGCGGCCAGCGCGTCGACGCTGGTCGTGGTGGAGGGGGACCCTGGTATCGGCAAGTCCGCCCTCGTCGGCGAGTGGCGCCAACGGGCGGAGCGCAGCGGTGCCCACGTGCTGTTCGCCCGCTGTGACCAGCCCGGGCTGAGCCTGCCGTTGCAGCCGATCATCGACGCCGTCACCGACTGGGTCGCTCGCGTGCTGGGGCCGGATCAGGCCGACCTGCTCGTCGGTGGCGACCCCGTCCTGGCAGCGGCGCTCGGCCGTCGCGGCGCGGTGAGACCGGTCGACGGCGTGCGTGCGCAGGACTCTGTCGAGGCGCCCGAACTGGGTCGACGTCGATTGTTCGACGCACTGGGCGTGCTCGTGGATCGCGTCCGTGGTGATGCTGCAGTGGTGGTGATCATCGACGACGTGCACGAGGCCGACGCCGGCACGTTGGCGTTCCTCGCGTCGTACGTCCGCACCGCGAGGAACGCAATGGTGCTGCTGACCTCGCGCGACCCGCTGACGGCCACCGTCGGCGGCAACCGGCTCGTGCTCGGACCGATCGAGCGTGACGCAGCAGCGCAACTGGTGAGCGACGATGCTGTGTCGCGCCTGTACGACCGCAGTGGCGGCAACCCACTGTTCCTGCTGGAGCTCGCGCACGTCGGCGACGGTGAGCTGCCGACGTCGATCGTCGAGGCCGTGCGACGCCGGAGCGCCACACTCGGGCCTGCCGCGT
>JAUXQB010000229.1 GCA_030685215.1 Actinomycetota bacterium
CAACCTGCTCCTCGCCGACGAGATCAACCGCACGCCGCCCAAGACCCAGGCCGCACTGCTGGAGGCGATGGAGGAGCGGCAGGTGAGCTTCGACGGTCAGACCTACGCGCTGCCCGACCCGTTCCTGGTGATCGCCACGCAGAACCCGATCGAGTACGAGGGCACCTACCCGCTCCCCGAGGCGCAGCTCGACCGATTCCTCTTCAAGCTGCAGGTGCGCTACCCGACGATGGAGCAGGAACGCGAGATGGTGGCGCGTCACGACGCCGGCATGAACCCGCACGACGTGCGCGGGTCGGGCGTGCGGCCGGTGGCCAACGCTGCCGATCTCGCGGCCGGCCGCGCCGCCATCCAACGCATCCGTGTGGAGGCTGCCGTACTGCAGTACATCGTCGACCTGGGCCGGGCCACCCGTGAGTCGCCGTCGTTGCAGCTGGGCGTGTCGCCGCGTGGCATCACCTGGTTGCTGCACGCGTCGAAGGCATGGGCGTGGCTCAGCGGTCGCGAGTTCGTCACGCCCGACGAGGTGAAGGCCGTGGCCAAGCCGTGCCTGCGGCATCGCATCATGGTGCGTCCGGAGCTGGAGTTGGAAGGCACCTCGGCCGACGCGGTGCTCGACGGCATCCTCGCCACCGTGCCGACTCCTCGCTGATCGACCTGGCCCCGAGTGACCCGCCGCCGACCCGCCTACCCGCTGCCCACGGTGTGGTTCGCCGCGCTCGTGGCCGTGTCGGGGCTGGCGCTGTTCGCGTGGCCGGGGCGCAGCTGGTCGGCGCTGCTGGTGGTGGAGCTGGTGCTGCTGGTCGCGTTCGTCGCCGACGCGGCGCTGTGCGTGGCGCCGCATCGCATCGATGTGCAGCGCGAGCTCGACGAGTCGGTCACCCTCGGCGAGACGACGGTGCTCACGTGGATCATCGCGAACCGAGCCACGAGAGCGGCGCGCGTCATCGTCACCGACGCGCTGTGGCCAAGCCTGCAGGCCGACCGCCGCCGCGTCGCCACCACCTTGCGCAGCGGCGCACGTCTCCGTTCGAGGACCGACCTGCACCCCACCCGTCGCGGGCGTTTCCCACTGCGCGACGTGACCGTGCGGGTGGAGGGGCCGCTGCGGCTGGCCAGCCGTCAGGCCACCCGCGCGCTCGAAGGAGGCCTGCGCGTGATGCCCGCGTACCCGAGTCGCGAAGAGGTGCAGCGGCGCATCCGGGTGCCGCGGGTGCTGGAGGTCGGCCTGCGCAGCATCCGCACCAGCGGCGGAGGCACCGAGTTCGACCAGCTGCGCGACTTCCGGCCCGACGACGAGTTCCGTCGCATCGACTGGCCCGCCACCGTGCGCCTGCAGCGGCCGATCGTGAAGCAGTACCGGGCGGAGCGCAACCAGAACGTGGTGCTGCTGCTCGACAACGGGCGCGTGATGGCCGGCACCGTGGGTGGCGTGCCGCGCGTGGAGCACGCGATGGATGCCGTGCTGGGGGTGGTGCAGACCGCCACCAAGCTGGGCGACCGGGTGGGCATGCTCGCGTTCGACCGGCAGGTGCGCAGCATCCTGGTTCCGACGAACTCGAAGAGTCAGCTCGGGCGTGCCGCCGAGGCGATGTACCTGCTCGAGTCCGACTACAGCGAGAGTGCGTACATGGTCGCCTTCCACCACGCCACGGCTCGCTTCCGCCGCCGGTCGCTCTACATCGTGCTCACCGACCTGGTCGAGGCCGTCGTCGAGCAGGCGCTGCTGCCCGCGCTGCCCGTGCTCACTCGTCGCCACCTCGTGGTGGTGGCCGCGGTGCAGGACCCGGCCGTGAAGGAGTGGGCGGCGGGCGGCGCGCACCAGTGGGCGAGCGAGGCCTACCGCGAGGCTGCAGCCGTGAACGCGATGCACCAGCGCGGTCGGGCGACGGCTCGCCTGCGCGCCGCCGGCGCGATCGTGGTCGACGCCGAGCCGGGCACGCTCGCCACCGAGCTCGTCGACACCTACCTGATGCTCAAGGCCAGCGGCCGCCTCTGAGTCCTGTCCGAGGCTTTCAACCAGCTGGCCCGCTTCCGAGGCTTTCGGCGGGCAGAACCTGGACGTACGCCTCGGGTTGGAGGAGAGCCTCGGACCGGGGTCAGGTGGGGGCGTCGGGGGAGTACTGCTCGCGGCCTTCGCGGCGGAGGCGCACCGCGTAGACGATGGTCCAGCCCCAGAACGCGGCGAAGACCACCACGCCGATGCCGATGCGCAGCGAGGTGGGCCACGGGCGCCCGGTGACGAAGCCTTCGACCACGGCGGCCATGAGGAACGCGACGACCAGGCCGACCAGCACGCTGCCCGCGCGTCGCGCCTCGTCGGTGATGGCGTTGAAACGAGGTCGATCGCCGGGGTCGATGATGGCCCACCCGATGCGCAGCCCTGCCGCGCCCGCGACGATGACGGCCGACAACTCCAACAGCCCGTGCGGCAGGATGAGCCCCCAGAACTTGTCGGCCTGGCCCGCGTGCGTGAACAGCCCGCCCGCCATGCCGACGTTGGCGCCGTTCCACGCGAGCAGCGCAGCGGTGACGACGCAGAGCAGCGCACCGGATGCGAACGCGAGGAAGCCGACGCGGATGTTGTTGAAGAACACCTGAGTCGCGAAGTTCTGTGACGGCTGGTTCGAGTAGTACTCCTCGAAGTCCTGCTCGATGTACTGCTGGCCGGCACCGTCGGGCGCGGCCACGTCGAACGCGGTGGGCGACACGGACAGCCAGATCTGGAACGCCGCCCACGGGACGAGGGTGAGCAGCGCGGCGACGAGGATGTAGCGGCGCAACGAGTAGATGGCGGCGGGGAACGTGAGCGTGGCGAACTGCACCACACCGCGCCGCACTTCGGTGTCGCGTTGACCGTAGAGCACGCCGTGCGCATCGCTCACCAGCAGCGTGAGCCGGTTGACCACGGCCGAGTCGGCTGCGTACTCGACGCGGGCGTTGGCCAGGTTGGCGCCGGTGCTCTGGTAGAGGTGCACCATCTCGTCGAGTTCGTCGGGCGTCACCTGCGTGACCTTGCGGGCTCGCTCGGTGAGCTGCTGCAGTCGCCACCAGCCGCCTTGATTCGCCGCCACGAACGCATCGATGTCCACTGCCTGCGTAGGGTACTGGACCGATGGATGGCATCGTCACCCCCGAAGCGGTCGTGCTCGATGTGGAGACCGCGGGTGTCGCGTCGAGGGTGTTCTCGGGCATCATCGACTTCGCCATCCAGATCGCGATGCTGTGGATCGGTGCGCTGGTATTGACCATCGTCGGCGCCGCGGATCCGTCGTCGCTCAACACCGGCACCGCACTGCTGGTCGCGCTGGTGCTGATGGGATATCCGGTCATCTCCGAGACGCTGATGCGCGGCCGCACCGTGGGCAAGCGTGCGATGGGGCTGCGTGCCGTCACCGTCGAGGGTGCACCCATCCGCTTCCGGCACGCGATGCTGCGGATGATGGGTGGGCTGGTCGACCGCTACCTCCCGCCCCTCGGGGTCACCGGCACGTTGTTCGTGATGGGCACTTCGCGCCACCAGCGGGTGGGCGACCTGATCGCGGGCACCATCGTCATCCGCGACCCGGATCGCACGCTGCTGCCGCCGGCGGTGTGGTTCCCCGTGCCGCCGGGCCTGGAGGCGTTCGCCGCCACCATCAACCCGACGGCGATGACCGACGAGCACTACACGGTGGTGCGGTCGTTCCTCATGCGCAACCGCGAGCTGTCGCCCGATGCTCGCTACTCGCTGGCCACCGATCTGGCCGGGCGGATGGCTGTGGTGCTGCAGCACGAGGGAGCGAAGCGGGTGCACCCCGAGGCCTACCTGCTGTGCGTGATCAGTCGGTATCAGCGACGCAAGTTCCCCGAGCACCAGCCGGCGGCGTGGCTCGCCCCGTCGGCGCGGGTTCGTTGACGAACGTGCATCGCCGCGGCAACCCGGCCGCGCGTTCGTAGCCTGTTCCCATGTCCGGCTACACCTACCTCGATCATGCGGCCACCACGCCCATGCGCGCGGAGGCGGTGGCGGCGATGCTGCCGCACCTGTCGGAGCACTACGCCAATCCGTCGGGTTCGCACCGCTTCGCTCGAGAGGCCCGCAAGGCCATCGACGACGCTCGCGAAGTGGTCGCCGAAGTGGTGGGCTGCCGACCGGGTGAGGTGGTGTTCACCGGCGGTGGCACGGAAGCCGACAACACCGCGGTGCTGGGCACCGTTGCTCGTCGCGGTGGCACGGCGCTGTGCCCGGCGGCCGAGCACCATGCGGTGTTGGAGAGCGTGCACCGCGTGCACGGTGTGGTGGTGGGCACCACCCGCACCGGCGCCGTCGATCTCGAGGCGTTGGCGTTCGCGCTCGACACCACGCCCGACGTGACGCTGGTGAGCGTGATGACCATCAACAACGAGGTCGGCTCGGTGAACGACATCGCGGCCGTGGCGCAGGTGGTGCGCCGCCATGCACCGACGGCGGTGTTGCACACCGATGCGGTGCAGGCGCCGTGCTGGCTCGACCTGCGCACGGTCACACCGCACGTGCAGTACCTGTCGTTGTCGGCGCACAAGTTCGGCGGGCCGAAGGGTGTGGGTGTGCTGGTGGTCCGCGACGGCGCCAGCTTCCAGCCCTCCATCATCGGTGGCGGGCAGGAGCGCGAACGGCGTAGTGGCACGCACAACGTGGCCGGCATCGTGGCCATGGCCGAGGCGTTGCGCCTCACCGACGCGGAACGACCGGCCGAGCTGGTGCGACTCGCCGCGCTGCGCGACCGCCTGGTCGACCGGTTGCTGGCCGAGTTGCCGGGCGTGCACGAAACGGTGCAGCGCGAGCACAAGGTTGCCGGCTCCGCGCACCTGTGCATCGAAGGCATCGAGAACGAGGCGCTGCTGTTCCTGCTCGACGAGGCCGGCGTGTGCGCCAGTGCAGCGTCGGCCTGTGCGGCGGGTGCGATGGAGCCGTCGCACGTGCTGGCGGCGATGGGCGTGCCGATCGAGCTCGCCCGTGGCGCGGTGCGCCTCACGCTCGGGACGGCGAGCACCGCGGCCGACGTGGAGCGTGGCGCCGACGTGATCGTGCACGCGGTGCATCAGCTGCGCCGCGACCAGCCGGTCGGAGTGGCGACATGAAGGTGCTGATGGCGTTGAGCGGCGGCGTCGACTCGTCGGTGGCCGCGGCCGAACTGCTCCGCGACGGGCACGAGGTGGTGGGCATCACCATGCGTCTGTGGGGCGGCGAGAGCGACACCGGCTGCTGTTCCGTGGCCGACGTCGACGACGCGCGTCGTGTGGCGCAGCAGCTGGGCATCGACCATCTGGTGTTCAACTTCACCGACGACTTCGACGAGCACGTGGTGGCGCCCTACGTGCAGGCGCATCGCGAAGGGCTCACCCCGAACCCGTGCATCGAGTGCAACCGCCACCTCAAGTTCCACCGGCTCAGCGAACGTGCCGACCTGCTCGGCTTCGATGCGGTGGCCACCGGGCACCATGCGCGCATCGTCGAGCACGAGGGCGTGCGCTACGTGGCTCGCGGCGAAGACCCGGCGAAGGACCAGAGCTACGTGGTGCACATGCTGCCGCAGCGCGAGCTGGCGCGCACGCTGTTCCCCATCGGGCACCTCACCAAGGCGCAGGTGCGCGAGCGGGCTACGGGCATGGGGCTGCGCACCGCCGACAAGCCCGACAGCCAGGACGTGTGCTTCATCACGCACGACGGTGGCCGCACCGCGTTCCTCGGCAGCCGCATCCCCTTCCGTCCGGCCACGGTCGTCGACGCCACCGATGGTTCACCGGTCGGTCGGGTGGAGAGCATCGAGATGGTCACGCTCGGTCAGCGTCGGGGGCTCGGGCTCCCGGGTGGCGGCCCGAAGACGTACGTCGTCGATATCGATCACGCTGCTGCGGTGGTCACGGTCGGCGACGAGTCGCTGCTGCAGACCGAGTCGCTGCAGGCACATCAGGTCGCGTGGGCGCACCGACCCGTGCAGGGTCGCGTGCTCGTGCAGAGCAGCGCGCACGGCGTGCCCGCGGCTGCAACCATCTTCCTGCCGGCCGACGACAACGGGTCGCGGGTGCACCTGCGCTGGGACGAGCCACAGCGGCGGGTGGCGCCGGGGCAGAGCGTGGTGTTCTACGACCCGACCGACACGTTCGTGCTCGGCGGCGGCATCGCCCGCTGACGCTGCCCGGCGCCTGGGCCGATCACTCCACCGGCACGTTGGCGCCGGCGAGGGCTCGCAGCGCACGACCCGGGCGCAGCGGGGCCACCAACAGCGACTGCACGTGCAACGCCTTCCCCTTCGGCTCGGCGGCGGTGGCGGGCAACACGGCGAGCACCATCTCGCGCACGCTGATCTCGACCGCGTGGCCGGCGGCCGGACCGGTGAAGTCGGCGGCCTGTGTGTTCGCCGGGGCGAGGCGGGCCAGTGCGACGTTGGCGCGAGGGATGAGCAGGGTCTCGCCCAGCGCGACGTGGTCGTGCACCACGACGCCGGCCGGGACCAGCACCAGCCAACGCCGTGAGAAGCGGTGGAAGCGCCGGCCGAGCAGCCAGCCGAGTGCGCCGGCGGCCACCGCGGACAGCAGCCCGAGCGGCCATTGCTGCGCGCCGACGAGCAGCACGGCAGCCAAGGTGAGGGCACACCAGACCAGCCACGACAGACCCATCGGCAGCAGCAGTGCCGCGGGCACGCGCAGCGGCAACCGGCGTTCGTCGCCGTAGGCCGCCGCCTGCGCGAACGCTTCGGCGGTCTCGGCGGACAACGCGACGAGCGTGGCGAGCAGCGACAGCGCCAGTGCCACGGTGCCCCAGAGCGGCGCGCCGAGCACCAGCGCCGCGACTGCTGCGGGTACCGCGAGTGGCAGCACCACACGCACCACGGTGAGCCCCACGGGGCCCGGGACGACCTCGCTGATGACGACGGCGCACACGAGCACCGCCCACGCGGCGATGGCCACGTTGCCCGCCCACGACGTGCGCTGTTCGCCGGCGTCGGCGATGGCGAGCGCCATCGCTGCCGCGAGGGCGACGGTGCACACGCGCAGCGCCCACAGGAACGAGCGGGGAGTGACGGCGGTGCTGGTGTTCATCGGCACTGGAACAGATTTGTCGGACGGCACCGCATCAGGCCAACGTATCTGCAGTTCCCACGCTTCGAATCAGTTCACGGCGAGGTGGAACGATGGCACCACACGGTTCTCGTCACTGAAACAGATCGATCACACAGCAGCTCGGAAGGAGGTTCCCGTGCACCAGTCGTCGCTCCCCAGCGGCATCGCCACCGGCATCGGGGGCCTCCCGCATCGCGACGCGGCCGAGGCTGCCGTGTTCGCGCTGCAGCGGATGGAGCTGCCCGCCATCCCGGTGCTGCCGCGTCGGTCGCCGGCCGAAGGTTCCATCACGCAGGCGATGGTCGGCATGCAGGGCATCACCGTGGGTCAGTACGGCAGCATCGCGGTCGACGTCAACAAGGTCGACCCGTTGGCGCCCGTCGTCACCGACCTCGACCACGATGCGTTCGTCGGGTTCCGGTCGTTCCTGGAACACGCGCAGGCGGCCGGTCACGAGGGGCCGGTGAAGTGGCAGTTCGTCGGTCCGGTCACCTTCGGCATCGCGCTCATGCGGGCCGGGGTGCCGATGAGCGAGGCGTTCGAGGCTGCCGTCCGCTGCGTGCGCACACGTCTGCAGCACCTCCTCGACGCGGTGGCCGTCGCCCTGCCGCACAGCCAACAGGTGGTGTTCATCGAGGAGCCGTCGTTGGCCGAGCTGATGCAGCCCGGGTTCCCCATCGCCCCCGACACGGCCATCGACCTGGTGTCGGGCGCGCTCGCGGTGGTGGAGACGTCGGCGATGTCGGGCCTGCACGTGTGCGGCCTGGGCGACATCCCCTCGCTGCTCGCCGCCGGTCCGGCCGTCCTCTCGCTGCCGGTGCGTCCGGAAGTGGCCGAGTCGTCGGGCTACCTGATGCGCTTCATGGAGCAGGGTGGCTACGTCGCGTGGGGGGTCGTGCCCACGTCGGGTCCCATCGTCACGTCGGCCGAGCGACCGTGGCGTCAGCTGTGCGCGCTGTGGTGCGAGCTGGTGCAACGTGGTGCAGACCCCACACTGTTGCGCCAGCAGGCCATCGTCACGCCCGAGTGCGGGCTGGCCTCGCACTCGCCGGCCGTGGCCGCACGCGTGCACGGCTTCGCGGCCGAGGTCGGCCGCCGTGTGCGCGACCAGGCCACCGCGTCGCGCTGGGTGCTCGGCGCCTGACCGGCGCGCGCTCGCCCTAAGCTCGCCCCGATGAGCGACTTCGGTCAACACCCCAACGTCCCGCCGCCGCCGCCCTCTGGCGGGCCGTTCAATCCTCCTCCGCCGCCCGTGCTCCACACCCCGCCGCCGGGCTACGGGCCGCCCGGGTACGCTCCGGTCGGACCCGCCGGATACCCGCTGGTCACCGCCGACAGCACCGCCGCACGACCTCGCCCGCAGGTGGCCGTCGGCTCGTTGCTGCTCATCATCGGTGGCGTGCTGCTCATCATCGGCGCCTTCCTCCCCTGGGCCACCTTCGAGCTGAGCATCATCGACGTCGAGGAGACCATCAACGGCTTCTCGTCCGGCTCGGGCAGCACCCGCGACGGCCCCATCTTCCTGTTCTTCGGCCTCCTCGCGCTGGGCTTCGGCATCGCGCAGCTCGCGGCGCGTCGCATCCTCGCCGTCGCCATCCTGTCGGTGGTGTTCGGCGTGTTCGCGTTGATTGCCGCGCTGGGCGAGATCGGCAGCCTCAAGGAGGATCTCGACAGCCTCAACGAGTTCGGCACCGCGTCGCTCGGGCCGGGTCCGTGGGTCATGCTCGTCGGCGCAGCAGTGGCACTCGCCGGGGGCATCACGACGCTCGCGAAGCGCCGCCGCTGACCGATGACACCTGCTGAACGCGTTGCGGAGCTGCGTGCGCAGATCGCGCACCACAACGACCGGTACTACACGCACGACGCGCCGGAGATCAGCGACATCGACTACGACCTCCTGGTGCGCGAGGTCGCGCAGTTGGAGGCCGAGCACCCGGAGCTGCTCGACGTGGAATCGCCCACGCAGGTGGTGGGCGCCGGGTCGTTGAACGTGGCGTTCTCGCCCGTGGTGCACCGGGTGCCGATGACCAGCCTCGACAACGCGATGGACGACGCCGAGTTGAGTGCGTGGGGCGACCGCATCGTGCGCGGGCTGAACGGCGAGCCGGCCCGCTTCGTGTGCGAGCTGAAGATCGACGGCCTCGCGATGAGCCTGCGCTACGAGGGCGGTCGGTTCGTGCAGGCGGCCACTCGCGGCGACGGCAGCATCGGCGAGGACGTCACCGCCAACGTCGCCACCATCGAGGTCATCCCCGACTCGCTCGCCGGTACCACCGTGCCGTCGGTGCTGGAGGTGCGCGGCGAGGTGTACCTGCCGCTCGACGCGTTCGAACGGCTCAAGGCCGCCAAGGAAGCCGAGAACGTGCAGCGCGTGGCCGCCGGTCGCAAGCCGGAACCGGTGCCGGTGAACCCGCGCAACGCGGGCGCGGGCAGCCTGCGCCAGAAGGACCCGTCGGTCACCGCCGGGCGCGGGCTCGCGTTCTGGAGCTACCAGCTGGGCGAGGTGCAGGGCGGGCCGGAGTTCACCAGTCACCACGAGACCCTGGAGTACCTGCGCGCGCTCGGGTTCCCGGTGAACCCGGAGATCCGCATGGTCGACGATCTGCAGGGCGTGGTCGAGTTCTGTCGCCACTGGCAGGAGCACCGCCACACGCTGCCGTACGAGATCGACGGCGCAGTGGTGAAGGTCGATTCGCTCGCGCAACGGGAAGTGCTCGGCTTCACGTCGCGTGCGCCGAGGTGGGCCATCGCGTTCAAGTTCCCGCCGGAGGAGCGCACCACCATCCTGCGCGACATCCAGGTGTCGGTCGGGCGCACCGGTCGCACCACGCCGTTCGCGGTGCTCGAGCCGGTGTTCGTCGGCGGTTCCACCGTCGGCATGGCCACCCTGCACAACCAGGACCAGGTGGCGGCGAAGGACGTGCGACCCGGCGACACGGTCGTGGTGCGCAAGGCGGGCGATGTCATCCCCGAGGTCGTCGGCCCCGTGCTGTCGCTGCGCCCCGAAGGCTTGCCGCCGTGGGAGTTCCCCACCATCTGCCCGTGCCCGCTTCGCACTGAACTGGTGCGGCCGGAGGGCGAGGCCGACACGCGCTGCGTCGAGCCGGCGTGCCCGTTCCAGCGCGACCAGCGCATCATCTACTTCGCGTCGCGTGGCGCGATGGACATCGAGGGGCTGGGGGAGAGCACCGTCTTCCAGCTGAGTGATGCCGGTCTGGTGGCCGATGCCGGCGACATCTACTCGCTCACCCGCGACCAGTTGCTCACGCTCGACAAGTGGGGCGACACCAAGGCCGACAACCTGCTCGCCGCCATCGAGGGTTCGAAGAACCGGCCGCTGCCGAAGGTGCTCACCGCGCTGGGCTGCAAGGGCCTCGGCCCGTCGGCGAGCGATGCGTTGGCGCGGGCGTTCGGCACGCTCGACTCCATCATGAACGCGTCGGAGGCCGACCTGGCCACCACCGATGGCGTCGGCCCCACCATCGCGGCCAGCATCGTCCGCTGGTACTCGCAACCCGCCAACCGCGAGCTGATCGAGAAGCTGCGTGCTGCGGGTGTGGAGTTCGGTCGAGTGGAAGTGAGTCGCCTGCAACAGAACCTGGCCGGCAAGGCAGTGGTGGTCACCGGGTCGTTGGAGGGCTACACCCGCGAGTCGGCGGAAGCCGCCATCAAGGATCGCGGCGGCAAGAGCCCCGGCAGCGTGAGTGCCAAGACGTTCGCGGTGGTGGTCGGCAGCGACCCGGGCGCGAGCAAGGTGACCAAGGCCACCGATCTGGGCATCCCGATGCTCGACCTCGCCGGCTTCGAGCACCTGCTCGCCACGGGCGAACTGCCGCCGACCGACTGACCCGGTCGTTGCCCCGACCATCCGAGTGTCAGCCGACCATCCGAGTGGCAGCCGACCATCCGAGTGGCAGCCGTCCATCCGAGTGGCACAAGCACCCCCGTCGGGACGCTGCCACTCGGATGCATCGCAACGAGACTGTGTGGAGTCGACCCGGCTGTCGGGATCAGTCGGCGAAGACGGCGCGGGTGTGCCCGACGAAGAAGGTGTGGTCGTGGCCCTTGTGGGGGTCGTCGGCGTTGTAGGCCGACGTCGACGACCCGTCCGGAACGACGTCCTCCGAGTAGATCGCTCCGACGGGACACACGTCGGGTTGGTAGCACGCGGTGCACGAGGTGCACTCGTCGACGTTGACGTAGAGCAGGCTGTCGCCGAAGATCGACACGGCGTCGGCGTTCGGAGCATGGCTGTTCTCGACAACCCCGCTGCCGGCCATCTGCTCCGACACGAGCACGTTCTGCACGGAGTCGAACTCGTAGATGCACTGCACGGGGCAGACGTCGACGCACGCCCGGTCCTTCACGCCGATGCATGCCTCCGTGATGATCGCAACACCTGCCATGGCGTACCTCCATTGTCGCTGTGGAGTACCCGACGCGTGGACAGCTCAGACACGGGCGTACGACGCCGCGCGCTGGGCGAGGACAGTTCACGAAGCTTCTCGTCACGGCAGTCGTGATGAAAGCCTTCCCGAAGGGTCAATTGCTCAGGTGAACTGAATGCGGAGGTGTCAGAGGCGTTCGTCGAGCACGACGTCGAAGCGTTGCAGTTCGCGCAGCTCTGCGGCGGCGGGGTGCAACGGGTTGAGCAGCACGTTGCGCTCGCCGCTGCGGGCGTCGACGAGCGCGCTCGGCACGCTGAGCGCGACCGAACGGCGAGAGTCGAGCCAGGCCTCACCCACTCGGCGCGTGGCGGTCTCGTTGGTGGCCCACGTGCGCTTCAAGCCGTCGATCTCGAGCGCATCGACGAGCGCGTCGGGCAGCTCGAACTGGATGGCGATGTACTTCACCCGACCACCGGTGATGTGCACCGACATCTCCAGCGTCGCCAACGCCAGCGAGTCGGCCGTGTAGACCATGCGCCGGCCGGGCGGATTCCAGCGTCCGCCGAAGGCCGCTGCACCGTCGCCGGTCATGGCCGTGGGTGCGTGCCGCGCCGCGACCATGCGCCACAGTTGCATGGCTCAGCTGAACACGCCGTGCTCGATGCGGCCGAGCAACTGGAAGACGGCCTCGGCGCCCACTTCCGTGGCCGCGACGTCGAGCGGTGTGCGGTGCTGCAGCGCCCGCTGCGAGGTGGTGAGCCAGGTGCGACCTTCCTCGGCGCCGCCCAGCACTCGGGTGGCGCGGCGCACCAGGCGATGCAGGCGAGCGAGGCGATCGCTCTCCAGCACGTCGAGCGTGCCCTGCTTCTTGCGGCGCACCCAGGTGCGTGGCGAGATGCTGAGCCACTCGAGGACGGCCGCGACGGGGAGCTGCAACGTGTCGGCGGCGGCGGTGACCATCGTGACCGGGAGACCGCGGCGCACGTCGTGCTCGCTGAGCGCGACGGCAGGTGCAAGCTGTGCCATGTGGCGTACGTTATCACGCCATCTGGCTGTTGTCGCCGCCGCCAGCCGTCCGAGTGTCAGCCCACCGTCCGAGTGCCCCCGTCCCGTCCGAGTGCCACCGTCCCGACGGGGTGCACGCTGCCACTCGGATGGACGTGTGGCACTCGCATGGTCGGCTGCCACTCGGATGGTCGTGTGGCAGTCGGATGGTCGGCTAGAAGACGGTGAACGACCAGGTGAACGAGCGGGCGCGGCCGCGACCGTCGATGGTCTTCCAGTAGACCACCTGCACCAGGTGCTCGCCCTGGCTGAACTCCTCGATGCTGGAGGCGGGGGAGGGATCGAACGTGAGGGTGGCGTTGCCCGGTTCGAAGATGACGGTGGGCGGCAGCACGATCTGCTGGCCGGGAGTCGCATCGCCGCGCACCTGATCGAGGTTGACGGTCTCGAACTCGAGACCATCGATGATGAGCACGCCCTCGTAGCCGGGGAGCAGGTCGACGAACACCTGGGTCTGCGCCGGCACCTGGGTGGCGCCACGAGCGGGCGCGATGGCCTCGATGGTGGCGGGCAGGGCCTGGCGCTCGTCGCCGGTGACGGCGATGGACAGGCCGACACCGATTCCGACCACGCACGCGGCAATGGCGAGGCTGACCAGTGTCAGCGTGAGTTGCGGCCGCCTGAAGGGATTTCGCACTCCGCCATTCTGGCCCCCACGTGTGAATTCGCACACTCGCGCTGTGCGGATCGTCGCACGCAGCTAGGTTCATGACTCGCCATGGTGGCCAACGACCCGCATTCTCCGCCGCGCATCATCGCCGGCCGCTACCGCCTCGGGTCACGCCTGGGCAGCGGTCTGGAAGCGGCCGTCTTCGAGGCCTTCGACGAGCAACTGCAGCGCACGGTGGTGGTCAAGCTGGTGCACCCCGACCTCAGCGACGTGCCGCACCTCCAGGCCGAGTTCCGCATCAAGATGGCCATCGCCGGCGCACTGCAGCACCCGCACGTGGCCGCGGTGCTCGACTGGGGTCAGGCCCGTTGGAACGACCGCGACGTGCTGTACGTGGTCGGCGAACGCTTCACCGGTGGCAGCCTGCGCGACATCCTCGACCGCGGTCGGCTGCTGTCGCCGTCGCAGGTGCTCGTGGTGGGTCTCGACGCCTGCAAGGCCCTCGACGCCATCCACCGCCAGGGACTGGTGCACACCGACGTGCGGCCGTCCACGCTGGTGTTCGGCGACGATCGCCGCCTGCGGGTGGTGGAGGTCGGGCTCGCACAGGTGCTGCACGACTCGGCCGGCGACGTCACCGGTCGCAGCATGGACCGCGCCAAGTACAGCTCGCCGGAGGAAGCGCAGGGCAAGCCGCTGCAGCCGAAGAGCGACGTCTACTCGCTGTGCCTCGCGCTGCTGGAAGCCGTGACCGGCCACGTGCCCTTCGTCGGCGACTCCACCGTCGCCACGCTCGCCAATCGCGTCGACAAGTTGATGCCCGTGTCGGCCGATCTCGGTCCGCTCGCCGCGGTGTTCGAGCGCGCCGGGCGCCCGCTGGCCGACGATCGCTACTCGGCTGCCGAGTTCGGCCGGGCACTGGTGCAAGCCGCGGAGAAGATGCCGCGCCCGGCGCCACTGCCCATCCTGGCCAACACGCTGTTCGCTCCCGAGCGCGTCACACCCGGTCAGCCCGTCGATCCCACCGGGCCGCTGGTGCGTCCGGTCGTGCCTCCGGTCGTGGCTGCGCCCGTCGAGGTCGAGCCCGTCGAGGTCGAGCCCGTCGAGGTCGAGCCGGTCGAGGTCGACACCGTCGACACGGCTGCCGTCGAACTGATCCCCGACGAGCCGATCGAGGAACTGCCGACCGAGGCGCTGCCCGTCGTCGCACCGCTGGTCGAGGAACCGAGCGTCGACGTCCCGATCGATCCGGTCGTCGACGAACCGGCCGCCGAGGAACCGGCCGAAGAACATGCCGACGGGGAACCGGCCGACCAGTTGCCCGCCGTGGCGAACACGGACCTGGACCCGACACAGGCGGTGCCCGCAGTGCTCGCTGCGCCCGAGACCGAGGCCGACGTGGCGCCCGCCCCGCTGCCGCCGCCCGCCCCCGCCGTGGTGCCACCCCCGCCGCCCGCCGAGCGCTCCGACGCGTTGCCCACCATCGTGCAGGCCACCGAGCACGAAGCGGCCGCCACCGCCGTCGTGCCCGCCACAGCGCTCGTCACCGCCGAGACCGACGACGACTTCGATCCCGCCGACGAGTTCCCCGAGCACCCACCGGTTCGCTCCGGCGGGCGCCGCTGGGTGCTGGCGCTGCTGGTCGTGATGGCCGTCGTCGGCGGCGTGCTCGCCTGGTACAGCGCGCAGCCCGAGTCGATCGAGGTGTTCGATGTCGCCGGCATGCGCCAGGGCGAGGCCATCAACGAGCTCGGCGCGTTCGAGTGGACAGTGGCCGAAGAGGCCAGCGAGACCGTCGATGTCGGCGCCGTCATCCGCACCGAGCCTGTCGCGGGCACGATGCTGGAGAAGGGCTCCGCCATCACCATCTACGTGAGCACCGGCCCGGCACCGCGACCGCTGCCCGAGCTGGTCGGGCTCACCGTGGCCGAAGCCACCACCGCCTTGTCCGATCTCGGTCTCGTGCTCATCGAAGGTGCACCCGTGTTCGACGAGACGGTGGCGCCGGGCGTGGTGCTGTCGTGGGTGGTTCCTGCCTCGCCCACGCTCACTGCTGGGGCCACCGTCACCAAGGGCACCACCGTGCAGGTGGTGGCCTCGGCCGGCCCGGCGCCGCGCACCGTGCCCGACCTCGCCGGCGCCACGCTCGCCGATGCCACCGCCACGCTCGAGGCGCTCGGCCTGGTCGTCGCGCAGGGCGGTCCGGAGGAGTTCAACAACACGGTGCCTGCCGGGCAGATCATCCGGCAGAGCCCGGCGCCGGGTGCCACCGTCGAGCGCGGCGCCACCATCACGATCGTCATCTCCAAGGGGCAGGACCTCGTCACGCTGCCCGACATCATCGGCCAGACCTTCGAGCCGGCCACCGCCGCACTCGCCGCCGCCGGCCTCGGTGTCAACTCGGTCACCGGTGACGGCACGCAACCGCTGCAGAGCGTCTCGGTCAACGGCGCACCGGCCACCGCCGGCCAGCAGTTCCTCCGCGGCACGAAGGTCGACCTGGCCTTCGCCCCCACACCGCCACCGCCCACCGCCCCACCCGTGCCCTGACGCGGAGCTGAGGGTCCGGGTTCTGCACGCGCGCCCCCACATCGGTAACGTGCTCACCGCTACGGCGAAACATGGAGGTTTCAGGGCATGGGTACTCTCGAGGGGCGCGTTGCCATCATCACCGGAGCGGGCCGCGGCATCGGCCGCGAGCACGCGCTGTTCTTCGCAGCAGAAGGCGCGAAGGTGGTCGTCAACGACCTCGGTGGTGCCAACGACGGTTCCGGGAGCGACCTCACGCCGGCGCAGCAGGTGGCCGAAGAGATCGTCGCGATGGGCGGCGAAGCCGTGGTCAACGGCGACAACGTGGCCGACTGGGAAGGCGCCCAGCGGATGATCAACCAGGCCGTCGACACGTTCGGCGACCTCGACATCCTGGTCAACAACGCCGGCATCCTGCGCGACCGCGTGCTCGTCAACATGACCGAAGCGGAGTGGGACGCCGTCATCGCGGTGCACCTCAAGGGCCACTTCGCACCAAGCCGCTGGGCTGCCACCTACTGGCGCGAGCAGTTCAAGTCGGGCGTCGACAAGCCGCGCCACATCGTGCACACCTCCAGCACGTCGGGCCTGTTCTCCAACCCCGGTCAGAGCAACTACGGCGCCGCCAAGACCGGCATCGCCACCTTCTCGCAGATCATCGCCAAGGAGCTCGCTCGCTACAACGTGAAGAGCAACTGCATCGCTCCCGGTGCGCGCACGCGGCTCACGCTCGCCACGCCCGGTCTGGAAGACATCATGAAGCCGCGCGAGGGTTCGTTCGACCCGTGGGATCCCGCCAACATCTCGCCGCTCGTCGCGTACCTGGCGTCTGAGTCGTGCGCCTTCACCGGTGAGACGTTCCTGGTGCAGGGCGGCAGCGTCACCATGGTGGAGAGCTGGGCTCGCGGGGCGGGAGTGGAGCGCGACTCGAAGTGGACCGTCACGGAGCTGGCCGACGCGCTGGCCCCGCTCGCTCGCCCGTGACCTTCCGTCTCCCGAAACGGGAGAACGTGCATGAACGCGTCGACGACAGCACGATGTCGTTCGACAGCGGTGGCGTCGACGAGCTCGGCGTCATCCCGTGGCCGATCCTGCTGCGCCGACGCCTGGCCCGACGGGTGGGCATCGACCATCGCTGGGCGGTGCTGTGGGTGGTGCTGTCGGGACTGTTCACCGTGGGCTTCACCATCACGCTGTTGGTGGTGTCGCTCGAACGCATCGCCGGCGAACTGAACAGCACCACCACCGTGCTCACCTGGGCCATCACCGGGCCGATGCTCGCGTTCGGTGTGGTCGGTCCCGCGTTCGGCAAGGCGGGCGACCTGTGGGGGCACAAGCGCATCTTCGTCGGCGGTCTGTTCTTCGCCGGCGTGTTCTCGGTCGCCTCCGCCCTCGCGTGGAGCGCGCCGACGCTCATCCTGTTCCGCACGCTCGCGGCCACGGCCGGCTCCGCCTGCGGCCCGTCAGCGATGGCCTACATCAACCGCATGTTCGAGCCCGGCGAGCGGGTCAAGCCGCTCAGCTACTGGAGCTTCGTCACGGCCGGCGGCCCCGTGATCGGCGTCGTCATCGGCGCACCGCTGGTCGACAGCATCGGGTGGCGTGCCATCTTCGCCATCCAGGCGCCGCTCTGCTTCGTCGGTTTCGTGGTCGCGCTGTGGCTGCTGCCCGGCACCGACCGGCTGAAGGGCGTGCGGTTCGACGTGTGGGGTTCTGTCACGCTCGGCGTCGGCGCGTCGTCGCTGCTGATGGCCATCAGCCAGGGCCGAGCATGGGGATGGACCAGCCCGGCCACCCTCGGCTGCCTGGCGTTGTCGGTGGCGTCGTTGGCGCTGTTCGTGCGAGTCGAGCAACGCGCCGCCGCACCACTGGTCGTGCTGGCGTGGTTCCGCACGCGCAACATCGCGTTCCCGGTGCTCAGCCAGATGCTCACCAACTTCGCCTACATGGGTGGCTTCTTCCTCATCCCGCAGGTGCTCGGCAAGCCGCGCGGCCTGCTGCTGCCCACCTCCACGGTCGGCAACCTGGTCATCTCGCGGCCGCTCGCCTTCTCGCTGGTCGCCCCGCTCGCCGCGCTGGTCACCATCCGCGTGGGCGAGCGTGTCGCCGGCGTGGTGGGCGCCCTGGGCGTGATGGCCTCGATGCTGCTGTGGGCCACCGTCGGCCTCGACACCTCGTACGCGTTCATCATCGGCGCCACCGCACTGTCGGGCATCGGGCTGGGCATCGCGTTCCCCGCGCTCACCTCACTGATGGCCAACTCGGTCGCCGAGACCGAGATGGGCGTCGCCGGCGCGATGCAGCAGCTGATGACCCAGCTCGGCGCCGTGCTCGGCTCCGCAGTGCTGGCCACCATCAGCGTTAGCGCCACGCACGACAACTTCACGCCGTTCCACATCGCGTTCCTGGTCGGTGCCGTCGCCGCGGCGGGCGGCTGCGTGGCCGCGGCCTTCGTGCACAGCACCCCCAGGTCTCCGTAGCACCGCGTCGGCGCGCTCTCGCCCGGTGAGCGAGCGGGAGCGCGCGAACGCGGACTCAGTGGATCAGGCGGTGATGTCCTTGATCTCGGTGGCGATCTGCTTGGCGATGTCGTCCTGCGGCATCGAGGTCTGCATGGCCATCATCTTCATCATGTCGCCCTGCACCTTGATCTTGCCCGACATGAACGCCTGCATGCCGGCTGCCTGATCCTGGTCGACGAAGATCTTGCGAGCGGTCTCCCAGTCGGTGGTCATGGTGAGATCCGGGGTGTCGAGCGCGCCGCTCTCCATCACGACGTCGCCCGACGAGGTGTCGAGGAACAGGTTGACGGTGCCCTCGCCGAACGGCACCTCGGTGATGACCTGGTTCATGCGGATGCTGCTGGTGACCTTGGTGGCCTGGTCGGCGTACTTCTCGCGGATGGCCTTGGCGGCGGCCATCCACTCGTCGGAGAGGAACTGATGGGTCATGACGTGCTCCAGTGGGGTCGGTTCGAGGCGAACGGTGACGGCGGGAACTTACTCGCTCTGCGACGTGTGCCTGTAGGCGAGCCGCACCGCCAACGCCTGGCGGATCTGCGGCGCCGCGTCCTCCGCGAACTCGCCGCGATAGGTGGCGTCGGTGCCGAGCACGACCGTGAAGTACATGCCGGTGAACGCACCCAGGAAGCCCGACACGCGCAGCAGCGATTCGCTGAGCACCAGCGACCGACCGCCGACGTCGAGGTGGGCCAGCACGTGCACTTCGGCGAGCTGGGTCCACGACGCGGTGGTGGCCTCCGGGATGGCCAGCAGCCCGAACAGCATGAAGAACATCGCCAGCACCACGGCCACGAACGTGATGAGGATGGCCTGGCTGAACACGCTGACCAGCCCGATGTTCACCCGCTGGCGAGCCGACAGCGGCATCTCCCGCGGGTCGCCGTGAGTGGGCAGTGCGAGGCCCTCGGCCGGCGTGCCCTTCACCAGTTGAGTCACCTCGGTCCAGTCGTGGAAGTCGTTGACCGCGCGGATGCTCTCCGGGATGCGGGAGAGCACGAACGCACTTCCGAGCAGGAAGAACAGCGCGAGCGTGACGATGTAGACGGGGCCCTGCAGCGTGCCGGCGACCTGCCACACCTCCGCATTGATGAACAGGAAGGTGGTGAACAGCAGCAGCAGCGGCAGCGCACGGGTGAGCATGCGCCCGACGGAACCCAGCCGGGAGAACGTCTGCGACGCCGCCCAGCGCATCAGCGGGATGGCGCCGTAGCTGGTGACGAGGTAGATGACGGCCAGCACCACCGCACCTTCGATGACGGCCTGCGCCGCGTCGCCCCACTGCTCGAACACGAGCGACGGGAGCGCCGGCCCGATGAGGAAGGCGGCGAGCTCGGGCACACCCAGCTCGCGAGGGCGCGACAGCGCCGGCCGGTGACGCAGACGGTTGGTGAGCATCCAGGTGGCGAACAGCAGCGCCACCACCACCGCACCGGCGGCGAGGTTGCGCTGCCACGACCAGTTCTTCAGATCCAGGCCGTGCAGGCCGCCGGCCACGTAGGCCACGAGCAGCACCGGCGAGGCTCGGCTCCACACGTCGGGCCCCGCGCTGTACGGCTCGATGAAGTGCGGCAGCCCGCGGCGGATGAACCACTGCTCCATCTCCGTGCGCCGCGACTGCATCGCCGGAGTGTACGAAACCGGGCGGCTCGCCGCGTGCTGTGCGATGCGACACGTGAACAGAACGTTCAATGGAGTTCCCTTCGCGGGTCCCGCCGGGTAACGATGGGCGAATGGCACGAATCCTGGTCACGGAAGAAATCGCCGAAGGTGGCCTCGATCGTCTGCGTCACGCGGGTCACGAGGTGGTGGTCGAGCTCGACCTCGGCAAGCTGCTGCAGGTGGTGCCCGGTGCGCACGCGCTCATCGTCCGCTCCGCCACGCAGGTCACCGCCGAGGTGCTGGAAGCGGGCAGCGAGCTCATCGTGGTCGGTCGCGCCGGCATCGGCCTCGACAACGTCGACGTGCCGGAAGCCACCCGCCGCGGCGTCATGGTGGTGAACGCGCCGCAGAGCAACATCATCTCGGCCGCAGAGCACACGATGGCGCTGCTGCTCGCCCAGGCCCGCAACGTGCCCCAGGCGCACGCCGCGCTCGTCGCCGGCCGGTGGGAGCGCAGCCGTTGGGAAGGCGTCGAGCTCTCCGACAAGACGCTGGCCATCATCGGCCTCGGTCGCATCGGCAAGCTGGTGGCCGATCGGGCGAAGGCGTTCGGTATGCACCTGGTGGCCTACGACCCGTTCGTGTCGGCCGACCGTGCTCGCCAGATGGGTGTCGAGCTGCTGCCGCTCGACCAGGCGGTGGCCGCGGCCGACTTCCTCACCATCCACCTGCCCAAGACCAAGGAGACCACCGGTCTCATCAACCGCGACCTGTTGCTGAAGGCGAAGCCGTCGCTGCGGGTCATCAACGTCGCTCGCGGTGGCATCGTCGACGAGCAGGCGCTGGCCGACTGCGTGCGCGACGGCATCATCGCCGGTGCGGCCATCGACGTGTTCGTCACCGAGCCCACCACCTCGTCGCCGCTGTTCGAGCAGTCGAGCATCGTGGTCACGCCACACCTCGGTGCCAGCACGCGTGAAGCGCAGGACAAGGCCGGCGACACCATCGCCGACATGGTGCAGCTCGCGCTCGCCGGCGAGTTCGTGCCCTACGCGGTCAACGTCGATGCCGCCGAGGCGAACGAGACCCTGCGTCCGTTCCTGCCGCTGGCCGAGCGCCTGGGTCGGCTGTTCGCCTCGCTCACCGGTCAGCTGCCCGAGTCGATCGAGGTGTGCACCGAGGGCGACATCGCCGGCTACGACACTCGCATCCTCAGCCTTGCCGTGCTGAAGGGGTTCTTCGGCGCCATCGTCGACGACCAGGTCACGTTCGTCAACGCGCCGCAGCTGGCGAAGGAGAAGGGCGTCGAGATGCGGGAGATCACGTGCGCCACGTCGCCCGACTTCGTCAACCTCATCACCGTCAAGAGCGCCGGCCACAGCCTGGCCGGCACGCTGGTGGGGCGTCGCAGCGAGCAGCGCATCGTGATGGTCGACGACCACCACTTCGACGTGCCGCCCGCCGAGCACATGCTGGTCGTGAAGAACGACGACCGCCCCGGTGTCATCGGCACGGTCGGCACGCTGCTCGGCAGCGCCGGCATCAACATCGCCGACATGGACGTCGGCCGCGCCGACACACCGGGCACCGCCGTCATGCTCATCGCGCCCACCACCGAAGTGAGCGACGAGGTGCTCGCCGAGCTGCGCACCGCCCCCGGCATCATCTCGGTCATCCAACTCACCGGCTGACCGGCCCCCCGCTTTACGTAAAGGCTGTCGGGCGCTGACCTGGAGCTGTGAGCCAACGGTCTTGACACAAACCAGTGTCAGCGCAGCGCGTGGGTTCGGATCTCGTCTCGCGTCGCTTCGGCGACGGCTCGTGCGGCGTCGGCGAAGTCGGCATCGTTCGACGCGTAGAGGACGGCACGCGACGAGTTGATGACCATGCCGAAGCCGGCGGAGTCGTGGCCTGCCGCGACCGTGGCCTTCACGTCGCCGCCCTGCGCGCCGATGCCGGGCACGAGCAGCGGCAGGTCGCCGACGATGGCGCGCACCTCGCGCAGCTCGTCGGGGTAGGTGGCGCCGACGACCAGCCCGCACTCACCGATCTCGCTCCACTCGGTGGCGACCCGCCGGGCCACGTGGAGGTAGAGCGGTTCGCCGTCGACGAGCAGGTTCTGGAAGTCGCCGCTGCCCGGGTTGCTGGTGCGGCACAGCACGAACACGGCGCCACTGGGGTGGCGCAGGAACGGCTCGACCGAGTCGGTGCCGAGGTACGGGTTCACCGTGACCATGTGCGCGCCGTAGCGGTCGAACGCCTCGCGCGCGTACTGCTCGGCCGTGCTACCGATGTCGCCACGCTTGGCGTCGAGCACCACCAGCACCTCGGGGTGCTGCTCGCGGATGTACGTGCACAGCTGCTCGAGCTCGGGTTCCGCACCGATGGCGGCGAAGTGAGCGATCTGCGGCTTGAACGCACACACCGCGTGCGCCGTGGCGTCGACGATGGCTCGGCAGAAGTCGAACACCGAACCGTGCACCACCTCGGGGAAGCGAGCGGGGTCCGGGTCGAGGCCCACGCAGAGCATCGAGTTCGACGTGGCCCATGCGCGTCGGAGGTGCTCGTGGGCGCTCATCGAAGGACGAATCTAGTGGCTCGTCGCCCGACCGCCCCTCATCGCTGGATGAGTGGGATCAGTGGTCGCAGTTCCAGACGCCGTTGTCCTCGAGCACCGGCTTCTTGCAGCCGGGCGGGATGGGAGGGATCGGCTGGTCGGGCGGCCAGTCCGAAGGAATCCTCGCATCGGGTGGGAGCGTGTTGGCGGGTGCGGCGGTCGTGGGAGTCGTGGCGGGCGCCGTCGCAGGCGCGGTCGCGGGCGGAGTGGTGGGAGCACTCGGGCTGCTCGGGGAGGGCGTGGCCGGTCCCGATGTCGTCGGCGGGCTCGACGCGCCGGGCGTCGCGCCGGCCGGCACGACGCCTCCGGCACCACCCGAGCCGGGCAGCAGCACGATCGGCACCGGCGCGGTGATGACGACGGTCGTCGTGGTCGAAGGATCGGTGCCGGCCGACGGTTCGGCGATCGTCGGCGCCGCAGCGACCGCGGGCGGGTCGGCAAGGTGGTGCTCGGAGCCGAAGCCGAGCACGTTCATCCCTCCGAGCGAGGCGAAGGCCAGCGCACCGACCGCAGTCGTGACGGCGAGGCTCACCGACAGCGCGATGGCGTTCCGACGTTCCATGCGTGCCGTATCGGCAGATTCTCCACCGACATGAGCGCGTCGTCGCGCCGGCGCAGATTCAGTCGGTGACGGTGATGGCGGCGGTGGGGCACATGTCGGCGGCCATCCGCACCTTGTCGGCCAGCTCGGCCGGCGGCTCGTCCTGCAACACGTAGAGGTAGCCGTCCTTGCGCACCTCGAACACTTCCGGGCACAGCTGCATGCAGGCGCCGGTACTGGCGCACATGTCGTAGTCGACGGTGACTTTCATGGGGCACTTCCTTCGTGTGGAGTCGTGTCGTGTTCGTGCGAGTCGTGTTCGTGCGAGTCGTGTTCGTGACGGTGCAACTCAGGCCTTGGCCCGACGGTAGCCGTCGGCCAGCGCGTCGTCGGCGTTGGCGTAGCAGCGCTCGGGAATGGTGCGGTCGTAGAAGCGCCCGCCGGGCACGTGGAAGATGCGCGAGTTGTCGTTGGCCTTCACCGGGTAGCCGTCGGGGCAGGCGCCATCGACCGGAGCGACCCAGGTGGCCGCCGGTTCGGGCGACGACTCGGACTCGGGCGCCGCCTCAGGTTCGGCCGCCGCAGGCTCGGGTTCGGCGGCCGACGACGCGAAGCCCTGCGCGGGCGACGAGGTGGGCTCGAACGGCGGCCACGACGGCTCGGGGGCCGGTGCCGCGCTCAGCGCACGACGCTGCCACAGCGCACCCGCGACTCCGATGAGCAACAGCAACATGGTGAGTCGTCGGGTTCTGCGCCAGCCGAGCATGGTGCCAGCGTAGTCGCCGAGGTCAGCGCGAACGGTCCTGCCAGGTGCACACACATGCCTCGTTGCCGTCGGCGTCGGCGAGCACCCACCACGAGCGAGCGAAGCGGTCGGTCATCAGGGTGCCGCCGGCGGCCAGCGCGGCGGACACCCGCGCTTCGGCGACGTCGTGCGGCACCGTGACGTCGATGTGGAAGCGTTGGCGCTGCTCGCGTGGCTCGTCCATCTCCTGGAACCACATCGGCGGGCCGATGCGCAGCGGGTCGACGAGGTTGCCCTGCACGTCGTTGTACCCGAGCACCGCCGCCCAGAAGGGACGGATGCGGTCGGCATCGAGCGTGTCGATGGCGATCTCGGCTCCCTGCGACACCGTCGGTTCGGCGGTGGCGCCGACCGTGGTCGCGAGCGAGGAGATCTGCGCGGCCAGCTGTGCGTCGAGCGTGGTGAGTCCGCCGGTGGCATGTGTGGTGAGCACCACGTGCACCCGGTCGGGATAGCGCAGGTCGATGTCGGGGTGGTGCTGCGCCGCTTCGGCGGCCTCGGCGATGGCGACCACCAGCGCCGCCGCGCCGGGGAACGACCCGGCGCGGAAGTGCGCGTGGATGGCGCCGAGCAGGAAGCGCCAGTCGTCGAGCCCGTCGAGGGCGGCGAACTCGTCGGCGGAAAGTCGGGTGTAGTCCATCCGCCCAGTCAAGCAGACGCTCCTGGGCCGTGGATCTCAGCTCTGGTGGCGTTCGTGGGCCTGTAGCACGGCGCGCAGCGCGGCGGTGATGGTGCTCGGGTCGATGCCCACACCCCACAGCACGCGGCCGTCGCCGTTCTTGGTCTCGATGTACGCGACCGCGTTGGCCTCGCTGCCCTGGCCGACCGCGTGCTCGGCGTAATCGACCACGTCGAGCGTGGCGCCGAGGCCGTTGCGCAGTGCCCGCACGAACGCGTCGATCGGGCCGTTGCCCTCGCCGGTGACGGTGACCGGCTGGTCGTCGATGACGAGTTGCGCCGTGATCGACGTGGTGCCGGTGGTGCTGTCACTGCGCATCTCGTGCCCGTTCAGCCGCATGCGAGGCGCCTGCGGGAGATACGACTCCTGGAAGGCGTCCCACATGATGACCGGGCTGATCTCGGTGCCGGTGTCCTCGGTGATGTGCTGGATGGTCTTGGAGAACTCGATCTGCAGGCGACGGGGCAGATCGAAGCCGTGCTCGGTCTTCATCACGTACGCCACCCCGCCCTTGCCGCTCTGGCTGTTCACGCGAATGACCGCCTCGTACGACCGGCCCAGGTGCTTGGGGTCGAGCGGCAGGTACGGCACGCCCCACACCGGGTACTCGCCACCGTTCGCGGCAGCCTTCTCGTCGAGCGCGTCGAAGCCCTTCTTGATGGCGTCCTGGTGGCTGCCGCTGAACGCGGTGTAGACGAGGTCGCCCACCCAGGGATGGCGAGGGCTGACGGGCAGGCGGTTGCAGTACTCGGCCACGCGCCGCAGTGCGTCGATGTCGCTGATGTCGAGCTTCGGGTCGACCCCGTTGACCATCAGGTTGATGGCCAGGTTCACCACGTCGACGTTGCCGGTGCGCTCGCCGTTGCCGAACAGCGTGCCTTCGACACGATCGGCGCCGGCGAGCATCGCCAGTTCGGCTGCTGCAGTGCCCGTGCCGCGGTCGTTGTGCGGGTGCAGGCTGATGACCACGCTGTCGCGTGAGCGGATGTGCCGGCCGAACCACTCGATGACATCGGCGTACACGTTGGGCGTGTAGCACTCGACCGTGGCAGGCAGGTTCAGGATGAGCGGGTTCTCGGGGGTTGGCTCGACGACGTCCATCACCGCATGACAGACCTCGATCGCGTACTCCGGCTCGGTGAGCGTGAAGCTCTCCGGCGAGTACTCGTAGCGCACCCGCGTGCCGGGCACCGTCTGCTCCAGCTTCTTGCACAGCTTGGCGCCGTTGACCGCGATGTCGATGATGCCGGCCTTGTCGAGCCCGAACACCACCTCGCGCTGCAGCGGGTTGGTGGAGTTGTAGAAGTGGACGATGGCCTGGCGGGCGCCGGCGATGGCCTCGTAGGTGCGCTCGATCAGCTCCGGGCGGCACTGGGTGAGCACCTGGATGGTGACGTCGTCGGGGATCAGGTCGTCGTCGATCAGCTGCCGGCAGAAGTCGAAGTCGGGCTGGCTGGCCGAGGGGAAGCCGATCTCGATCTCCTTGAACCCCATCTTCACCAGCGTGTCGAACATGCGGCGCTTGCGCTGCGGGTCCATCGGGTCGATGAGGGCCTGGTTGCCGTCGCGCAGGTCGACGCTGCACCACAGCGGCGCCTGCTCGTGCACCTTGTTGGGCCAGGTGCGGTCGTGGAGCACGATCGGCACGAACCGTTCGTACTTCTGGAAGGGCATCGGTTTCGGGTTGACGGGTTGCGGTGACATGTCGTGTGCGTCCTTGTGCGAGAGGTGTGTGCGAGAAAGTTGGCCGGAAAAAGCAAGAAGCCCCGGCCTCGGAGGCTGGGGCGTGCGGGCAAGCGCGAAGTATGTGGCGCTTGCCCTACATAAGCAGAAGGAGGCCACGGGTGCGAGTCACGGCTGCCAGTCTGCCTGGAACCCCGTCAATTTGTCAACGTCACATCCCAGTCCGAGGCTTTCGTCCAACCCGAGGCTCACCTCCAGGGTCTGCCCGCGCAAACCCTCGGATGGGCCCCAGCTGGAGGAAAGCCTCGGATTGGGTGTGGGGGTCAGTCGACTTGGAAGTTGGTGAACTGCCAGGGGTCGTCGTGGTCGACGTGCTGCGCCTCGCTGCTGAAGCGGGCGAACAGGTCGCGGCGGCTCGACACGGGGTCCCAGTCGCTGGGACCGGAGTGCAGCGTGCCCAGGTAGCGGCGGGCTACACCGAGCACGGCGTCCCAGGGCAGGTCGTCGGGCACGCACACGCCTTCCGACGGGTGCTCGATCATCCACGCGACCGCGCCGACGATGCTGCCGGCCACCTGCATGGTGGTGGCGCTCTGGTGCGGCAGGATCGCACGGGCCTCGTCGATCGACAGCAGTGATCCGGTCCACCAGCTCTTGTACGGATGGCCCATCAGCAGCACACCGAGCTCGTCGCGGCCGCTGATGATCTCGTCGTTGAGGATGCGCTGCTCGGGCTGCATCTCCCAGCCGCGCATGCGCAGCTCGAGCACGCTGTTGATGGCCGCGTCGCTCGGGTGGTAGGCGTAGTGCACGGTGGGGCGGTACACCGCGTTGCCGAACTCGTCGGCCACGGTGAGGTGCTCGCTCATCGTGAAGCTCTCGCCGTGGCGCACCACCATGCCGCGGATCTCGCCACTGGGCACCCAGCTGCGCACCCAGGTCTCGATGCCCGGCTGTGCGATGCAGATCTGGTTGCACGGGCCTTCACCGCTGTGCACGAACGCGTCGGCCGGCAGCCGCCGCTCGTGCGTGCCCCAGCCCATCTCGGCGGGCGCGATGCCCTCCTCGTACAGGCCGTCGACCGACCACGTGTTGACGAACTCGTTGGTGCGCTTCGGTACCGACGAGATCTGCGTGTCGCGCTCGGCGATGTGGATGACCTTCGTGCCGGTGAGCATCGCCAGCGAGTTGTAGCGCTGCTCGGCGAGCGCGGCCTCGAACGCTGCGGCGCTGGAACCGGCGAGCCCATCGCTGAGCATGCGAGTGGCGATCTCGCCCAGCGCCTGCTTCGCGAAGTGACTCACCAGGCCGGGGTTGGCGCCGTGCTCGAGCACGGCGGTGGCGCCCTTGTTGTCGGGCCAGCCGGCCTTCATCCGCCGCAGCTGCATGTGCCGCACGTACAGCGTGCGGTCGAGCGGCGAGGTGGCCTCGAGGTCGTCGTACGGGTCCCACACCTCGACGCTGGTGTTGAGGTAGCGGACGCCCTTGTCGCGGCACCACTGCAGGATGGTGGGGTTGTCGATGTTCCAGGCGAGGTCGAGCAGCAGGTCGCCTTCGCCCACCCGCGCCGAGAGGAACTCGTCGAGGTTGTCGGGCGTGAGCCGGTCCTGCTCGTAGCGGACGCCCGCAGCGAGGGACGACGCGACGCGCGAGCGGTTGTCGACGAAATCGACGATGGTGACGTTGCCGGGCGCGAGGCCCAGATCACGAATCAGCAGCGGGACGGTGCACTGGGCGACCGACCCGCAGCCGAGCACCAGCACCCGTGCAGGGGTGCGGCTCACTCGGCCAGTGCGGGAGAAAGAGCAGCGAGCTCGGTGTCGATGGTGGCGGCCTCGGCCGCGGCGTACAGGCTCTGCCAGTCGTAGGAGATGCCCTTGCGGCCGTTCTGGCTGAAGCTGGACTGGCTGGCAACAACAGTGGTGCTCAGAGTGTTCATCGCTGCGTCCTTTCGAGACACATGCCGTTCTGCAACGACGTGGGAGGTGAGATCGCTTCCTTTCGGCCGGTCCTTCCGGCACAAAGCGATGCGACACTAACGACGCGCACACCTCGTTGCTACTTACTGATGCAGCAGACAGTGATGCTGATCAGTCGGTCAGCGACACCGACTCGCGGCTCAGCCCGAGGAGCGTCGCGTCGACCTGCATCGGGCCTGGTCAGGCTATGGAACGCGCCTGGCGGCGGCGCCACGCGACCAGCCACAGACCACCACCGACGAACACCACCGTGACCGCGTTGCTGATCCAGCGCTGGAGGTCCGCGCCGGTGCGCGGCAGCGTCGCGCCACCGGGTGCCGGCGTGGGCGCGGGCCCGGGTCCACCGGGCACGGTGGTGGGTGTGGGCGGGTCGGTCTCGACGAGGTAGTCGGTCTCTGCGTCGTTGCACAGCTGCGTGCTCGATGCCACCACGGTGTAGGTGCCGGCGACCTCGGGCGCGATGACGGTGACGGTGGCGGTGCCGTCGGGCAGCGCGACGGTGGAGACCACGACCGGCGTGCCGCCACCGGGCGGCGTGATGACGAAGGTGACCATGTCGCCCGCGCACTGGAGGAAGCCGGACGCGTTGATGACGACCTCGTCGCCGGGGGAGTAGCGGGACTTGTCGGTGGCCACGGTGGTAGAGCTGGGCGGATAGATCGGCACCGTGCGCGCCTGAGCGGCAGCACTGTCGAACGATGCGGTGAGCACCAAGAATGCGACGGCGAGCAGCGCCGCCACGTGCCGCCGTTGCACCGAGCGCTCAGCCGGCTGCATAGCTGCCCGGTGTTGCCGCGACGAGGGCGGCCGTACGACGGTCGGCATCGGACTCGGTGGTCCGCTCGACGGGCTCGACCACGACCACCGGGTCGACCACGACCACCGGGTCGACCAGCGAGCCGTCGTAGCGATCGCCGAGCTGGGGCCAGATGGCCGGCACCTGCACGTGGTCGATGAGGGGGTGGTGCGGGCGGGTGGGCAGTTCGCCGGGCGAGAGCAGCACCTCGTGCAGCTTCTCGCCGGGCCGCAGCCCCGTGAAGCGGATGTCGATGCTGCGGCCGGACTGCTCGATGAGCTGACGGGCCACGTCGACGATCTTCACCGGAGCACCCATGTCGAGCACGAGCACCTCACCGGGCGACCCCATCGTGGCCGCCTGCATCGTGAGGCGCACCGCGGCGGTCGTGGGCGACGCGGCGGTGCTCAACACTCGCTGCTCGGTCGACCACGATTGCGTGATCGGCGCATGCGCCCACGTGTCGGTGGGAGTGGCGCTGGGCGGCGGCGTGTCGGTGGGTGATCGTGCGTTGGTCGGCATCGGTGCCACGGTGCTCCCGCTGCGTTCCGTCGGTGCCGACGCGGTGGTGTGCGGTGGCTCGGTCGTGGTGCACGACGTGCCGGCCGGCATGCGCGTGGTGGGCGCTCCTGCGCGACCGATGCCGGCCGTTCGGCACGGTGCGGCGTGAGCGCTGCTGATCGCGTGCGCCGAGTGGTCGACGTCGCCGTGGCAGCCTCGGGACTGGTCCTCCTCTCGCCCCTGCTTGCCACCGTGGCCGTGGCGGTGCGCGTGCGACTGGGCGCACCGGTGCTGTTCCGCCAGCGACGATCAGGTCGCGACGGGCGACCGTTCGAGCTGCTCAAGTTCCGCTCGATGCGTTCACCCGCGCCGGGCCGCGAGGCGCCGGAGTTCGACCACGAACGGATCGACGGGTTCGGTCGCCTGCTGCGCAGCGCCAGCCTCGACGAGCTGCCGTCGCTGCTCAACCTGTTGCGCGGCGACATCACACTCGTCGGCCCGCGACCGCTGCCGGTGCAGTACCTGCCGCGGTTCACGCCCGACCAGCGCCGTCGGCTGGAGGTGAAGCCGGGCATCACCGGGCTGGCACAGGTGGCCGGTCGCAACACCGTCGACTGGCCGGAACGGCTGGCGCTCGACGTGCAGTACGTCGACACGCGAACGCTGCGCCTCGACCTGTCGCTGCTGCTGCGCACCGTCCCGATGGTGCTGCGCCGCACGGGCGTGGATCACGCGACCGGCGTGACGATGAAGGAACTGCAACCCCAATGACGGACGACGGCACGCGCACGCTCGTGGTGGTGGGGCAGGGATACGTCGGCCTGCCGCTGGCCATGCGGGCCGCACAGCTCGGCTTCCGCGTGATCGGCTTCGACACCTCCGCCGACCGCGTTCGCGAACTGCGCGCCGGGCGCAGCTACGTGGGCGATGTGAGCGACGTCGAGCTCGCCGCGGCGTTGGGCGCCGGCTTCGTTCCCACCGACGACCCTGCGGATCTGGCCGGCTTCGACGTGGCGGTCATCAGCGTGCCAACGCCGTTGCGGGATCGCATGCCCGACCTGTCGGCGGTGGAGCAGGCGGCGAGCACGCTCGGGCCACACCTGCGCGAGGGCGCCATGGTGGTGCTGGAGAGCACCACCTACCCGGGCACCACCGAGGAGCTGGTCGCGCCCATCCTCGATGCAGCGAGCGGCCTGGTGGCCGGCGAGAGCTACCACCTCGGTTACTCGCCCGAACGCATCGATCCCGGCAACCGGCAGCACACGTTGATCAACACACCGAAGGTGGTGGCGGGCATCAACGCCGCGTCGCTGAAGGAGGTGCAGGCGTTCTACGACTGCATCGTCGAGCAGACGGTGCCCGTGGCAACATTGGCCGAAGCCGAGATGACCAAGCTGCTGGAGAACACCTTCCGCCACGTCAACATCGCGCTCGTCAACGAGATGGCGATGTTCGCCCGCCAGTTGGGTGTCGACATCTGGCGAGTCATCGATGCGGCATCCACCAAGCCGTTCGGGTTCATGAAGTTCACGCCCGGTCCCGGTGTCGGCGGGCACTGCCTCCCCGTCGACCCGTCGTACCTGTCGTGGCGCGTCGAGCAGCACCTCGGCCGCAAGTTCGAGTTCGTCGAGTTGGCCAACGACATCAACGAAGGCATGCCGCTGCACGTGTTCGAGCGGGTCGGCGCGTTGCTCAACGAGCAACGCAAGCCGCTCAACGGCAGTCGCGTGCTGCTGCTCGGCCTCGCCTACAAGGCCGCCACATCCGACTGGCGGGAGAGTCCGACGGTGCCGCTCGCCGCGCTGCTCAGCGCGGCGAAGGCGGAGGTGGTGGTGTGCGACCCGCACGTCGCGCCCGTCACCGTGCAGTCGTTGCCCTACGAGCTGGTGCCGTTCGGCGCCGACGAACTCTCCCGTGCCGACATCGTGGTGGTGATGGTGGATCACCCGTCGTTCGACCCCGACGTGGTGGCCGCCGCGGCCCGGCTGGTGTTCGACGCGAAGGGGCTGCTGCGCGACCGCGACTTCACCGGCGAGGTGCTCTGAGCCCTCGCCGCGTCAACTGCTCGCCGTAGGTGGCCAGCGTGATGTCGATGACCCGTTGCTGGGCGAACTCCTTGCGCGCCTTCTCGTAGGCGGCTGCACCGAAGCGCGCGCGTTCGGCCGGTTGTGCGACGAGCCGCGCGACCGCGGCGGCGAGAGCCGCGGCGTCGCGCACCGGCACGAGCAGACCGGTGTGCTCGTGGTGCACCACCTGCCGGCAGCCGCGGATGTCGGTGGCGACGATCGGCAGTCCGCTGGCCGCGGCTTCCATCGCGGCGCGGGGAAAGCCCTCGCGGTGAGTGGCGGTGAGGAAGACGTCGATCGCTGCGTAGCAGGCGGGCATGTCGTCGCGGCGACCGACGAAGTGGATGCCTGCCTTGGTCGCGCGCGCGAGCGCGTCGGCGGTGAGGCCGTCGCGCTTGTCGGGCTCGGCCGGGCCGATGACGACGATGGCCACCGACGCATCGGCTCGGCGCAGCACGTCGGCCGCGGCGACGATCTCGTCGATGCCCTTCTCGCGCACCAGGCGACCGACCACGCCGACGAGCACCTGCTCCGGGCCGATGCCCCACTCGGCCCGGACGCGCTCGCGGTGGGCGCGGTCGCCGTCGAACCGGCTGAGGTCGATGCCGTTGCCGAGCAACGTCACCTTGCGCGTGGGCACGCGCAGCGTCTGGGTGAGCGTGGTCACGTCCTCCGGACTCTGCACCAGTTCGTGGTGACCGAACGCGGCGGCCACTCGCTCGGCGGTGTACACGGGCAGCCGCCGTCGCAGCCGATCGGTGGGTTGTGCGTAGAGGCCGTGCTGAGTGTTGACCACCACGGGCACGCCCGCGAGACGTCCGACGATGCGGCCGAGCACGCCCGGCTTCGGGTTGTGCGTGTGCAGCACCTGCGGTCGTTCCCGGCGGAGCAGCCGGTGCAGCTCGCGCATCGCTCGCAGGTCGGCGAGCACACCGGGGGAGCGTGTGAGCGACGGCACCGCCACGTGACGGATGCCGAGCTGCTCGAGGTGCGCCACGTGCGGTCCCGCGGCCGACATGCCCACCACGTCGTAGCCGGCATCGGCGAACGCCAGCAGCTGCGGCGCGAGCAACCAGTCGAGACTCATGTCGGTGGTGGTGAGGTGCACCACCTTCGGACGCGGGTCGGTCACGTGATGGCCTTGCGGTAGCGGATGCGGCCGTACACGTCGCGTGCGAGACCCTCGGCTCGCAGACCGCCGTTCACCTTGCGTCGGAACGTCGCCAGGTCGTCGGTGCGCGACACCGGCACCCGACCGAGACGCTGGAGGTGGCTCGCCGACGTGTTCACGCGATGGCCGGCGAGGGCCCCCGACGTGAAGCGGGAGGACACGGCCGCTCGGGCTGCGCGGTTGCCGGCGACCGCCTTCGGGTACGCGAAGTGTCGAGGTGGCCGGCCGACGTGATGGGCGATGGCGTCGATGGAACGGTCCAGCTGCTCGGCGGCGTCGGCAGCAGTGGTGCGGTGCAGCAGCCGATGGTCGTGGGTGTGCGACTGCACGCTCACCAGTCCGGTGGCCGCGGCGTCGCGCAGCGCCTGCCACGAGGTCGCGGGTGGACCCCACGGCAGTGAGCCGGCATCGGGGGCAGCGGTCACGAGGTACAGCGTCGACGGCAGTCCGAGGTCGACCATCACCGGCACGGCGACGTCGCAGAAGTCGGCTGCGCCGTCGTCGAACGTGATGACCACGCCGACCGGGCGCTCGTCGCGCTGCAGCGCCGACGTGGCATCGTCGAGCGAGAGCACCGTGCCGAGTTGCGCGAGCAGCGTCATTTGCTCGCGGAAGTCGGCCGTGCTCATGTCGACGGCAGAGTCGGTGCCGCCTCCGACGCGGTGGTAGATGAGCACCACCAACCCTGCCGGCGGCGCGAACACGCGGTCGATCGCGCCGGCCGCGCGGCGCACCAGCGTGCGCGCCGTCACAGCAGCGCCGCCACGGTCTCGCACCACTCCTCGATGGCGAGCGCGGTGCTGCGGAAGGCACCAGGTGGCTTCCCGACGGGGTCCGCGATCTCGGGCACCTTCGACGCGAGGAACGACGCGTGGGTGCGGCCCTCACCGACCACTGCCAACCACTCGTCGAAGCGTCGGCCCGACCGCGGTCCGGCTGCAGCGGCCAGCTCGGCGAACTCGGGCAGTGTGAACACCTTGCGCAGCATGCTGCGGTCGTCCTCCACCAGCCGCACCACGTGCACGCGTTCCGCCGCGAGCACCAGGTGCGCCGAGTGCAGCAGGGCACGGTCGACCCGCTCGCTGATGGTGCTCGTGGCGTCGAGATCGAGTGCTCGCAGCGCCTGGATGGTCTCGGGAAGCGGTGGCCGCCCACCGGCGGAGAACCCCACACCGCGGACGTCGGCCCGCACATCGGCATCGGTGAGCGCCCGCCGCAGCAGCAGTTCGGTCATCACCGAGCGCGCCCGGTTGTACGAGCAGACGGTGAGGATGGTGAGCGGAGGTTCGCGGCGCGAGGTCATCGGTCGGCACGTGCGGTCGGACGTTCGGCCGCGATCAGCGGGAGTGCTGCGGGCCGCTGGTAGAGCGGCAGGCACAGCAGGAAGAGCAACGACGGCATCAGCAAGGAACGCTGCCGAACCAGGAGACCGAGGTTGGAGAAGCTCGAGTATGCCAGCGCACCCAACACGACCACGAGCAGGTGGAACACGGTGAACGGCGATCGGCGCAGCATGCCGGGCAGCGACATCAGGCGGCGGAACCCGATCACCGCGAGCACGATGATGGCGGTGGTCTCGAGTGCGGGCAGCAGCGTGTTCAAGCCGTCGACCTCGTGCAGCAGGGGCCGGGTGAGCGTGCGCAGCACCGCCATGGGGTAGTCGAGCGGCGTCGCCACCGACGGCGGTGCGAACTCGGAACCTCCGCCGGCGGTGCGCTGCAACGTGCGGTCGAAGGCGTTGTTGATCTGCGTGGCAACCGAGTCGGTCTCGTCGCCCTGGCCCAGGAACTGCAACGCGATGCGCCCGGCGACCACCAGGCCGACGGCGCCGGCAGCGAGCACCATCGCGCCGACGGCACGACTGGTGGAGCGTCCGGTGCGCGTGCCGGCCACGCTCCACACGATGGCGATGACCGCGGCCCCGAGCCAGACCGCGGCGATGTGCGGCCGGACCAGCAGTGCGCCGAACGCGCCTGCGGCGGCGAACGCGAGCGGTCGGACGACCTGTGTGGTGCCGAACAGTCGTGCGGTGCCGTAGACGAGCAGGCCCAGCGACACGCTCATCCACGCCTCCTTGCCCACCGACGACGGCCAGAACACCAGGCTCGGCGACAGGCAGCAGAGCAGCGCGTAGCGCTCGAGCGAGATCGACGGCGCGGCGACGGTGGCGGCCTTGATGCACAGCAGCACGCCACCGAAGCCGATGGCCGAGAACCACATGAACCCACTCAGCTTGCTGGCGCCGGTGAGCGCGTACACGGCGCCGGTGAGGTGCTCCACGAAACGCGTGCCCTGGCCGTGCGGCAACAGTCCCCACGGCGGCACGTCGCCGTTGCGCAACTTCTCGGCGTAGACCCGTCCGAAGTTGTGGTACGCCTGCGCGTCGGCCGCACCGCCGTACGCGTCGAACGCCACCCAATAGCGGGCGAACGTGCCGCACGCTTTGGCCGCCAGACCCGCGTACGCGATGCGGGCGATGGTGGGCTGGTCGCGGAACATCGCGTGGATCAGCGGCAGCATCACCGCGGCGATGATGGGCATGGCGAGGAACACGCCCCAGAAGTCGTAGCGCATGTTGGTCATCGCCCACGCTGCGATCAGCAGGTAGCTCGCGGCCACGGCGAGCACCACGAGCTCGAGGTGTCGGAACCGTGCCGGGTCGAGGCGCAGCGACTGGAGCCGCACGACTACTTCCCTGAACGACGCGTGCGGCGCTTGCCGGACGGGTTGCCGTACTCGTAGTACGGCGAGCGCTCGATGTTCTCGCCGACCAGCACCAGGTGCAGCGTGCCGGTGCTCAGCGAGCGCAGCAGTTGCATGGTGCGCAGCGTGGCGGAGGTGAGCGTGTGGTCGACGCGGATGGCCACCACCACGTGGTCGGCGTAGGGCAGCAGTTCGAGCACTTCGGCAGTGGCGCCGACCGGTGACGTGTCGATGACGATGGAGTCGGCGACCTCGTAGAGCTGATCGAGCACGCGCGTGGTGGCGCGAGCGAGGGTGCCGGGGGGTGCATCGATGCCGGAGAGGTCGAGCATCACCAGGTTGGTGACGGAGGTGCGCCGCAACAGGTGACGCGCCGGAACTTCCGATACCTCGCCGATGGTGAACGGCAGCGGCGGCGGTGCGTCGCCGAGCAGGCGGCGGCCGAGCGTGGGGCGGCGGAAGTCGGTGTTGACCGCGATGGTGCGTTTGTTGGTCTCGACCAGTGCGGCGGAGAGGTTGGCCGCGATCGACGTCTTGCCGTCGCCGGAACCCGGCGACACGACGAGCGTGACGGTGGCGCGTGTGTCGCCCTCGGCGCGCTCGGCCGTGTCGGCGAACGTGATCATGCTGCGCAGCGTGCGGTACGCATCGCTGAGCTGGTCGTGCCGGTCGGGGCGAACGGCCAGGCCCTCGCCGGCGCCACCCACGTCGGGGATGACCACCGAGACCTCGCCGCCGTAGAGCACCTCGGCCTGCGAGCGCGAGCGGATGCGCCGGTCGAGGCGGCTCATCACGAGCGCGGCGCCGGCGCCGACGAGTGCACCGATGGCGAGACCGGCCGCGCCGCGACCGAGTCGCGAGTCGGGGGCGCCGAGCCCGGCCGACTCCTCCTCCGCGTAGCCGACGGCGGTCTGCTGCGTGGTGAGCGCCAAATTGTTGGTGGTGGTGAACTCGTCGCCGTACTGCTGCTCGAACACCACGCTGTACTGGCGACTGAGTGCGTCGAGCTGGGAGGCGATGATGCGATCGTCGGGGTCGGCGGCCGCAGCCCGCTGCAGATCCGCGATGTCGTCCTCGAGTTGCTGCGCACGCGCGAGCAGCGCGGTGAGGCGTGCCTCGCGGGTCTTGTCCTGTTCCTCTGCGAGGAAGTTGGTGAGCTCGTCGGCGATGGTGTTGGCCCGGGTCTCGGCGTCGGAGATGGAGCTGCCGACCACGCTGATGGTGAGCGCACCGTTGTTGGTGTCGAGCACCGCCGACACACCGCTCGACGCTGCGGACGCCGAGTCGAGGCCGAGCCGGGCGGCCACGCGCACCGGCACGTCGCCCGTGGTGGCGAAGAGTGCGAGCTGGTTGGTGGCGATGGGGTCGGCGAAGATGCTGCCGTTCTCGCTGCGCACGAGCAGTACGTGATCGGCACGGTAGGTGACCACTGCGTCGGCCGTGCTGGCCGGTTCCGGCAGTGCGCCGAGCACCGCGCCGCCGACGGCGAAGAGGAGCGCGACCCACCAGAAGCGCCGCAGCGCTTCCATCGCCGTCGCCTTCATCATGTGGTGGTGCCAGCCATTGCGGAGTCCGACTGTAGCGCTGGCCGGACTGTCAGACTGGTACGCCTGTGACCTGGAACGTGCTGCTCTCCCCGCCCGAGATGTCGTCGGTCGAACGCGAGATGTTGCTCGCCGCGTTCGACAGTGGTTGGGTGGCGCCCGCCGGTCCTGATCTCGACGCGTTCGAGCGTGAGCTGTGCGAGTTCACCGGTTCGGCGGCAGCCGCGGGGCTCAGCAGCGGCACCGCCGCACTGCACCTCGCGCTGCTGGTCGTGGGCGTCGGTGCCGGCGACGAGGTGCTGATGAGCGATCTGACGTTCGCCGCCAGCGCGTTCGCCGCCACCTACGTGGGCGCCACTCCGGTGTTCATCGACAGCGAGCCGCAGACCTGGCAGCTCGACCCCGCGCTGCTCGAAGCGGAGCTCGCCACCCGCGCCGCCCAGGGTCGGCTCCCGGCCGCGGTGGTGGCCGTCGACCTCTATGGCTCGGTGTGCGATGGCACGCGCATCGCAGCCGCATGCCGCGAGCACGGCGTCCCCCTCGTCGAGGATGCTGCCGAGGCGCTCGGCGCCGCGCGCGACGGCGTGATGGCCGGTCGCTTCGGAGCCGTGAGTGTGCTGTCGTTCAACGGCAACAAGATCGTCACCACCGGCGGCGGCGGCGCGCTCATCGCCGACGACCCGCAGCTCATCGCTCGCGCCCGGCACCTCGCCACGCAGGCTCGAACCGCGGTGCCCTGGTACGAGCACGACGAGGTGGGTTTCAACTACCGGCTGGGCAACCTCAACGCGGCGGTCGGGCGCGGGCAGCTGGCCACGCTGCCGCAGCGATTGACGCGCCGCGCCGCCGTGCGCGAGGCGTACGAGCGTCACCTCGTCGACGTGCCCGGCGTGCAGTTCCAAGGCGTGCCCGACGGATGCTCGCCGAACCACTGGCTCACGACGGTGCAGCTCGACGCCCCGGCGTTCGGCGCGTCGGCGGCCGACGTGCTGCAGGCGCTGCGCGAGCAGGGCATCGAGGCGCGTCCCGGGTTCAAGCCGATGCACCTGCAACCGGTGTTCGCCGGCACCCGCCTGATCGCTGCACAGCCGGACGCCGTCAGTGCCCGCCACT
>JAUXQB010000243.1 GCA_030685215.1 Actinomycetota bacterium
CGAAGCGGGCGAAGTTCTCCTCGAGGCGGCGGTCGACCAATCGTGACAAACGGGAGATGCGACCGATCACTCCGATCGGGGAAACGTCCAGGTCGGGGCGCACGGCATTCCACTGTCCGCTGATCCTGTCGACTGTGTCGAACATACGAGCCACGGTCGACAGGATACGCGCAGCCGGAAGAAACAGCTCGACATTAAGTATCTGAATGTTAAGATACTGAACATGGAGATAACACAACCACATCGCGTCGCGGCGATGACAGTGCTCGCACCGATCGCCTGGGGCACCACCTATGTCACCGTCACCGAATTCCTGCCCGCTGGTCGGCCACTACTCGTCGCCGCGGCCCGAGTCCTACCCGCAGGCCTCGTGCTGCTGGCCGCCGGCAGATGGCACTCGCGTTGGCGGCCGCGAGGCCACGAGTGGGCAACCACGGCGGCGCTCGCGCTGTTCAACTTCGCGTTGTTCTTCCCGCTCCTGATCGTTGCCGTCTACCGACTGCCTGGTGGCGTCGCAGCCGCGTTCGGTGGACTGCAGCCACTCCTCATCGCTGTGCTGTCCTGGGCGATCGCAGGGCGGCGGCCCCGTGCCACCGAAGTGCTGATCGGGATCGCAGCCGCCGTCGGGGTGGCGCTGGTCGTGCTCCGACCGGGCGCAACGTTCGACCTCGTCGGCCTCCTCTCAGCGACCGCCGCAACCGTGTCGTTCGCCGTCGGCGTGGTGCTCACCAAGCTCGTCCCGGCCGCGCCGAATCGTCTGGCCTCCACCGGCTGGCAGCTGCTGATCGGCGGCGTGCCGCTCGCCGCGCTCGCGCTGATGGTGGAGGGACCTCCGCCCGCACTGTCGTTCACCAACATGATCGGCTTCGCGTACCTCGGTCTGATCGGCACAGCCCTCGCGTTCGTGCTGTGGTTCAGCGGAATACGTCACCTGCCCACCGCGGCCCCACCGTTGCTCGGCCTCGCCGCACCCCTCACCGGCGTCGCCCTCGGCTGGCTCGTCCTCGACCAGTCCCTGAACGCCGTGCAGCTCATCGGCTTCGCCATCACGATTGGCGCAATGGCTCGCGGTGCGATGCTGCGTCCGCCCAAGGAACGGGCGATGCCCGTCTCGCCGACACTGCATCTCGACGCGGCGTGCCTCGCCGCGCGATGACCTCGACTCCCTCGTCATGGTCTGCGTGCCGTCGACAGCACGATGTCGCTCACACCGACGTTCGCAATCGAAGTACGGTCGATCGCGATGGATGACGTCGACATCGAGCTGCGCAACGTGACGTACCAGATGTTCGTGCGCGCCGGCCACGCGCCGACCGCAGAGACGATCGCGACGGCGATCGGCGTCCCGGCCGACGACGTGCTGCAGGGTTGGGCACGATTGCACGACGCGCACGCGCTGGTCCTACACGCGGACGGCCGCGAGATCCGTATGGCGAATCCGTTCTCGGCGGTGCCGACCGCCTATCGAGTCCACGCAGCGGATCGCTGGTGGTACGCGAACTGCGCATGGGACGCTCTCGGGATCTGTGCCGCGCTGCACTGCGACGGCACCATCGAGACCTCGTGCGCCGACTGCGGTGACTCGATCACTGTCGCAGTTCGCGACGAACGGCCCGACGATGCGTCGCTGCTGTTCCACTGCCTCGTACCGGCCAATCAGTGGTGGGACGACATCGTCTTCACTTGATCGACCATGAACCTCTTCCGGTCGGAGGAGCACATCACCCGCTGGCTGGCTGGACGCGACCGCGGACAGTCGATCGGCATCGCGAAGCTGAGCGAGCTCGCTCACGCCTGGTGGGGCGACCGTGTCTCGCCGACCTGGCAACCGCACACCCGCGAACAGAACCAGGAGATCCTGGCCCGCCTGGAGCTCACTGACGCGTTCTGGCAGCTCGCCTGACGAACAGCACGCTCAGCGTCAGTGTTCTCCTCGTCTGGTCTCGTTGAACGTCGCAGGCCAGGCGCGATCAGATCACCAAGCGGAGGTCGCCTGTGTTCGGAGTCGGCGCTCCGAAGCATCCGGAAGGCTCAACACTTGACAAGAGAATGATCGTTCTCATATCCTGAGAACATACATTCTCACTGCCTTTGGAGCAACCTCGCATGACCACCCTGATCCGACCCCCGGTCCCCCCGTTCGACGGGGCGTCGGCGCGACAGAAGGTGTTCGCCGCCGAGGCCGCGTGGAACACCCGCGATCCCGAGCGCGTCGCCAGCGCGTACACCGTCGACTCGGTGTGGCGGAACCGGTCCGAGTTCATCGAGGGTCGCGATCAGATCGTCGACTTCCTGCGAGCGAAGTGGGATCGGGAGCTCGACTACGCGTTGCGCAAGGAGCTGTGGGCGTTCCACGACAACCGGATCGCCGTGCGGTTCCAATACGAGTGGCACGACCACGACGGCCAGTGGTTCCGGTCGCACGGCAACGAGAACTGGGAGTTCGACGCCGACGGCTACATGCAACGTCGTGAGGCCAGCATCAACGACATCGCCATCAGCGCCGACGAGCGACGCATCTTCGGACCTCGCCCCGACGGCGACACGACCGGGCTCCCACTGCGATGAGTCCAGCTGCGACCATGTCCCCCGACGCGGCGCAGCGCTCCGTGCTGCGCGCTGCTGACGAGTTGTTCTACGCCCACGGCATCAGCGGGGTGGTGATGAGCGACATCCGCGACGCATCGGGTGTCTCGATGCGACGGCTGTATGGGATGTACCCGTCGAAGAGCGAACTCGTTGCCGCGTGGCTGACAGACCGCCACGACACGTGGATGGCCTGGTTCGCCGCGAGCGTCGAACGTCATGTCTCGGGCGGGGCCGACCCGGTGCTCGCCACGTTCGATGCCATCGCCGAGTGGGTCACCACCCCCGGCTATCGCGGCTGCGCGTTCATCAACTCACTTGCCGAGACCAGCGAGATCGACGAGACCCACAGCACGATCATCGCCGCCCACAAGCGTGACCTCGTCGAACACCTGGCCCAACTCGCTGCACGCGACCATCCCAACGCACCGTCGTGGTTCCCCGCCGCCCTCGCCGTCATCATCGACGGAGTGATCGTGCAGTGCACCATCTTCGCCAGCACCGACCCTCTCGACGCCGCCCGATCCGCCGTCCACCAACTCCTCGAAACGACCTCGACATGACCCTCAAAGTCGGCGCCCTGTGGCGTTACCCCGTCAAGACCCTCGCTGGCGAACTCCTCGATGTCGCCCAGATCACCACCAACGGCATCATCGGCGACCGCATCGTCCACGTACGGGGGCCGGAGGGCGTGCGCACCTCTCGACGTCACCACAATCTCATCGGCCTCCACGCCACACTCGGACCGGACGGCGAACCGCTCGTCGACGGGTTGCCCTGGAACTCGTCGGACGTGCTCGAGCGGGTTCGCGCCGCGGCCGGGCCCGACGCGATGCTCGCCCGCTACGACGGCCTTGAGCGCTTCGACGTCCTCCCTCTGCTCGTTGCCACCGACGGTGCCGTGGCTGCGTTCGGTCGCGATGTCCGCCGGCTGCGACCGAACATCGTCATCGACGGCGTCGACGGCACCGACGAGTTCGGTTGGCCTGGTGCCGAGCTGCACATCGGCAACGTCGTCATCGCGCTCGACTCGCGGCGCGGTCGTTGCCCGATGACCACCGTCGATCCCGACACCCTCGAGGTCGATCGTGGCGTGCTGAAGGACATCATCGCTCGCTTCGACGGCAAGCTCGCGCTCAACGCTGACGTCCTCGTTCCCGGCACCATCCGAGTCGGCGACCCTGTGGAGCTCGTGCGCTGAGAGACAGCACGCCTCCGTCAGCCCTGACCACCGATCCACGCGTCGACTCGCACCCATTGGTCGTCGAGCCATGCGATGCGTTCGGCCTCGCCCGCCGGGATCTGATCGACGGGAGTTCGCGGCGCTTCCACCGAGACGCCGCCGGCTCAGCGCCGGTCACGTCGCGTTGTCGCCGGCGGCAAGGTCCGCGGCGAGTGCCTGGAGTCGGCGCAACGGCTCGGCCGACATCGGTGCGGAGGTTTCGGCGAGCGCGGACTTGAGCCGCCGGAAGTCGTCGGCGGCGAGGCCGCAGCGGCGGCATGCGTGGAGATGGCGTGACACCTTGGCTGCCGTGTCGGGATCGAGGCCGCCGTCGAGGTAGGTCTGGATCTTTCGTCCGACCTCGACGCAACGGGCGCCGCCCTTGCGTCGGAACATGTCGATCATGTCGTGGGGTCTCATCGAGGTTCGCTCCGGAAGTCGGGGTGGTGTGCGAGCTGAGTGCGCATGCGGTGGCGGGCTCGGTGGAGGCGGCTCATCACGGTGCCGGCGGGGATGCCGAGCGCGGCGGCGGCTTCGTCGTAGGTGAGGCCGTCGATGTCGACGAGTTGGACGACGTGGAGATGACGCGGCGACAGCCGATCGAGCGCGTCCTCGATCCAGGGAGCCGGTGCGCGTGTCGCGGCGACGTCTTCGGCGCTCGGCGCTGGCGGGTTCCGCCGATCCACTTCGCCGGCGAGATCGACGGTATCGTGCAGCAGACCGGGTCGTCGGCGGCGATGACGGTTCATGTTGGCGTTGCGCATGATGGTGAGCAGCCAGGCCCGCGGGGAGGCGCCATCGAAGCCGTCGAGTCCTTTGAAGGCGCGGATGAGAGTGTCTTGGACGAGGTCCTCTGCGTCGTGGGGGTTCCGGCACAGCGAACCGGCCACCCGGAGCAGCACCGGCAGGTGGGGTCCGACGAACACGTCGAACGACCCCGCCGTCGCCGGCGGGGTTGGGTTCGTGGCGTTGGTCTGTGACTCGTCGGCCATTGCGTCCAAGTCTCCTCCTTCGAGGCAGAGACCCGGTCGACGGCGAGATCCTTCCATCTGATTTTCGAATGCATCCCGATGGAAGGACTTTCGGGGCGGGTGGGTTCCGGTGCGGTTCGTCCACGGTGGCGGACCCAGCGAAAGGGACTCATCCATGTCGACATCGACCACAGCCCAACCCGTCAAGGCTCTCGTGCTCCGAGGGGGCGTCACGGGGATGATCGCCGGCGCCGCGATGGCGATGTTCGCCATGGTCGCCTCGGTGACCTACCAACATCACGGGTTCTTCACCCCGATGTTCCACATCTCGGCCCTGTTCGGATCATCGGACGCGATGATGCGCTCCAGCATGGAGGCGATAGCCGGGAGCAAGTTCTGGTTCTCCGCAGGTCCCGCCGTGTTGGGGTTGTCGATCCACATGATGACCGGAGCGTTGTTCGGCATCGGGTTCGCGTCCCTCGCCCGTCGCCTCCCCAGGACACTCCTCGTCCCCGCGGGCGCGATGTACGGGCTGGCCGTGTTCGTCGTGTCCGCGTTCGTCGGCCTGCCGGTGGCCGCGAAGATCACGGGCTCCGGCGACGTCATCTCGGACATGGCCAGCATGGTTGGCTGGGCCACGTTCGCCGTCGAGCACATGATGTTCGGCCTCGTGCTCGGCGCCGTCGCGTGGCGGGCTGCGCCGACAGACTCGCCCGCGGAGGTTCGAGGTGCCCGATCGGCGATGCTGTCCCGATGAGCTCTTACGACGCGGCACCGACCCAGGTCATCGTGCGTCTCGTTGGGGTCTACGACGCGGACAGCACTTTGCGTGGTGAGCTCTCCTACTGGGTCGGTGCCCGCCTCGGCCGGCGGCACTGCTCACTGTGTGAGATCACCCACGGCTCCGTCCGTCAGCGACCCGAGTGGAAGACGTGCCAGGAGGGACTTCCGGTCCCGTTCGACACCTACCACCGCAACGACCAGCCCGACTCGATCCGCGTCGCGTCCGGCGGTGCTGCACCGGTGGTGGTCGCCGTGACCGACACCGGGCACGTGCTGCTCCTTGCTGCCAGGGATCTCGACGCGTGCGACGGCTCCATCGATCGGCTCGTCGAGGCCATCGAGGAGTCCGCCGCACGCTTCGGACTGACATGGGCGCCAGCGTGAACACCGCCCAACTCGGCCGCCGTCCAAGGGTCGGCGCTGGTTCCGCCGGTCCCCTGGGGCTGGGGAGACATCGTGACCATTCGCATTGGTGACTCGTTCCCAGACCTCGAACTCGTCGAGCAAGACGGTCGACCGTGGCGAACCGCCGACATGCGCGGCCGGCCACTCGTACTGATCCTGCACCGGCACCTGGCTTGACTGCCCTGCCAAGAACACGTGATCGCCGTGCGCGATCACCTCGACCAGTTCGGCGACGCCAGGATCGCCATCGTCACCTTCGCCACCCCTGAACGCCTCGCCGCCTACCGGGACCACCTCGGACTCGCCTTCGACGTCGTCGCCGACACCGACCGGACGCTCTACCGACTCCTCGGTGCCGAGCGAGGCAGCCACCGCCAGGTCTGGTCCGCCGGCACCATCCGCATGTACGCCCGACTCGTGCGAGCCGGGCGCCGACTCCATCGACCGACCGAAGACATCCGACAACTCGGCGCCGACGCAGTCATCGGCCGCAACGGCGAACTCCGCTACCTCTCCCTCCCATCCACGCCAGACGCTCGGCCACCGATCGGCGACCTGATCGCGGCGCTCGACTGAGCGGCGCCGACGTCAGCTGACCCAATTCGTCAGTGGATCACGAGAGCCCCTTGACGCATGCAGACCGTCGTTGTAGTTTCCTCCTAGGTTAATTATCCAGATGGGAAACAACAATGACTGCGACAGCGATGTTGGAGGAGGATCGGCTCGACGAGACCTTCGCCGCACTCGCCAACTCGACAAGGCGAGCGATCCTCGCCCGGCTCGCACAGAGCGATGCGACGGTCAACGAGTTGGCGGCACCGTTCGCCATGCAGCTCCCGGCGATCTCCAAGCACATCAAGGTCCTCGAACGCGCCGGGTTCATCGTGCGCAGCCGCAACGCACAGTTCCGACCGTGCCGCCTCGCACCCGATCGCCTGGCGGAGGTGGCGACGTGGGCCGATCAGTACCGATCCATCTGGGACGACCGCTTCGACCGTCTCGACCAGCAGCTCTCGCGCCGGCGGCGCGCCGCGCAGCCGACGGCACCGAAAGGAACCAACGACCGATGAACACCTCCGACTCGGCCACCGACGCGGTGGTCCTCGAACGCACCTTCGACGCACCCATCGGTGAGGTGTGGCAGATGTGGACCGACCCCGCCGAGTTCGCCGGCTGGTACGGCCCGGGAGGTGCGAGCGTCCCGGTCTGCGAGATGGATGTGGTTGTCGGCGGGCGCCGACGAGTCTGCATGCGGTTCGACACACCATCTGGCGCTCGTGAGATGTGGTTCACCGGCGAGTACGTCGAGGTCGACGAGCCCGTACGTCTCGTCTACACCGAAGCGATGACCGACGCCGACGGGACACCGCTGCCCGACGGACATCCGCCCACACAGGTCTGCGTCGACTTCGCAGAGGTTGACCAGCACACACGAATGGTGCTCACGCACCGCGGCATTCCCGCCGGCTCGCCGGGCGAGGCAGGTTGGCGCGCCGCGCTCGACGAGCTCGATCGCCGCCTCGCACGACGGTGACCATCCGGCCCGTCGTGTGGCTGGACGCTCGCGATCCGACAGTCGACAGGGCCTCGGGCATTCAGCGGGCACGTTTCACACGCGGTGCCGCCGCTCGCTCGACGGCGCAGTCGAACGCTGCGTCGAGGCGGTCGGGCCACGACTCACGTTCGGACGGCGGGATGCTGAGCCACTCGCGGAACGGACGGCCGCCCGGCGCGAATGGCTCGCCCAGCCCCTCTGCGACGAGAACTGTCACTGTCTGTCGGTCGAGCTTCACGACGAGTGCGTGCTGATGGGGATCCCAGCTGGCGAAGAAGTCGCCGAGCAGGCGCAGACACGGGTAGCCCATCATCGTCGAGCGCGTCACTCCAGGCCGTTCGAGCAGCGAAGCTGCCGCTTCCCAGAACTCGTCGTCCGCTGCAGACGCGTTCATCAGAGGCCCAACTCCGCACGTGTGGGCACGCGTCCGCTGACGAGCGGATCCGGTCCGGGATCGCGGCCTTCGGCGCGGGCGGCGAGCCGGGCCAGGTAGTTGGCCCATCCGCCGGAGTGGGCGTCGGCCATCGGCCCCTCGAAGCCGCGATGCACCAGCCGGAGCTCGGTCCCAGTCGGGACGGGTCGCAGGTCGATCTCGACGACGGTCGACCCGGGCGGCACGCCGACGTCGGTTCGTTCCCAGCCGTAGGTGAACACGACCCGGCGATCCGGGACGAGCTCGACGAACTCTCCGCGGACCGTGTCGCCGTTGTGATGCGTCCACGACACCTCCCCGCCGGGTCGAGCGTCGAGCGACGCGATCGGTGCCATCCACTCGACCAGCAGCTCCGCCTGAGTGAGCAGCGCGTACACCTCGGACGGGTCGGCGGTGATCGTGATCGTCGTGTCGACGAGCTTCACGCCGAACCCTGGCGCCGCCGCGCGGTAGCGCCGGCCTCGGCGCGTTGCTTCAACGCGTCGAGGCGGTCGGTCCACAACTCGTCGAACACCGCTCGCACCTGAGCGAGCCGCTCGAAGTCGACCGAGTACAGCCGGCGCTTCGCATCCACACGGACGTGCATGAGCCCGACGTCCTTGAGCAGCTTGAGATGTGGGCTCGCCGCCGACGGCAACAGCCCGGCCGCGTCAGCGAGCTCGGTCGCGGTGCGCTCCCCGTCACGAGCAAGACGCAGCATCGCCCGCCGACCCGGATGTCCCATCGCCTTCACCGCGTCATCGAGATCTCCGTCCCCGTGGCTACCACCGGTGCGGGTCACGACCCATCCCTCCCAGCAGCAACTCTTGCGGGGATGCATCGGCAGCGACCTCGACCGCCGGACCGACGAATCCAGCCTGACGGCCCATCTCGGGCATCTCCGGCAGGAACATCGCCACCACCGCGTCAGTCACCTCGGCATCGAGCGAGCGATCGACGCCCAACGCGACTGCGAGATCCCATGTGTGGATCAACTGGTCCATCGCCGAACCCGCCGCCGCTTCGGCAACCGACCACTCGAACCCTGCCGGCGACATGCACCGACGATCCAACGCCCCCGGCTCGCCCAACCGCGAGATCACTGCGTCGATCGCCGCCTGCTCAGGCCATTGGCCGACGCACTCATCGCCGACGTCGAGTGCATCCAACAAGTAACCCGGACCGCCGGCCATGTGCTCCAACAACGCAGCCACGTCCCACTCCGAACACGGCGTCGCCGACCCCATCTGATCCGGCCGCACCGACCGCGCCAGCCCTGACGCCGCCGACGCCGCCCTCTCGAACATCTCTACCGGCCCCACACCAACCCCCTCGATTCAGCAAACGGTCAATTCATATTTGCCTGAAACAACATCACGGTCAAGAGAACGGCGTCGGACAGCGTTCGGCGACGTCAGTTTCGGCCCTCCGCTGCCTCCGACGCGAGGCGACCCCGCCAGGCTCGGCGAACGCCCGACCCGTCCGATTCCCGCTAGCGCGATGAGGTCTGTGCAGGACTCGTGCAGACCGAGTCGCGCGCGCACGCTGCCATTACCTGCGACACCCGATAACCCTCGTGTTCGTTGTGCCCGGGGTGGGGTTCGAACCCACACTCCCTTGCGGGAAGGGGGGTTTAAGCCCCCCGCGTCTGCCAATTCCGCCACCCGGGCCCGTTGTCGGTGGCTTCACGCTACTGGTGTACCGTTCGCGCCATGAGCCAAGAAGTGATCGACCGCTACACCCGCCTCGTCAACGATTTCGACGCCCGCGTGCAGGCTGCCCCTGACGACAGCTGGGACAACCAGGCGCCGTGCGACCAGTGGAAAGCTCGCGACGTCGTCAGCCACATCGTCGGCGGCATGAACGGCATCGTCGCCGGTCTCAGTGGCGGCGAGGCCGTCGAGGTCGACGACGCCGACATCGTCGGCAGCTGGAACACCGCGCGCGACCGCACGCTCGCGGCCGTCAGCAGCGGCGACCTCACCAAGTCCGTGCAGGGCCCGTTCGGCCCGCAGCCGGCCGAGCAGGTGATCGGTCGCCTGATGTGCACCGACGTGCTGGTGCACACCTGGGACCTCGCCCGCGCCGTCGGTGGCGACGAGCAGCTCGACCAGGACGCGGTCGCGCAGGCGTACTCCGGCCTCAAGCCGATGGACGCGATGATCCGCATGCCCGGTGTGTTCGGCCCCAAGGTCGAGACGCCCGAAGGTGCGCCGTTGCAGACCGAGTTCCTGAACTTCCTCGGCCGCACCGTCTGACCTCAGCCGCGCCTCACCCGACGCCTTCGCCGCAGCGGCGGCCACTACCGTGGCGACCATGCGAGCGAGGCGACGGGTTGTCGGCACCATCATCGCGGCCGTTGCCATCGTGGCCGCCGGCTGCACCGGCGACAGCGGCGTGTCCGTGCGGGAACGCACCTCGGCCACCGCCGACTCGTCACCCGACACGACGCCCGAGACCACCGAGGGCACGGGCAGCACGCCAACCACCGACACGCCCGACTTCGAGGCGATCGAGTGGGGTGAGTGCACCGACGAAGCTGCCAGCGACGAGACGCTCGAGTGCGCCACGCTCACCGTGCCGCTCGACTACGACGACCCCGACGGCGAGACGCTCGACATCGCGCTCGTGCGCGCACCGGCCACCGACGATCGCGAGGGCGCGGTGCTGTTCAACCCCGGTGGCCCCGGGGGCTCCGGCTTCGATCCCATCGCCAGCAGCGGCACCTACATCCAGACCGAGCTCGGCCTCGAGCACTTCGACATCGTCGGCTTCGACCCGCGCGGTGTCGACCGCAGCGGTGGCATCAAATGCGTCGACGACGCGTTCCAGGACGAGCACCTCTACCTGGACGACACCCCCGACACGCCCGAGGAGGAAGCGCTGCTCGACGAGGCCGACACCGGTTTCGTGGAGGGCTGCAAGGCCAACTACGGCGACACGCTCCAGCACTACTCCACCGTCAACACAGCCAAGGACATGGACCTCATCCGTGCCGGGCTCGGCGACGAGCAGATGAGCTTCCTCGGCATCTCGTACGGCACCTACCTGGGCGGCGTGTACGCCACGCTGTTCCCCGAGCGGGTGCGTGCGATGGTGCTCGACAGCGCGTTCGAGCCGAGCGGCGACACGGTCGAAGAGCAGTACCTCACCCAGCTCGTCGGCTTCGAGAACGCGTTCAACGACTGGGTCGCGTGGTGCGAGGACGACTCGACGTGCCCGTTCAACGCCGCCGACGTCGGCACTCGTTGGGAGACGCTGCGCGACCAACTCGACGAGAACCCGCTCACCGTCGACGGTCGCGGCGTGAACCAGAGCACGCTCGACCGTGCGACCACCGCGGCGCTCTACTCGGAGAGCGACTGGCCGGTGCTCGCCGACGCGCTGGCCACGGCCGAGGCCGGCACCGGCGACGGGCTGCTCGCACTCGCCGACGGCTACGAGGGCCGCAACCCCGACGGCACGTTCAACACCTTGTTCCAGTCGATCGGCATCATCCGCTGCGCGAGCGGCATGGTCACCCAACCCCCCGACGACCCTGAAGGTCTGCTGGAGAAGATCCGCGAGCAGGCGCCCCGCTTCGGTGCCGACGTCACGTTGGAAGACCTCGTTCCCGAGGACGGCGACATCGACGGCTGCGACGAGCTCACCGGTCCGGCCGAACTGGTGCAGATCGACTACTCCGGCGAGGGCCCGATCGTGGTGGTCGGCGGCAAGAACGACCCGGCCACGCCGTTCCGTTGGGCCGAGGAGATGACCGATGCGATGGGACCCAACGCGCGTCTGCTCACGTTCAACGGTGAGGGCCACGGGCAGCTGCTCGCGAGCGTGTGCGTCACCGACGTGGAAGCCGCGTTGCTCGCCGACCTGGAACTGCCCGACGAAGGAACCGAGTGCGAACCCGACCCGAAGGTCGAGCGGCCGGACTGGTGGGATTCGCTGCCCGTTGCTCCCGAGCTCGGCGAGCCGGTGGCAGTGCCCGCGGTGACCGCCGCGCTGGGGATCGACGACACCCTCGGCTACGCCACCGGGTACCTCACCACGCTCGATCTCGATGCAGCGGCGGAGCTGGCGAACACGCCGCTGGCAGACGCCGACTACCAGTACATCGACAACCTCGACATGGAGATCGACGGCACGTCGCTCGATCGCTACATCACCCCCGACGGTGAGCTGCTGCTGGTGTTCGTGATGGGTCCCGCCGCCTTCGAGACCGACGACCTGGCCAGCGCCGCGCCGAGCGTGCCCGACGGACAGACCGTGGTGCTGTTCGTGTACATCCCGCAGTGATCCCTGCTGAGACGCGCACGCCGCCGACAACTGTGTGAGACCCCTCTGGCACCATGCAGCCATGGCCACCAATCAGTCCGCGCTCGACTTCGCCCACGCCGCCCGAACACTCGGGCGCGAGGCGCGTCGCCGCGGCCTGGTGGCGCCCAGCTTCCGGTGCCCGCCGCGCATCGTGGGTGTGCAGCGGTCCATGCGCCGCTTCCCCAAGGGCGGTGCGGTGGTGGCCGTGCAGCTGAAAGGTCGGCCGTGGTTGGCAGTGCTGGGCGACATGATCGAGGGGGTGGTCGTGGCCAACGGCCTTCAGCCGCCCCATGCCGACCGCCTGCGCAGCGAACTGTGGCAGGCAGTGGCTGGGCAGGCCGGGCCGCAGCAGGTCCGTCCGATGCCGCGGGTGGCCTGAGCAACTCTGTCACACCCCTTCAGTACGGTTGTTCGCATGGACGTGACGGCGGTGTGTGAGCGGGTGCGAGCAGTCGCATCGGTGCGCGGCGACGCCTCCGCGGACCGTTCGGGCCTGGAGGCTGGGCTGCGGTCGATCGGTGTGCTGCGCTCGTGGCTGGCTGCGGTCGAGGCCGATCTCGCAGGTCGGTTGGTCGGGGTGGTGTCGTTCCCGGAGAAGGCAATCGCCGATGCGGGGCGGTCGTCGCTGGGGCAGGCCGGCCGGGTGTTGGAGCGGTCGACCACGTTGGGTGCGACGCCGGAGTTGGCCTCGGGGCTCGACCACGGGTCGGTCACGGCCGGGCACATCGACGCGGTCACCAAGGTCGCCAAGAGTTTGGAAGGTTCGCAGCGCGACGAGTTGCTGGCGCGAGCGAACCGTCTCGTCGGGTTCGCCGCCATCGAGCCGGTGGCCGAGTTCCGTCGCCGGTTGGAGCAAGAGGCCAAGGCGCTGCAGGCCGACGACGGGATGGACAGGTTCGAACGCCAGAAGTCGGCGGCTCGTCTGCGACGGTGGACCGACGCCGACGGCATGTGGTGCCTGCAGGGCCGGTTCGATCCGCTCACCGGCGTGCGGATGAACGCGCGGTTGAGCGCCGAGATCGACGCACTCTTCGCCGAGTCTGTTCCTGCCGGTTGTCCGTCGGACCCGGTCGCGAAGCAGGAGTTCCTCGCCGCGTGGGCGCTGGCCGGCATCCTCGAACGCGGCGACGTGGCACAGCGAGCGGGACGACCCGAGTTCATCGTGGTCATCGAGGCCGACGCCAACCGCGACGAGTCCGGCGACGGTTCAGCTGAGCCGGCCTCTGCCGGCCCGACCCCCGCAGGGCCACCTGCCAGCGGCAGAGGGAGCGGGCGCCCGACCGTCGACTGGGGTCTGCCCGTCGAGGTGCCGTACCGGGTGCTCGCCGAGCTGTTCGCCGTCGCCGAGCAACACGTGGTCGTGGTGCGCGACGGGGTCGTGCTGTATGCGCCGGGCGAACTGAATCTGGGGCGCAGCACCCGGCTCGCCAGCAGCGCGCAACGGCGGGCGTTGCGAGCGCTGTACGCCACGTGCGCCGTCCCCGGGTGCGGCACCCGGTTCGAACGCTGCAAGATCCATCACGTCGTCTGGTGGCGCCACGGCGGGAACACCGACCTCGCGAATCTGCTGCCGGTGTGCGTGCACCACCACACCATGATCCACGACCATGGATGGGAACTCACCCTCGGCCAAGGCCGCGAACTCACCCTCCGGCTCCCCGACGGCACCCTCCACAACACCGGCCCACCCCGCCGCCGTGCGGCCTGAGGCCTGGGGTCGAGTGCCATGTCGCACCCCGTGGATAGTGTCGGCAGCGTGTCGGACGCCTCCTCGCCTGCCGCGCCGTCGGCGCTCACTCCCGCGCAGGAGCGCACGCTCGCACTCATGCGGCGCGCCGACGGGCCGTTGGTGTTCTCGGAGGACTTCATCGCCCACCTGGTCGAGGAAGCCACGGCCGCGGTCGCCGAGCTGTCGGCTCGGCTCGGCGGCGAGACGCTGTGGGTCAGCAAGTCGTTCCTCGCTCGCGTGCACGGCTGCGAGGTGCTGCACCTGGCACCCGACGAGTTCAGCTGGCGTCCGGCCACCGCCGCCGGCTTCGTGGCGCACAAGGCCATCGAGCTCGCGCTCAATTGGCGCGGCGAGCCGGCTCCGTCGCAGGTGGTCGACGAAGCGCTCGCCCGTCTGGCCGACCAGCCCGACCAGCGCGGCGCGTTCGTCGCCGGTCTCACCGACGCCGACTGGGCCGAGCTGCGCAGCCGAGCGGTCGATCGCTGCACCAAGTTCCTGCAGGACTTCCCGCCGCTGCCGCTCTCCGCTCACCCGGTGCTCGAGGCGTCGGCGAAGTGGAAGCCGGCCGGCACCATCGAACTGTCGGGCAAGGTCGACCTGGTGGTCGGCAAGCCGGCGGGGCGCGAGAGCCGGCTGCTGATCGTCGACTTCAAGAGCGGCTACCGATCGTTCCACCACCGCGACGACCTGCGCTTCTACGCACTCGTGCAGACGTTGCGCCAGTCGGTGCCACCGCGCAAGCTGGCCACCTACTACCTCGACTACGCGGAGAGCGACGCCGAAGACGTCACCGAGGGCACGCTCGAAGCGGGTCTCTCGCGGGCGCTCGCCGGCATCGAGAAGCACATCGAGCTCACGGCCGAGGGTCGCGCGCCGGTCAAGCGGGTGGGTACCGCGTGCCGGTGGTGCCCGCTGCAGGCCGAGTGCCCGGAAGGTCGCGACTTCCTGCACGGCGACGACGTGGTGAGCGACGACGGCATCGACGAGTAGCGCCGAGTCGAGACCCCGAGGGGCGAGTCGGCGCGCGCGTCAGCGTCAGGAGATGACGCGGACTTCGTCGCCGATCGACAACCAGTCCCAGATTCGGATGGCGTCGTCGGGCAGCACGCGCAGGCAGCCGGACGACTCACCGTGATAGGCCTCGGTGCCGACGGAGTCGAGCGGCTGCACGTAGGAGCCGTCGCTGTACTTCGGCACGCTGTGGAACGCGATGCGAGCACCCTGGTACTTGCCCTTGGTGAAGGCGACGAAGTGGGTCATCGTGCTGTACTTGCCCGTCAGGTTGCTGCTCGCGTTGAGGTCCTTCGCGTACACGGGGTACGTGCCCGGGTCGGGCTGGCTCCAGGCGGAGGTGAGCGGAAACTCGTAGGTGATGACACCGTCGTTGCACAACGCGCCGCGCTGGTTGGCGCGATCGATGATGGCGCCGTGGGTGCTGCTCGGGCAGTCGTCGTTGGTGGCCGGCATCGGGCCCAGCGGACCGGCCCAGATGCCCATCGCCTGTGCGGTCTGGCGGCCGACGATGCCGTCGACCTCGAGGCTGCTGGCGGTCTGGTAGGCGCGCACGGCGCTGTCGGTGGCGGCGTCGAACGTGGTGTCGACCGTGGTGGCGTATCCGGCCGCGGTGAGCTGCGACTCGAGGCAGTGCACCTCGTCGCCAGTGGCGCCCACCTTCAACACGACCGTGATGGTGCAATCGGCCGTGACTGGCGGTGCAGTGCTGGAGGTGGTGGCTGCATCGCCGTCGACGATGTCGGTGACCGCACCGACCGAATCGGTCGGCGCCGCGCCCTCGTCGGCGGTTGCCCCTGTGGTGTCGGCGGTCGAGGAACCCGCATCGAGGCCGGAGCCGGTGCTCGCCTGCGCCGCCGACGAGTCGCGACCGACCAGCTTGGCGAGCCCGACCAGCACCAGGATGACCGCCAGTGCAACGGCGAGAGTGCGGTAGCTGCGCGACATACGGCGTTGATTCTATGGGCGCGAGGGTGGCGTCATCAGTGCAAGCGGCAGGCCGAGGCCGGCAGCGCTGCGGACGGAGGCAATGAACCGGCCGGGCTGTACGGCGGCCTTCGGCAGCGAGACGAGCTCGGGGCCGAGCCGGTCGCACGCATCGTGCAGGTCGGCGAGGTTCCACACGAACCCCCAGAACGAGGCAGTACCCGCCGTGACCTGCGGCGACTCGACGACCTCGATGATCAGCTCACCGAGTCGGTGGAAGCCTTGCCGGATGGCGCCCGCCTCGCGCACGCGCTTCAACGGTTCACCGGTGGCCGCCTCGATCGCCCCGCACGTGCGGTCGAGCGACGAGGTCATCACCACCAGGTGATCGAAGCCGACGATGCCCAACGAGTGGTCGGCCGGGCCGTCGGGCGGCGCCGCGAGGTGATGCGTGGCGAGGCCGTCGATGTCGTCGACCAACGCATCGGGTGCGCCCACCAGACCCCACGACACCACACCGGACGACACGACACCGGCCGACACCACACCGGCCGACACGACATCGGAGGACACGACACCGGACGACGCGACACCCGCCGACATGCCACCCGACGCACCGTCGTCGGCCGCGGGCACGAACCGCAGTGCGATGCCGCCAACGCGGGCGACGCCGTCGTCGACGCGCAGGCCGATCGCCTGCCACGGCTCGACCGTCGAGGCGATGACCAGTTCCCCGACCGCGGTCACAGCTGGTCCTCGATGCCCAGTTGCCAGGAGAAGAACGCCAGCACGTCGGCGCCCTCCTTCACCCGCATGCTGGCCGGCTTGCCCACACCGTGTCCGGCGCGCCCGGCTTGCGACAGCAGGACCGGCCGTTCGGACTGGCTGCTGCTCGCGGCGGTGAGCGCAGCCGCCATCTTGCGCGCGTGACATGGATCGACGCGCGTGTCGCCCTCGGCGGTGGTGAACAGCACCGCCGGGTAGGCGCCGCCGTCCTGCACGTGGTGGTACGGCGAGTAGGCACGCAACCAGCCGAACTCCTCCTCCACGTCGGGGTCGCCGTACTCGTCGGTCCACAGGCGAGCGATGAGGAACTGCGGGAAGCGGATCATGTCGAGCAGCGGCACCGCACACCACACCGCCGGCGCGAGGTCGGGCCGCTGGGTAACGGCCACGCCCATCAGCAGCCCGCCGTTGCTGCCACCGTGCAGGGCCAGCAGGTGACGCGACGTGTAGCCCTGCGCGACGACCCAGTCGGCCGCGGCGTGGAAGTCGTCGAACACGCGCTGCTTGTTGGCGCGGCGACCGGCGTGATGCCACCTGTCGCCGTACTCGTACCCACCGCGCAGCCCGGCGATGCAGTACACGCCACCGGCCGCGCACCAGGCAGCGAGGTTCGGCATCCACACCGGCGACTCGGCGATCGCGAACCCGCCGTAGCCGGTGAGGATGAGCGGCGTGTCGGCCGACGGCGTGACGTCGGTGCGATGCGCCACGAACATCGGGATGAGCGTGCCGTCGAGCGACGGGTACTGCACCTGCGTGACCGTGAGCTCGGGCAGCACCGACGGGTCGGGAGCGTCGCTCCACCGTTGCGCGTCGCCGGGAGCCAGACGGTGCACGGCCACGGGTGCGCCGAACGTGCTGACCGCGGCGAACGCGCGCCCGTCGTCGGCGTCGAGCGCCATCACGCTGACCGCGCCGAGGTCGAACTCGCCGAGCGCTGCGCCCGAAGCAACATCCCACCGCTCGACACGATCGATGGCGACACGGCTCGCCACCACCAATGCTTCGGTGCCGCACACACTGAGGCCACCGAGCACCACGTCGGCACGCTCTGGCACCAGCGTGTGCCACACCGACGGCGAGGTCAGCGACGCCGACACCACTCGGCCGTTGGGGGCGTCGAGCGTGGTGACACCGATGAGACGATCGTCGTGGAACTGCAGGCTGGTCTGCGCGTCGACGCCTTCGACCACGACCGTCCACTCGCTGGTGGTGGTGTCGAGCAGGTGCACGTCGACCTGGGTCCACTTCACCATCACGTGCACCAGCACGAAGCGGCCGTCGCGGCTGACGCTCACATCGGGCCACGACTCGGGAGTGGGCAGCCGATCGCACACGACAGGGTCGTCGGCCGGGCGGTCGTGGGCAGGATCAGTGGCGCCGGCGTCGAGCGCGTGGAAGCGGATGTGCCGGTGGTACTCGTCGCCCTCCGGATAGACCGCGTACCAGAAGCCGCTGTGGTCGGGCTTCCACGCGACGCTGGCCGCACGTGTGTTCGCGATGCGCAGCGGCAGCACGTGCCCACTGGCCACTTCCATCACGTGGAGGATGCTGTTCTCGGTGCCGCCCTCGCTGAGGCCGTACGCCACGAACGTGCCGTCGTGCGACGGGTGGTACCAGTCGATGGCCATCGCTGCGTCGGCCGCCAGCGCGGCCGGGTCGAGCAGGGTGCGCGGCGGCACCGACGGGTCGACCGCGCTGCGCACCACCAGCGAGTACTGATCGGCTCCGGCGGCGCGCTCCATCACGAACAGTTGGTCGCCCGCCACCGACAGCGAGAGGGTGGTAGGCAGCGCGGTGAGCGCGGAAAGGCGCTCGTGCCACCGGCGCCATGTGGGCCGAGCATCGAGCGCCTCGCGCGTTCTTGAATTGTGTGTTGCCACCCACTCGGCCACTTCCGAGGACTCACCGTCCTCCAGCCACCGATACGGGTCGGGCACCTCGACGCCGTGGTAGGCGTCGGCCTCGGCACCTCGCCGGGTGGCGGGTGCAGGGGCTACTGGTGCGTCAGCCACGTCCCATGTTGGGACGCTTGCCGTGGTTGGCTTTGCTGCGGCGCAGGCGGGCCTTGCGCTTCTTGGTCTTCTTCGACATAGGTTCCGAGCCTATCGGCGCGACCCCCGTCGCCCCAACGAGCACCCTCATCCAAACGGCGGCTATTCGCCCGCCACCCAGGCCAGCAACTGCTCGATCGGCCAGCTGTTGAGCACGCGGTCGAGCGGCACACCCACTTCGGCGGCGCGGTTGCAGCCGTGCGGCTGCCACTCGAGCTGGCCGGTGGCGTGCGCGTCGCTGTTGATGGCGAAGTAGCAGCCGTACTCGATGGCCATCTGCAGCAACGGTCGCGGAGGGTCGAGCCGCTCGGGGCGGCAGTTGATCTCGACGGCCGTGTGGAACTGCGCGCAGGCGGCGAACACGTAGTCGGGGTCGAACGACGACGGATCGCGCTTGCCGATGAGGCGGCCGGTGCAGTGCCCGAGGATGTCGACGTGAGGGTTCGCGACGGCTCGCACCATCCGTTCGGTCATCTCCTGGCCGCCCATGCGCAGCTTGCTGTGCACGCTGGCCACCACGACGTCGAGCTGTGACAGCACGTCGTCGCCGTGGTCGAGCGTGCCGTCCTCGAGAATGTCGACCTCGATGCCGGTGAGGATGCGGAACGGCGCGAGCCGCTCGTTGAGCACCGCCACATCGGCGAGCTGCTCGTGCAGGCGCTCCTCGCTGAGACCGTGCGCGATGGTGAGCCGCGGCGAATGATCGGTGAGCACCATGTACTCGTGGCCGAGCTCGACCGCGGTGAGCGCCATCGCCTCGATGGTGGCGCCGCCGTCGCTCCAGCGACTGTGCAGGTGCAGGTCGCCGCGCAGCGCGCCGCGATACTCGGCGCCTTCGGGCGTGATCGGCACCTGCGTCTTCGCTTCCAGATCGGCCAGGTAGGCCACGTCGCCACCGGCGAGCGCCTGCTGGATGACCTTCGCCGAGCTGTCGCCGATGCCCTCCAGTTCGGTGAGCGTGTCGGACTTCGCACGCTGCGCCAGCTCGTCGGGCGGCAGGGCACGGGCCACTTCCAACGCACGGACGAACGCTTTCGCCTTGAAGCCGGTGTCGTGCGCACGGTCGAGGCAGTGCACCACACGTTCGAGAGCGGCAACGGGGGTCACGGGTGTGCAGTCTACGCGCTGCTCCGCTGCCGTTCCGGGCGGGAAACTCGCCCTGTGCCCGGCCACCGGTAGCCTCCACAGCGCTATGGAACGCTTCGGCCTGGTCGGTCTCCCCAACGCGGGCAAGAGCTCGTTGTACAACGCTCTCACTGGTGGGGGCGCGCTGGCGGCGCCGTACCCCTTCGCCACCAAGGACCCCAACATCGGTGTGGCCAAGGTGCCCGACGAGCGAGTCGAGCTGCTGGGCGCGATGAGCAAGACCAAGACCCTCGTGCACGCGTCGGTGGAAGTGGTCGACATCGGCGGCCTGGTGGAAGGCGCCTCGAAGGGTGAGGGTCTCGGCAACAAGTTCCTCGCCAACATCCGCGAGGTCGACGCCATCGTGTTCGTGCTGCGGGCGTTCATCGACGACGACGTCACAGGGCCGTCGGATCCGCTCGATCACCTGCGCGTCGTCGAGATCGAGCTCGCACTGGCCGACCTGGAGACCGTCGAGAAGCGGCTCAACCAGGCCACCCGCCAGGCCAAGCTCGACAAGCACGCGGCGGGCGAGCTGGAAGCGCTGCAGGCTGCGTACGACGCGCTGTCGCAGGGCCTGCCGCTCTACCGCGCCGGTCTCAAGCCCGACCTCCGCGAGGTGCTCAAGCCCTACTTCCTGCTCACCAACCGTTCGGTGCTCGCAGTGGTCAACGTCGGCGAGAACGACCTCGACCGCATCCCCGAGCTCGAGCAGCGCGTGCGCGACGAGTTCACCTCGGCCGGCGACAACGTGGAAGTCATCGGCATGTGCGTGCAGCTCGAAGCCGAGGCGGCCACCATCGTCGACCCGGTGGAGCGCGCCGAGATGCTCGAAGGCTTCGGCCTCGGCGAAGGTGCCCTGTTCCGCATGGTGCGCTCGGCGTACCACCTGCTCGGCATGCGCACGTACCTCACCACCGGCGAGAAGGAGACCCGCGCGTGGACCTTCTACGCCGGCTCCAGCGCCCCCGAATGCGCCGGCCGCATCCACACCGACTTCCAGCGTGGCTTCATCAAGGCCGAGGTCATCCACTGGGACGAACTGCTCGAGATCGGCTCCTGGGCGAAGGCCAAGGAGCTCGGCAAGATCCGCATCGAAGGCAAGGACTACCACCCCCTCGACGGCGACGTGATGGAGTTCCGCTTCAACGTGTAACAGGAGTTTCGCGATCTGCGACGTTTCGGCCACAGTGCCTCTGAACTGGACTTTTGTTTCCTTCTAGGTGCGTTCCGTTTCGCCCTGTTCGTTTGGAGGAAGGACCTGAGAAGGACCAATCCGAGACCAAGCGGGTCACCTGGGCTCGAGGGAGAGGCAAGTTTCAATCCGACCTCAAGGTCGGGAAGCGCCGCCTTTCGAGCGCTGATCATTGCGAGCGATGTCGCAGTCGCGAGCTACTCGCCAGCCTGGAACTTGAGCAACAACTCCTCGGTGCCGGCGATGATCGTCGCGACTCTCGAGGACAGGTCGAGAGAGATGACAACGTAGTCACCCGACTCGACACCCCATCGACGGAAGTACGGCGTCAGACCCCACATGTTCTGTTCGACAACCAGAGTGCCGACCGCGCTTCCATCCTCCGCAAGTAGATCGAACGATCCGGATGTGACAGCGCGCACGGCCGCAGGCGCTCCCAGTATTCCGGTGGACTCGCTGGCTGGCGAGATCCGGAAGGCTGCCCAGAGGTGCCCGGCGTCCGTCCAACCGTGATCCTGCAGCACTTGATGGCGCACCCGGGGCGGGATCAACGCGTCAACCTGCGCAGCCGAGACGCGGGCCCCTCGCAGACCGAATACGCCAGGGGCGTACCGTTCGATAATCGGCGAGTAGGTCAGGTAGACGTAGAAGCTGCTTCGGTTGAGACCTCGCTGTCCCACCACGAGGTTCTCCAGATCCTCTCGCCGCATGACCGGGCCAGCGTCAAACAACGCC
>JAUXQB010000267.1 GCA_030685215.1 Actinomycetota bacterium
AAGTAGGCGGCGGTGGCCGCCACCGTCTGCGTGCGCGTGCTGACGAACGGCACCGCGCTCTCGGCGCGAGTGGTGACCTCGAACTCGGGACGTCGGTACTCCTGGATCTGGAACTGGTGGTACGGGCCCTGGAGGTCGACACCGGGTTCGCCCTCGATGGTCATCGAGATCGCGGCGGTGCCGATGTTGGCGGTGTCGGGCAACGCGAGCTCGAGGTCGAAGCCACCGAGCGAGCCCAGTGGCGCGGTGCCGGCGAGCAGCTCGTTGCCGTACGAGTCGTTGACGACGTAGCGCACGGTGGCGTCGAGGTTCATCGCCTCCAGCTCCGCGTCGGCGCTGAGCGTGTACCGGCGCAGCCATCCCTTCACGCGCACGGTCTCGCCCGGCCGGTACACCTGGCGGTCGTCGAACACGTACCAGCGCACCGTGTCGCGTTGGTCCTGACGGAACGCCTGCACGGGCAGCAACGCCGAGTCGTCGCCGCGGGTGGCCACCAGCACCGACTCGGTCTCGCCCACCGGCGCCGGCAGTGCGAGCCGCGTCAGCCCCTCGGAGTCGGTGGTGCCCGACGCGCCGCCGGTGAGGGTGACCGCGACGTCGGCGAGCGGTGCTCCGGTGCGCAGGTCGGTCGCCCAGACAGTGACGTGGCCGGTGTCGGAGAACCCGTCGATGCCCAGCTGCGTGCTCTGCACCCAGGTCAGCGCAGGGCGGTTGCGGTAGTAGTCGTCGTCGCTCGGCGACAACGCCGGCACCGGCTCGACGAGCACGATCAGGTGTCCCGGTGCGCCGGCGAGCAGACCACCGAGGTCGATGGGCGTGTCGACCATCGTGTCGGCCTCACCGTCGACACTGATCTCCGAGTCCGACAGCACGGTCCACGCGGGCAGCGGCACGTCGGCGTTGTCGCGCTGCCAGCTGTAGCGGAAGTAGTCGTCGAACATGGACGGTTCGGCGGCGAACACGCGCACACGCAGCGTGTCGTGGTTCGTGGTGAGCACCGACAGCTGCTGGCTCTCGGCGAACGGGTCGAGCGTGGTGATGGCCTCGTAGCCCTGGATGCCGTCATCGGCCTCACCGATGTCGATGGTGACCGGTGTGGCCTCGCCGAGGGTCTGCCCGAACACGTCGGTGAACGAGCCGGGGATGGTGATCGTGTACTCGGTGCGTGCGCGTGTGGCGCCACGGACGACCAGGGTGCTGTACGAGATGCCGGCGGTCACCGCCGCGAGCTCGGGGGTGATCGTGACGACGCTCACGTCGCTCTTGTCGGGGTCGAGCGGGTTGTTGAACTCCACGTCGATCTCGCTGCCCGGCACGCATCGGTCGCTGTACGAGCAGGTGACGCGCACCACCTTCAACGGCGCGTACGTGCGGCCGCGGTAGCTCGGGCCGAGCTCACTGGTGGCAGGGCCTTCCGCAGACGGCGTGCCGGGGCCGATCTGGACAGTGATGGCCGTGTCGGTGGGAAGCGGATCGACCGCGCGGAACGCGACCCAGCGGTCGTCCTCGGCGGTCTGCGTGCTGTTGCGCGCCGCGTCGTCGGCCTCGATCTCGTCGGCCGTGGCGAGTCGCAGCGGCACGCCGTCGTCGCCTGCCTTCAGGCTGATCGTCGCGAGCACGGCAGCGGGGTCGATGCGCTGATCGAAGGTGGCGACGAAGACCTGATCGAGTGCGAGCGCATCGCTCTCCGGCCCGAACGACTGCACGGTTGGCGGCGGCGTGGTGAACGAGAACGTCACCTCCTCGGCGAGCGCGTTGCCGGTGGCCGATTCGGTGCCGGCCGGCACCGTGACCGAGTAGGTGGTGGCCATCGGCAGGCGATCGATCGACCCGCCGGAGTAGTCGAAGCGCAGAGTGCGCGTGCCGATCCACTGCCATGTGCCGTCGAGTGCCGGCGTGATGGTGACCGGCACGTCGATGGCACCGACCTGACCGACCGTGCCCACTGGAACCATCGGCTGGTCGAAGGTGACGGCCACGTACGGCGCCAGCGGCACGTCGCCCTCGGGCTGCACGCGCAGCACGTGCAGCGGACCGGTCGGAACGGTGACGACGGGCGTGTCGTCGGCGGGCGGGAACGGCTCGTCGATCACCGCACCGGTGCGCGGTGGTGGCGACGACTGGACGGGCCAGTTGAACGACTCACGATCCTCGGCCGGATCGGTCCACTCGGGCAACCGGTCGACGATCTCGTCGAGCCGATCGGCGGGTAGTTGATCGCCGTCGACCACCGGCGTGGTGTCGGGCGTGTTCGCTGCTGCCTGGCCCTCGGAGAGGGTGAGGCCGAACAGGCGTGGCGCCACACCGTCGGCCTCGGCACGCGTGGGAGTGGTACCGATGGGGACGGGCACCGCGGTCGTGGTGGTGGCGGCGCCGTCACCGTCGCTGCACGCGGCGATCACCAGCCCCAGTGCCACCGTGAAGGCCGTGAACCGACGCGCTCGTCGCTGTGCCATGGAGTGCTCCCTCGACCGTCGTCCTCAGGGATACCGAGCACGAGCCGCTACCACGTCAGACGTCGCGACCGGTGGCTCGGTTCCCCGAACGGTACCGGTCGCGCGCCGTGTCGCCCGACGACCCGGATCACACCGCCGTCAACGCCGCCGCGAAGTCGATCACGATGCTGTTCGGGTCGTCCGCCAGCACCTTCGCCGGCAGCTGCGCACCGGGGTACAGGAGCGGGATCGCGTCGGGCAGGACCGGGTTGCCGATCTGCACCTGGTACGGCTTGCCGGCCTCGGGCAGCACGCTGAGGGCAAAGGCATAGATCGGCAGACCGGTCTGGCTGACCATGCCCATGTCCTGGAACTGCAGGATCGCGACTCGGCACGACAGCCCACGCTCGAGGACGTCGGCGGCGCTGCTGCCCTGCGTGCTCTGCGGGGCTCGAACGGTCGGTGCCGGCGTGTCCCAGTCGAGGGCCACGCGCGTGCGATCGGTGGGGTCGACGCGCACGGCGACGGTGGTGTTGCCAGGCTGCACCTGAGCGATGGTCCACGCAGGCATCTTCTGCTTGCAGACGGTCACGTACCGCTGCGTGTCGTCGAGCGCGACTTCGACGGTGATGTGGCACACGTACTGCTCGATGGCGCCGATGGTGATGGAGCTGCCGGTGAGCTCGATGGCGGTGATGATGCCGCGACCCAACAACGCGCCCGCGATGTGGTCGTTGCCGGTGACGAGACTGGTGGCTTCCTTGATCTTGCTGAACAGGCCCATGATGGTGATCCTCCTGTGAGTGACGGTGTTGCCGTTGATGTCATCACTGGACCACGACTCACCGAGGCGGCGACTGAGTAGGCGGTACTCATTTCGCCTCGCACTACGCTCCGGCCCATGCTCGACGACTCCTTCGACCACGTCGTCGTCATCGGCGCATCGCTCGCCGGTCTGCGCGCGTGCGAGACCCTTCGCGAGGGCGGTTTCGCGGGCCGCATCACGCTGGTCGGCGCCGAGCGGGAGGTGCCCTACGACCGTCCGCCGCTGTCGAAGAAGGTGCTCGCCGGAGAGTGGGAGACCGAACGCGTCCGGCTGCGCAAGGCCGAGGAGTTCGAGTCGCTGCAGCTCGACCTACGACTCGGCGTGCGGGCCACCGCGCTCGACACCGGCCGGCGCACGCTGACCCTCGACGACGGCGCGTCGCTCACGTTCGACGGGCTCGTCATCGCCACCGGCGCTGCCCCGCGTCGGCTGCCCGGCCAGCCGTCTCTCGACGGTGTGGTGGAACTGCGAACCATGGCCGACTCCACCGACCTGCGCGATCGCATCGCCGGGGGCACGGCGCGCCTCACGGTCATCGGCGCCGGCTTCATCGGGCTCGAGGCGGCGGCCACCGCGCGCACGCTGGGCTGCGAGGTCACCGTGCTCGAAGGTGCGCCGTCGCCGCTCATCCGCGGACTCGGCGTGGAGATGGGCGCCGCGGTGGCGAGCGTGCACGGGCGCCACGGCGTCGACCTGCGGTGCGGCGTGCAGGTGGCCGGCATCGTCGGCGAAGGCGGTCGCGTCACCGGCGTGCAGTTGGCCGACGGCTCCGTCATCGAGAGCGACGTGGTGCTCGTCGGTGTCGGCGTCGCACCCGTCACCGAGTGGCTCGACGGCAGCGGACTCACCCTGCGCGACGGCATCGTGTGCGACGCGACGCTCAACGTGGGCGTGCCGGGCGTGTACGCAGCCGGCGACTGTGCCCGGTGGCCGAACGGCGCGTTCGCCGGTTTCGACGACGAGGAGATGCGCGTCGAGCACTGGACCAACGCGGCGGAGCAAGGTGCTGCCGCGGCATCGAACCTGTTGGCCGTGGCGCGCGGCGAGCAGCCGACGCCGTTCGTCTCCGTGCCGTTCTTCTGGAGCGACCAGTTCGACAGCCGCATCCAGTTCGTCGGCCGCGCGCACGGCGACGACCAGGTGCACGTGTTCGCGGGCAGCACCGACGGTGCGTTCGCCGCGCTCTACGGCCACGAAGGCCGGCTGCGGGGCGTGCTCGGCGTGAGCATGCCGCGCATGGTGATGCCCTTCCGAGCACTGCTGGCCGCCGGCGCCTCGTGGGACGACGCACTCGCCAAGGCCGCCGCCCTCACCGCCCCCGCCTGACCAGTCGCCCACTCGCCGGACCCGACCGGCCCGGCCGACCCGCCCACCCCCGGCAGGTCGGGCGCGAGACCCCGACAGCTCTGTCCGCCTCGGCCCCCACGGGCGCGAGACCCAGACGGATGTGTCATGTCGTCGCGCCCGTGGGCGCGGAACCGTGACACCGGCGACGGGCGGTCCTGACCACGGGGACGTGCACGTACGCTGGCGGCATGAAGTCCGCACTCGCCACGGTCATCGGCTGGCTCATCGTCGCACTGCTCGTGTTCTGGGGGTTCGGGCTGGTGATCGGCACGCTGCGCTGGCTGTTGCGCAGCTTCTTCCTGTTCCTGCTGCTGGGCGGCCTGGTCGTGGCCTACTTCGCACTCAAGGACCCGCCGAAGGTGGAGTGACGCATCACATGACTTGAGTCGGTTGCAATCAAGTTTCATGACGCTACGTTGTTCCCATGGCTGACACACGCACCGACTCGTCCACCGCCGCCGCTCGCCCCGAGCCCACACTCACCCTGCCCGTGCTCCGACTGCCCTCGGTGGTGCTGCCCGGCACCGTCGTCACCATCTCGCTCGACCAGCAGCAGGCGCGCGCAGCCGTCGAGGCGGCCAACCGCGCCGACGGTCGCGTGGTGCTGCTCGCCGCCGCGGGCGACGCACTGGGTGTCGTCGCCACCGTGCCCGACACGGCCACGCTGCCCAACGGTGGGCTGGCCGCCATCCTGCAGGCGCAGCAGCGGGTGCGGGTGCACGCCGTGCACTCCAGCGAACGCGGGGCCGACCACGCCGAGGTGGAGCTCGTCACCGAGACCCGTCCCAGCCCGCGTGTGGAAGCCGCGGCGCGCGAGCTGCGAGTGGTGCTGGAGGAGATCGCCAAGCTGCGCCAGAGCCGGCGACTGCCCGAGATCCTGCGCACCATCGCCGAGCCGGGTGCGCTGGCCGATGCAGTCACGTCGTGGAGCGAGGCCGACGACGCGCAGCGGTCCGCGGTGTTGCACGCGGTCGATGTGGAGTCGCGCGTCGGTCTGCTCAGCGAGTGGGCGAAGCAGCACCTCACCGAACTGCAGGTCACCGCGCAGATCCGCGCCGACGTCACCGAAGGCGTCGACAAGCAGCAGCGCGAGTACCTGTTGCGTCAGCAGCTCGCCGCCATCCGCAAGGAGCTCGGCGAGGGCGACGACGACGTGGTGGGCGAGTACCGCACGAAGCTCGCCGAGCTCGACGGGCAGCTGCCGGAGAAGACCGCCAACTTCGTCGCCAAGGAGATCGAACGGCTGGAGCGGATGAGCGCGCAGTCGCCCGAGCACAGCTGGGTGCGCACGTGGCTCGACCGCGTGTTCGAGCTGCCGTGGGCCACTCGCACGCCCGACCAGCTCGCGCTCGACGACGCTCGCGCGCAGCTCGACGCCGACCACTACGGGCTCGACGACGTGAAGGATCGCATCGTCGAGTTCCTCGCCGTGCGCAAGCTGCGCTCGGACCGCGGCGTCGACGACGGCGACTCGCGCGCCGCCGGCAGCGTGATGACCCTGGTCGGGCCTCCCGGCGTGGGCAAGACCAGCCTCGGCGAGTCCATCGCGAAGTCGATGGGTCGCAACTTCGTGCGGGTCGCACTCGGCGGCGTGCGCGACGAAGCCGAGATCCGCGGCCACCGCCGCACCTACGTGGGCAGCCAGCCGGGTCGCATCGTGCGCGCCATCATCGAGGCCGGCAGCATGAACCCGGTGGTGCTGCTCGACGAGGTCGACAAGCTCAGCCCCGGTGGCTGGGGCGGCGACCCCACGGCCGCGTTGCTGGAAGTGCTCGACCCTGCGCAGAACCACACGTTCCGCGACCACTACCTCGAGGTCGAGCTCGACCTGTCGCAGGTGGTGTTCATCGCCACCGCCAACGTGGCCGACACCATCCCGGCACCGCTGCTCGACCGCATGGACCTCATTCGGCTCGACGGCTACACCGAGGACGAGAAGGTGTTCATCGCGCAGCGGTACCTGCTCCCCCGCCAGCTGACGCGAGCCGGTCTCACCACCGACGAAGTCACCGTGACCGACGAGGCGGTGCGCGCCACCATCAGTGGGTACACCCGCGAAGCCGGCGTGCGGTCGCTGGAGCGCGAACTGGGAAAGCTCTCCCGCAAGATCGCGGCGAAGGTGGCCACCGCACAGCAGACGCCTCCCGTGGAGGTGGCCGACGGCGACGTGCGCGAGTGGCTCGGCCGCCAGAAGGTCGACGACTCCATCCCCGAGCGCACCAACGTGCCCGGCATCGCCACCGGACTCGCCGTCACCGGCATGGGCGGCGACGTGCTGTTCATCGAGACCACCGCGTTCGACCTGACGCAGGACGGCGAGCCCACGCTCACCCTCACCGGTCAGCTCGGCGACGTGATGAAGGAGAGCGCGCACATCGCGCTGTCGTACGTGCGGTCTCACGCCGGCGAGCTGGGTGTCGACCCGGCGGCGATGGCCAAGCGCGTGCACGTGCACGTGCCCGCCGGCGCCGTACCCAAGGACGGCCCGTCGGCCGGGGTCACCATGACCACCGCGCTCGTCAGCCTGCTCACCGGCAAGCTGGTGAAGCCCAACGTCGGCATGACCGGGGAGATCACCCTGCAGGGCAAGGTGCTGCCCATCGGCGGCGTCAAGCAGAAGGTGCTGGCCGCGCACCGAGCCGGGCTCACCGAGGTGGTGCTGCCCAAGCGCAACGGACCCGATCTGGAGGACGTGCCGCAGCGCGTCCGCGACGAGATGACGTTCCACCTGGCCGACACCTACGCCGACGTGCTCGCCGCCGCCTTCGCCTGACCGGCACGATTCAGTTGCTCGCGCCACCGTGGAGCCACCGGTCCGGACGTCCGGTTCTGTGGCTCCACGGTTGCGACCGCAAACAAGGCCGGGCTCGAAGGGGCGCGGTGCCACACTGACCGGATGCAACGCACCTTCGCCGAAGTCGACGTGTTCACCGCCGTGCCGTATCGCGGCAACCCGCTCGCCGTGGTGCTCGACGGCAGTGAGCTGACCGCCGACGAGATGCAGCGGTTCGCCCGTTGGACCAACTTCTCCGAGACCACGTTCCTGCTGCCGCCCACCGACCCGGCAGCCGACTACCTGGTGCGCATCTTCACGGCCACCACCGAGCTGCCCTTCGCCGGCCACCCCACCATCGGCTCGTGCCACGCGTGGCTGGCCAACGGCGGCACGCCGCGCACGCCCGGCCGAGTGGTGCAGCAGTGCGGCGTGGGTCTGGTCACCGTGGCCCAGGGCGACGACGGCAGGCTCGCGTTCGAGGCGCCACCGATGCTGCGGTTCGGCGCGGTCGACGACGCCACGCTCGCCGAGGCAGCCACCGCGCTCGGCATCGAGCCGTCCGCCATCGTCGACTCGTCGTGGATCGACAACGGGCCCGGCTGGCTGGGTGTGCTGCTCGCGTCGGCCGACGAGGTGCTCGCGATCACACCCGCCAACACGCCACTGAAGCTGGGCGTCATCGGGCCGTACCCGGCCGGCTCGCCACACGCCTACGAAGTGCGCGGGTTCTTCCCCGACGGCACCACCACCTTCGAGGATCCGGTCACCGGCAGCCTCAATGCATCGGCCGCGCAGTGGCTCATCGGCACCGGCCGCTTCCAGGCACCGTACGTCGCGTCGCAGGGCACGGCAATGGGCCGCGCCGGACGCGTGTTCATCGACACCGACACCACCGGCCAGGTGTGGGTGGGTGGCGACGCGGTCACCTGCGTCTCGGGAACGGTGGAGCTGTAGCGCGTCGCCTGTGGCGAGTCGGCCCTCCGCGCGTCACACTGGTGGGGATGGCGC
>JAUXQB010000274.1 GCA_030685215.1 Actinomycetota bacterium
GTGAGGAGAGCCACGTTGGTTGCGCACCGACGCAACCAAAGTGGTTCGCGGAACTCTTGTCGCCGTTCGTGCATCCGTCCAGCCATGAACCGTGACGACTCCGCCCAGCCCGTGCAAGCCTCCACCTCGACGAGCATCGACGACGTGCTCGCCGCCACCGCCACCGCCACCGGCACGGGCACGGAGGCCGAGCAGCCGGCACCTGCGGCGCCACCGATGCCGCCCGGCAAGCAGCTGAGCGGTCTGCGCGTGCTGTTCGGCGTCAGCCTCGGCGTGCTGCTGGTGGCTGCCGTGCTGTTGCTCGACGAGGTCGGCCCCACCGTCGATCGTTCGGCTCGCATCACTGAGCGATACATCGAGCGGCAACGCAAAGGCGGTGACGACTACGTGCTCGAGGGGCGCGACGATCGCGGCGGCGTGTTCGAGATCGACGTGCGCAAGAAGACCCACCAGCGCGCTCGGGTCGGCGACCAGGTCGTCGTCTCCCGATCCACCTTGACGGGTCGCGTGATCGTGGTCGACGGGCCGGGCTGGAGCGACGGCAAGTCGTCGTGGCGGCTCTGGACCTCGGTGGTCATCGGTGCACTTGCCCTGCTCGGAGTGGTGAGCGCCGTGCGGTTCTCGTTCCGGTCGGTCGTGCCCCGGGCGACGCCGGAACAGCGACGCACGCACCGCAGCCGACTGGCGATGTGGGGCGTCGCGGCGCTGCTCGTGACCACCGGCTGGGTGCTCTACGAGCGCTCCGGTGCCAACGTCGGCGCCGGCGGCGCTGCGCCGGGCACCGTCACCACCGTGGCGGGTGACGACTGCGACCAGGTCGATGGCCGAGTGCGGGCGTGGCTGCCGAGCATCGTCGCCGATGGCACCGTGACCGAGGCCGACATCTCGCTGGTCGCCGGGTTGGTGTCGGCGGCGTCACCCGGATGCGGTCGCAGCGAGATCGTCGCCGCGGTCTGCTCCGCGCTCGACAGCCCGTCCGTGGCCGTGGGTGCTGAGGTCGTGCTGTTCCCCTCCACGCTCTGCCTCGGCAGGTGAGCCGTTACCCTACGGGCAGTGCCTCCGTCCGACTCCGACCCCGAAGCCGTCTCGCTCGAGCACGCACTCGCCCTCGCGACCGCTGAGTTGCACGAGGCTCGAGCTGCGGTCGTGGCCGCTCGCCGCGCCACCATCGCCGCCCAGGAGCTGAACGCCGCCCTGCTCGCCGAACGCGGCGCCGAGCCCGACCACTCCCTCGAACTCCTCCGCCGACGGTCCGACGAGCTCGAACTGGTGCAGGCCACACGGCTCTGGCGGTGGAGCGCACCGCCACGCCGGGTGTACGCGTCCATCCGCAGGTTGGTGCTCCGATCGAGTCGATGAGCGAGACCCCCGTCGTCGTCGGCACCACGGCACGCGTGGCCGGCACCATCGTCGCGTGCAACTACCTTCCCCAGGCGCGAGTGCTCGCCGCATCGTTCCTGCGTCACCACCCACATGCTCGCTTCGTCACGCTCGTGCTCGACGGCACGACCGACGACCGGGCAGCAGCGGGAGTGGCCGGTGAGGTGATCGGGCTCGACGACCTCGACCTGCCCACCGAACAGTGGCATCAGATGGCAGCCATCTACGGCGTGATGGAGTTCGCCACCGCGTTGAAGCCGGCCTTCTTGCGACACCTCACCCGCGACGGACGCACGGCAGCGATGTACCTCGACCCCGACATCGTCGTCTCGGCCACGCTCGAGTCGGCCTTCCAGGCGGCCATCGCGTCCGGTATCGCGCTCACCCCGCACGTGCTGCAACCGATGCCTCGCGACGGGCTCGAGCCCGCCGAGTCGGTCCTGCGCCACGCGGGCATCTTCAACCTCGGCTTCATCGCGACCGGCCCTTCGGCGATCCCGTTCCTGCAGTGGTGGCACGAGCGTCTCGTCACCGACGCGGTCGTCGATCTGGCGAATGCGCTGTTCACCGATCAGCGGTGGATCGACTGGGTGCCGTCGTTGTTCGAGCCGCACGTGCTGCGCGATCCCGGGTTCAACGTGGCGTACTGGAACCTGCACGAGCGGCCGCTCACCCGTGACGGCGACGAGATCCTCGTGGCGGGCAGCCCGCTGCGGTTCTTCCACTACAGCGGTTACGACCCGGATCTGCCGTGGATGTTCTCGAAGCACGCAGGGGCGCGGCCGCGTGTGCGGCTGCCCGACCATCCGCTGCTGATCGAGCTCTGCGACCGGTACCAGGCCCTGCTCTACGAGCACGGCTGGGCCGACCGTGCTGCCGACTACGGCTGGGCACTGACACCGGGCGGCATCCGCCTCGACCCGATCGTGCGGGGGGCGTTGCGTGCCGGTGTGCTCGACGCGCTGGCCGAGCTGTCGCCCCCACCGCCCGATGTGTTCGACGAGCACAGCCACGACGCGCTCTGCGAGTGGCTCGACAGCCCGGCGCGGGGGCACTTCGCCACGCCGATCGGCCGCTGGGCGCTCGCGTTCTACGAGAGCCGCCCCGACGTGAAGGCCTACTTCCACCAACTGCAGCTCGGCGATGCGTTCGGCTACATGAACTGGCTGGCGCAGGATCCGGTGGCGCGTGCGGCGCGTGAGGCCAGCGGCCTCGATCCCATCGCCCCCACCTCGGCGCCCGAGCCGTCGCACCTGCGCGATCCGGGCGGGTGGAACCTCATCGGCTACATGAACGCCGAGCAGGGCGTCGGCGAGGCCGCTCGACGCATCGGCATCGGTCTCGATCTCACCGGTGTGCCGCATCACACGGTCGGTCTCGGTGCGCCCATCGCTCGCAACGATCACGCGCTGCACGTCGAGGTGTCCCACCACCTGCGGTTCCGCGATTCCATCTACTGCGTCAACGCCGACATGGTCTCGAACACCCTCTCCGCGCTCGAGCACCCCCACCGCGTGCGCGACGACGCGCGGCGCATCGGGTTGTGGTTCTGGGAGCTCGACTCGTTCCGGCCGGAAGCACTCGCGTCGTTGGAGATGCTGGAGCAGGTGTGGGTCACCAGCGAGTTCACGCAGCAGGCGTTGCAGCGCGACACCGATGTCCCAGTGAAGGTCGTCACCCTCCCCGTGGTGCCGCCCGACACGCCCACCCCGTTCACCCGCGAGGTGCTGTCACTGCCGACCGGCTTCCTGTTCGCCTTCACGTTCGACTTCCACTCGGTGGTGGCCAGGAAGAACCCGCTCGGCCTGATCGACGCGTTCATCAACGCGTTCCCCGAGCCCGGTGCGGCGTCGCTCGTGCTGAAGTCGATCAACGGTTCGTCGCACCACCCGTACCTGTTCGACCGAGTGCGCCGCGCGATCGAGCACCGGCCCGACATCCACCTGATCGACGGTCACTGGACGAGTCACGAGATGCAGGCGTTGATCGAACTCTGCGACTGCTTCGTCTCGCTGCACCGCAGCGAAGGGTTCGGACTCAACATCGCCGAGGCGATGGCGGCTGGTCGGCCGGTCATCACCACGGGATACTCGGGCAACATGCAGTTCTGCGATCCGGACACCACGTTGCTGGTGCCGTACGAGTTGGTCGCGGTCGGCCCCGGCAACGAGCCGTACCCGCCCGACGCAATGTGGGCGGAACCCGACCTGGCGGTGGCGGCAGCGCACATGCGACACGTGGTCGAGCATCCCGACGAGGCTCGCTGCCTGGGTGAACGTGCGCGTGCACACATCGTGCAGCAGCACTCGCCCGAACGCGCAGCCGCCGACATCGCAGATGCGCTCGGCCTGCCCCTCGTCGCGTTCTCGCACGCGTGACCGGCGCTCACGCGTCGGGTCGGCGTACGTAGACCAGGTTCTCGCCTGCGAGCAGAAGGTCGAAGTCGAGCTCACCCATCACGCGTTGGAAACTCCGGCTCGTCCCGGCCCCGGGCAACAGCCAGTCGTGGGGCTCGATGATGACCACCTTGGCCTCGGCCGCCCACTCCGTGTTCGAGGCGAACAGATCACGTTCGAAACCTTCGATGTCGATCTTCACCAGGAACAGGCAGAAGTCAGCTCGCTGATGGAGCAGTTCGGCGACCGTGCACACGCGCAGTGCGCCAGTGTCGGAACGAACCGTGCTGATGCCCCACTTGCCGCGATCGTTGTCGACCAGTTCGGCGCGACCGGAAGTGCTGCCGATCGCCGCCTCGATCACCTCGACGTTGCGGGCGTGCGCCAGGTTCCGGCGGCACAGCTCTGCGTTGGTTGGGTCCGGTTCGACGGCGATGATCGCGCACTCGGGGAAGCGCGAGGCGAACCACAGCGGAGACGCACCGATGTTGGCGCCGAGGTCGATGATGAGCGGAGTGCGCCCCGCGGCGAGCGTGCGGTCGAGAAATTCCCTGATGTCGGCGAACTGGGGGAAGCGGGTGAGCTCGTACTGATGCGTCGCGAACACCTGGTGGAAGACGTCGGCGTCGGAGGTGCGGTTGCGGATCGTGATCGGCCCCACTCGCTTGAGCCGCGCGTGCGTCAGCGAGCGATGCGTACAGCTGTTGAAGTGACGCATCAGGAAGCTCGGCCCGATGTGGCGGGCGTCGCGAAGGTTGTCGACTGCATTCCGTGCGAGGCCCATGACACTGACCTCCGTCGTGGTCGGGCGACTCGGGAGTCACCCGAGCACACTAGGAGCGTGCTCGGTGTCCGTCAATGAGCATCGGATCGCTGCTACGTGCTGAGCGAACCGAGCGCTGCAGCGACGGCCTTCTCTGCCGCTGGCTTGGTGACACCCAAGCCGCGCAGCACGCCGGCCTCGGTGTGCTCGTGCTCCAGGAGTGCGAGCAGGATGTGCTCAGTGCCCACGTAGTTGTGGCCGAGGCGGAGCGCCTCGCTCAGCGTGAGCGCGAGCACGTCGCGTGCGCGTGCCGAGTAGGGAACCAGTTCTGGCGAGTCGTCGCTGCCGGTCGGCAGCGAGGCGCGGGCCGCCGCCGCCACTGTGTCCATCGCGGCGCCTTCGCCGACGAGCACCTTGGCCGCGATGGCCGCGGGTTCGGTGAGGAGCCCGAGGACGAGATGAGCCGTGTCGACCTCGGCGTGGTGCGCTTCGCGCGCGGCGTTGTGGGCGGCGACGATGACGTTGCGGGCTCGCGGCGTGAAGCGGCTGAAGGCATCGGGCTCGTCGGCCGAGGCGGGAACCTTCGGCACGAACCGCTGCTGCGCGGCCTGCTTGCTGACGCCCATGCTCGCGCCGATGTCGGTCCACGAGGCACCCGACCGTCGGGCCTGGTCGACGAAGTGGCCGATGAGTGCATCGGCGGTCTCGCCGAGGTGCTGCGCGACCATCACCGCGTTGGAGAGCTGGCCCAGCGCGTCGGGCTGTGCGGTGCGAACGGCGGCGATCAGCTCGTCGAGACGAGGAGCGGGGACCAGTGGTGTCGAGTCGGCCATGTGTCAACTCTAGATTGACGAACGGGATGCGTCAAGCTCAGGTTGACGCATCCGCCGGGAGCCCGGCGATGTGGCGCAGTGAAACCGTTCCGAGTGCCAGCCGTCCATCCGAGTGGCAGCCGACCATCCGAGTGGCAGCCGCACCCCCGTCGGGCCGCTGGCACTCGGATGAACCGCAACGACGCCGCACCCGAGGGGTGACCGCCGATCGCCCACACGAGCGTGATGAGAACCAGCGGGTGTCCGTCAGGCGATGCCGCGTGCCGCCCATGCGCCGGCGTCGATGACGAACGGCGCGGGTGGAGCGATGCTGCGGCAGTGCTCCCGAAGTTCGACTCGTGCAGCGGGTTCGAGGCTCGCCACGTACGCGCCGGCGGGACCGACGCCGAGTGTGAACGGTTCCCACCACGCGTCGAAGCTCGACATCTCCACCGACACGGTGAGCAGTTCACCGTCCACCTGCGCCAGCCCTGCCTCGTGGAAGAGCGCGACGAGGTGGCCCTCGCTCGCGCCCGGCAGCCCGGCCTCGTCCGGGGCCGACGGGTCGAATTCGCGCGCCGCGCGCCAGAACAGACTCAGTGGGCCGGCACCACCGGCGTGGTGGTCCCACACGCAGGCCGCGACCATGCCGCCGGGACGGGCGACGCGTGCCATCTCGCGCAGCCCGGCGACCGGGTCGGCCATGAAGTGCACGACCAGTTGGGCGAGCGCCGAGTCGAACGTGTCGTCGTCGAACGGCAACGCTTCGGCCGATGCACGTCGCACGTCGACCTGCGGATGCCGTTCCTGCGCCGCGACGACGAACGACTCCGATGGGTCGACCGCGGTGACGTTGGGCGCGCCCACCCGGCCGACGAGCTCGGTGGTGAGGGCGCCGGGTCCGCACCCGACGTCGATCGCGCGGCGAGGCGCCTCGATGCGTGCGAAGTCCGCGAACCGCGGCGCGAGTGGTACCGAGAAGCGACCCATGAAGCGGTCGTACGAGTCGGCTCCCACGCGAAAGCTCATGCGCGCGACTGTACGCCCGCCACCCGAGGGCTCGGTACGGTCAGTACATCTCGAGCCACGTCACCCCTGACTCGTCGGCAGGTGTTTGATCCAGGTGTGGCAGGCCAGGCCAGCCGTCGATCAGCTCCATCATGTGGATGCCGGCGAAACCGATGCCGATGTCGTTGCCGAGCGCGTCGTACAACGCGAGCCGGACTCCGAAGGTCTGGCCTGTCCGCTCGGAAGAGTCGAACGTCACCTCGATGCAGGTGTCGGGGAAGGACCCAACCAGATCGATGGAAATGAACGTGACGCCGTCGATGAACGGCATCACGGCTCCGCTCTCGTCCTGCCATCCGCCGAGCAGTTCGTCGCGGAAGTCGCTGAGTGCGCCGCGCTCGTAGTCGGCGATGTCGAACCCGGCCCTCGGTGTTGCGGGTGGCAGCAATGGATCGAGATCGACGGTCACGGCGAGGACAGCGACATCGCTTGAACCGATGTCGACGGTGATCAACCGGTCCGGACTCGCGCCGGCGAACCAGACCTGTTCGCCGTCGACGACGGCCTCGTGCCCGTCGTCGAGAGCAATCGGCGGGATCGCGAGATCGTCCAGGTCCGCACCAGTCGCGAGGTCGAGACGACGCATCGGGCCGGAACGTTCGACGACGACCGCCCGCCCGGCGACGATCGCGACGACAGCACCGCGGGGCTCGATGACGCGGCCGGCGAGCTCGATCGGCGCCAGTGTCGTCTCGCCCGTGTCAGCGTCTTCTGCGGTGAACCACAGCCCGATGCCGTCGGAGACGAGGTCGACGCCGTCGTCGAACTCGCGGATCGTGCGCGAGGTGCCGTCAGGGTGGAACGCGATCACGGCCCCCGGGTATCGGTAGGCGATGCCGTACGCCTCGCGCACCTTGACGAGCGGGTCGGAGTGCCGGCGGACCGACGCGACGAGCGTTCCGTCCGACATGGTGATTCCGGTGCCGGCATCCCCGCCGACGTCGAACGGCTGCGGCACGCCCGAGACGATGCGCCAGACGGGTCGAGCGCCGTCTTCGTTCGTCTCGAAGTCGTCGTCCGCGAGGTCGAGGTCGAGGTCGTGGGCGTGGGCGTCGAGGTCGTGGTCGATCTCGTCGGACTCGTCGACCGGTTCGTAGGGGTCCGCATCGGGTGAGTACATGAACCAGCGGACCGTCGACGGCTCGCGATCAGGTGCGTCGAGCCAGATGACCGGCCGCTCGATCGGGCTCGCGTCGGCCGAGGCGTGTGGTGCGGATCTCCACTCGCGGTACGCGAACACCATCAGGTCGTCTCCGAGCCGCGCGATCGGTCCCGGCATCGCGTCGAGCCGGACGAGCGTGTGGTCGAAGGTCGCGGTGTCGATGCGGACGAGGCCGCCAGCGGCGGGCGAACTGATCCACACGGCACCATCGTGCAGCCGCACCGCAGTGACGACGGGTTGATGGCGCAGCGAGTCGAGCAGCGGCCACGTCGACGTGCGACGAACGATGCCAGTCGCTCGGTGCAGGTCGACGCACACGGGCAGCATCCGGTCGCACACGAAGATCGACTCGTCAGCCACCGCGAACCGTCCCACCGCGAAGCGGCGTGGCCGAGGAAGGGTCACGGCGACCCGCCGACGTCGCGCGTGAGGAGTCGGAGATGGAGAAAGCCGGGTCGTTGCATCAGGACGGCGTGCTCGTCGGGCCAGCGCTCCAGCATCGACTCGGTGGGCAGTGGCTCGACGATGCGCTCGATCAGGAAGCCCGCGCGGAAGATCGCATCGCTGAGGGACGTGAGCGGCTCGCGCCAGTAGCCCACGCTCCACTCGCTCGTCGGCAGGCGCCAGACGTCGGTCTCGACGACGACGTCGAAGTACGAACCGCCCTTGCGTAGCCAGTCGGTCGTCGGGTGCTGGGTGGAGAGCACCATCGCCCCGCCCGGTCGCAGCACGCGGTGGAGCTCCGCGAGCGCAGCGTGACGGTCTTCGACGTGGTGGATCGTGAGTGCGCACACCACCGCGTCGAAGGTGCCGTCGTCGAACGGCAACGGCGTGCCGAGCATGTGCTGGAGCACCGTCGTGTCGCTGCCCAGTCGGGTGCGGGCGAGCTCCACCATCGGCAGACTGGCGTCGATCGCGACGACGTGTGCGCCGCGCTCGAGGAGGTTCTCGGAGTAGAAGCCAGGCCCGCAACCGGCGTCGAGCACGCGCAGCCCGTCGACCGGGCCGAGCAGATCCAGCAACGCCGGCCGGTCGTAGTGCGCGTTGTACGGCCCGTCGGCCGCATGCGCCTCGAAGTGCGGCGCCATCGAGTCGTACACGCGCCCCAGGTGCTCATCCACTCGGGCAACTCTACGGACGCGTGTCAGTCGATCGATCTACCCCGCCGCCGTGGCTGGCACGTAGTGCTGGCATCCGAGTTGATCCATCGGACTGGTCGGGCCGCGGCTGAACACCTCGGCCGCGGTCTCGGCCAGATCGGCCAGGTTCACCCTTTCGCCGGCGCGCCACACGGCATCGACGGCGCTGATGTCCGCGATGCGGTTCGTCGGGTCCCCCCGGAACGCGACGAGGTCGGCGGTGGCTCCCTCGACGATGCGTCCGGCGTCGGAGGCGCCGATGCAGTCGGCGTTGCCCGAAGTGAGCCCGCGCATCGCATCGAGGGCACTGAACCCGCACTCGACCAGCAGTCCGGCCTCGTCGTGCAGCGAGAAGCCTGGGATGAGCCCGGGAAAGGGCGAGTCGGAGCCGATCAACAGTCGCCGACCGGCCTCTCGCAGCACGGGAATCGCGGCCATGCGTTCGACCAGCTCGCGCACCCGACGTACTCGATCGGCGGCCGGCTGCCATGCGTGATGAGCGCTCGACCAGGCGGCGCGGGTGTGCTCGGGCACCCACGCCATCGCCGCGTCGCGCTCGGCTCGTGGCTCGCCGAGGTGCGCGAGTGCGTGCCAGATCACGAGCGTGAGGCAGTGATCCACGGGCGCGGCGGCAACGCGATGCGCGGCGCCCTCCCACGTGGGCTCGCCGAGATCTGTGGCGAGGCACCCGGCGAGGTGCTGCAGTTCGTCGACGCCGGCAGCGACCGCGTCGTCGAGGTTCGTCGCCCCGAGATGGCCGAGCACGCGCATGCCGCGCCGGTGGGCCTGGTCGCTCGCTGCCGCCATCAGCTCGGGAGTGGCGTTGGCGTACAGCTTGACGGCGCGCAGGCCGCGATCCGCCAGCTGATCGACCGTGGCGCGGATCTCTGCCGGGGAGGCATGGGCCTTGGCGACGGAGGGCCAGTTGACCCGGGTGCTCTCCATCAGCGGGCCGCACCAGTACACGGTGGGTCGCGGGCCGTCGGGGAGCGCATCGAGCAACGGGATCATCGAGTCGACGTCGTTGCCCGTGTCTCTCACGGTGGTGACGCCGGCCGCGATGAGGCCGTACCCCATCCATGGGGCCAGGTGCAGGTGAGCGTCGATGAGACCGGGTGACAAGGTGGTGCCCGCGAGCCGCACGGTCATCGCATCGGACGGCAGGTCGACCGCCGAGACGATCCGGCTGATCCTCTCGTCCTCGACCCCCACCGCGAGCTCGGTGTGCACGTCGTGGCCGTCGAAGACGCGGTCCGCGACCAGGAACGTCTCGCTCACGGCGCGTCGCCGATGACTGCGCTGATCTCCAACTCGACCACCAGTCCGTCGAGCATCAACCGCGGGATCTCGACGAAGGTGCAGGCCGGGTCGAGGCCGACGAACACCTCACCGTGCGCTCGCCCGGCCGCCTCCCACTGCTCGATGTCGGTGAGGTACACCCGAGTGCGGATGACGTCGGCTGGGGTGGC
>JAUXQB010000277.1 GCA_030685215.1 Actinomycetota bacterium
AGCGGCGTGCCGCAGCCTCGCGTCACGTTGACATCACACCGTTGACGTCACACGACCAGCGACTCGGCGCGGAATGACGCCAGCAGCCCGTCGACCTCGCTCGCCGGCGGCTCCGGCAGACCGAACGCCGCCTGCACCACCCTCACGATCGACTCCTCGTCGTTCTCGCCCGTGCACAGCTCGAACACCAGCGTGGCGGTGACGTTGAGATGATGCACTCGTCGCGTCGTCGGCTCGAAGACCACCAGACCGTCGTCGACCTCGGTGATGTCGAGGCCGGTCGCTTGCACAGGAAGTTCGCTCACGGGCGGTGAGCGTACGCGACGGCAATACTCTGAGCACGATGGACGAACCCGCCGCGCTGCTGTACGCAAGCGAGTTCGACAGCAGCGGCTACGCGGTGGCCGCCCGCCGAGCGATGCGGGCGGCGCGCCTCGCGCACGTGTCGGTCGCCTGGCAGCCGCTGGTCAACACGCATCACGGCAGGTTGTGCGCCGACTCGGCGAGCACCGCACCGGCCGAGCTGCGCGACCTGCGTCGCCACGTCGACGGCAGCCATGTCGCGCTCGCCCACTGCATGCCGCAGTCGTGGGCACAGCTGCGACGCGAGCTCGGCGGCACGCGCTTCATCGGCCACACCGTGTGGGAGACCACCACGGTGCCCCGTCGTTGGGTCACCGAGCTGGCACCCGCCGACGAGATCTGGGTGCCCACGCGGTGGAACGCCGACACGCTCCGCGCCGGCGGCGTCGGCGTGCCCGTGCACGTGGTGCCACACGTGGTCGACCATGTGGTGGCCACCATTCCCCCGATCGAGCTGTCGCCGTCGCGGTTCGTGTTCGCCTCGGTCTGCACATGGGACTGGCGCAAGCGGCCCGACCTGTTGCTCCACGCCTACCTCTCCGCATTCACCGCCGCCGACGACGTGACGCTGGTGCTCAAGACCACCGAGCGCGTGGTGTCGTGGATCACCGGCAGCAGCGTCGAACGCAACACGTGGTGGCAGGTGATGCAGATCGTCCGCCAGTACCCCGATGCGGCCGAGGTGGTGCTGGTCACCGACGACTGGACCGACGCCGAGGTCGGCGGACTCATGCAGTGCGCGGACTGCTACGTGTCGCTCACGAGCGTGGAGGGCTGGGGACTCGGCGCGTTCGATGCGGCCGTCGCCGGCACTCCCCTCGTCATCACCGGATACGGCGGCCAGATGGAGTGGCTGGGAACGGATCACTCCGGTCTCGTACCGTTCACCATCGTGCCCGCCGATCACCCCGACCGCTCGATGTTCGAGGCCGGCATGACCTGGGCGCTCGCCGACGTCGACTCGGCGATCGACCTGATGCGCGATGCGGTGCACGGCTCGCCGGCGTTCGTCGCGCAGGCACCGGCACTGGCCGAACGCCTGTCGCAGCAGTACTCCGCCGCACGCATCGGTGCACTCATCGGCGAGCTGCTCTGATGAGCGAGGTCCTCACCGACGGCGACGACCAGGGCGTCGACGCGGTGCTGTCGACGCACCGTCGCAGCGGCACCCATCTGATGCTGGAGTACCTCGAGGGTCAGCTGGGTGTGCGGGTGCGCAAGTCGCACGCCTTCCCGCACCGGCTCGGCCGCTCGGTTCCCACCATCCATCTGGTGCGCAACCCTGTCGACGTGCTGTGGTCCACGTACCGCTGGTTCGCCCACGGCGGCAGCTCGAACACGCGCATCGCCGAGGCGCTCGAGGGCGTCGACTTCGACGCCTACGTGCGCGGCGATGCCGGTCCGCTGCTCGGCTACGACGCGCTGCCGATGCAGGCCCGCGACAGCCTCGACGAAGGGCGCGGCATGTTCTACGACCCCATCCGCTTCTGGGTCGACCACGTGCGTGCGTTCGCCGACGGGTCGGCCACCTCGTTGTGCATCCGCTACGAGGCGCTGGTCGACGATCCCGCGACGCAGATCGAGCGAGCCGCCCACTACCTCGGCGTGGCGATGCCGGCCGAGTTCCGCGTGATCGGTCGCGACGAGCTCGTCGGGCACACGCCCTCTCCCGCCGACGCGCCACCGGCGATCGACCAGTGGAGCGACGAGTCGCTGCGCCGCCTGGCCGACGTGGCCGGCGAGGTGCTCGAACGGTTCGGTTACTCCGTGCCGGAACGAACCCTGCGCGCACCGGTCGCCCCGCGGCGGGCGCAGGCGCTCGCTCGCTACGTGTCGCGCGACGACAACAGCGGCTACGCCGTGGCGGCGCGGCGATGCATCGACGCACTCATCGGTGCAGGCGCCGACGTGGTCTGGGAACCACAGCCGCACGAGCAACGCAGCAGGAGCGCTCCGAGCACGGCGGCCCCGGAGATGTTGACCGAGCGCTACCGCCCGAACACGGCCAGCGACGTGACGGTGATGCACACGATGCCCGAGTGGTGGCCGAGCCTGCGGCAGAGCTTCGGGCGCGGGCACTACGTGGGCCACACCGTGTGGGAGCTCGACGAGTACCCGGAGAGCTGGCACCACTCGGTGTTCGCCGCCGATGAGCTGTGGGTGCCCACCGAGTGGAACCGGCGCACGTTCCGACGCGGTGGCGTGCGGCAACCGGTGCAGGTGCTGCCGCACGTGGTCAGCCGCGAGCCGGTCGCGGCACCGCCGATCGAGCTTCCCGACGACGTCACCGTGTTCACCACCGTGTCGTCGTGGCACCCGCGCAAGCGGCCCGACTGGGTGGTGGAGGCGTTCGCCCGCGCGTTCGAGAAGGGCGACCCGGTGCTGCTGGTGGTGAAGACCGCCGCGTGGACCGACGCGTGGCCGGTCGACGACGAACTGCAGAAGATGACGTGGTGGCAAGTGATGCAGGTGTTGCGCCGCCACGAACGCCCGCCCGATGTGATGCTCGTCAACGACGACTTCACCGACGCCGAGGTGAACGGTCTGGTCGCGCGAGCCGACTGCTACGTGTCGCTGGCCTGCTCGGAGGGATGGGGACTGGGCATGTTCGACGCCGCAGTGCTCGGGACGCCGGTCATCACCACCGGTTTCGGCGGGCAGCTGGCGTACCTGGGCAGCGACCACCCCGGCCTCGTGCCGTACGCGATGGCGCCCGTCGACGGTGTGCAGAACGCGCCGCACTTCCAGCACGGCATGCAGTGGGCGGCCCCCGACCTCGATGCCGCGGCCGCGATGATGCGAGCCGTCGTCGACGGCACCAGCCCGTTGCGGGCCGCGGCCCCTGCGCTGGCTGCGCGGCTGCGGGCCACGTACTCGCCCGAGGTGGTCGGCGCCGCGGCGCTCGCGTTGTTGGAGCAGCACGCGTGAACGTGCTCGTGCTCACACCCGTCAAGGAGGCCGCGGCGGAAGCGGTGGAGTACGTCGACCGACTGCTCACGCTGCACCACCCGGCTGCCCAGATGTCGGTCGGGTTGTTGGCCAGCGACTCCACCGACGGCACGTTCGACGCGTTCGCCGCCGAACTGCCGCGCCTCACCGGCTCCGGCTGGCGAGCCGCGCACATCTGGCACCGCGACTTCGGCTACCGCATTCCCGACGGGATGGATCGGTGGCATCCGTCGATCCAGCTCGAACGGCGACGTGTGCTCGCGCTGAGCCGCAACCACCTGCTGTTCAACGCGCTCACCGACGACATCGACTGGGTGCTCTGGCTCGACGCCGACGTGGTGGAGTACCGGCCCGACATCGTCGGGCTGCTCACCTCGCTCGGACGCGACATCGTGCAGCCGCACTGCGTCCGTGCGTGGGGCGGTCCCACGTTCGACCTCAACGCCTGGCGCGACCACGGGCGGTTGCACCTGTCCGACATGCGCGGCGAAGGCTTCATGGTGCCGCTGCACGCGGTGGGCGGCACGATGCTGCTGGTGCGCGCCGACCGCCATCGCGACGGTCTCATCTGGCCCGCCTTCCCGTACGGCGTGCAGAACCCGCTCATCCGCACCGACCCGCGCACGATCGGCCGCGCCGAGCTGGGCGAGATCGAGACCGAGGGTCTCGGCATGATGGCGCACGACATGGGCATCGAGTGCTGGGGGCTCCCGGAGGTGGAGATCCGCCACCGATGAGCGACGGGAGGCTCAGCGCTGCTGCAGCCAACGATCGAGGTGGCGCTCGGCCTCGGTGGTCGCTTCTGGTCCGTCGGCCTCCAGGCGAGTGAGGTAGGTGATCGACACCTCGCCCGCGTCGACGGCACCGACATCGGTGGTGATCGGCAGCTCGACGGCCTCACCCCAGGTCATCTTCACCGAGAACGCGCCTTCGTGGCCGACCATCGGCTCCATGTACGCAACGGCCATCGCGCGTTGCGGCAAGGTACCCACGTCGGTGCGCCGCCACCCGAGGATCTCGTCGACCGGCACGTTGGGCACGTTGAGGTTGAGCACCACCGGCTCCTCGGGGGCCTGTGCGATCAGCCCGCCGACCAACACGTCGGCGACGGCCGCCGCGGTGGCCCACTGCTGACCGACGAGCATCTCGTCCCAGCCCTGACCCTCGACGCCGAAGCCGGTGACCGACTGACTGACGGCCACACCGCTGATGCCGCGCGAGCGGGCGGTGAGCGCGGCGCCGACGGTGCCCGAGTGGTACACGCTGCGACCGACGTTGGCGCCCGGGTTGATGCCCGCGACCACGAGGTCGAACGGTTCGCCGAACAGACCGAGGCAGGCGAACATCACGCACAGGGCGGGCGGTCCGCTCACCGACCATGCCTCGTCGATGCCCTCGATGGCGACGCGACGGGCCTCCGGCTGCAGCAGGTGCAGCGCGCCCACGGCGGCGCCGGCACCCGAGTACTCCCGATCCGGGGCTGCGACCACCACGTCGCCGTGCACGCGCATGGCTCGCGCCAGCACGTGCAGGCCGATGGAATCGATGCCGTCGTCGTTGGTCACCAGGATGCGCATACGTCATTCCTACCGTCGGCAGCGTGACGCGCGGGTGGCGGCGAGGTGAACGTCGTCAGATCCGCTCGATCCCGCGATGCTCAGAGTCGGCGGAGGACAGCGACTTCGGGGAACTCGTCGAAGTGGCCGAAGCCGTGCTCGCTCAGCCAACGGACGTTCGACAGGCACCGCAACGACCACCACGCGCGCACGAGGTCGAGGTCGACGTGGCTGCCGTAGCCGGCGACGACGTCGTCGAGGCGTTCCGGGTGCCCGAGGGTGAGCGTGGCGAGATCGAAGAGCGCGTCGCCCGGCGCTGCCTCGGACCAGTCGATGATGCCCGTGATCTCGTCGCCGTCGACGAAGACGTGGTCGACCTGCAGATCGCCGTGGATGAACACCGGCGTCCACGGCCGGAGCGCCGTCTCGGCGAGCGTGCGGTTGCGGGTGACCACGTCGCGGGGGAGGACGTCGTTGGCGACGAGCCACTCGCACTCGCCGGCAAGGTGGGACTCCATGTCGCCGGCGCTGCGACCGGACCATGGCGGCAACGGCGTGTCGTGCAACTTCCGGATCGCGGCACCCGCCGCAGCCCACGCCGCCGACGACGCGCTGGACGGCTCGCCGAGGTGCCCGAGTGCAGTTCCTGGGAGCGCGGCGAGCGCGAGCACTGGCGGCCGCCGCCACAGGATCTCCGGAGTCGGGACCGGAACCATTCCCATCGCCTCGACCTCGAGGTCGACCCGGGCCTGATCGGCGTCGATCTTCAGGAACACGTCGCCGACGCGCAGCGTTGCGCGCTCGCTGTGTGCGACGACGACCTGAACCTCATCCACGCCCGAGATCATCGCGGATGATGCCCGCCAGCGAAGGGCTATACCTGGCTGAGGAGCTTGCGGTTCTTGACCTTGGCGCGGCGGTAGTCCTTGTGCATCATCGCGATGAAGTCGATGCTGATGCTCTTCGGGCAGGCTGCCTCGCACTCGCCGTGGTTGGTGCAGGAACCGAAGTAGTCGTCCATCGTCTCCACCATCGCCTCCACCCGGCTCCACCGCTCGGCCTGACCCTGCGGCAGCAGGTTGAGGTGGCTCACCTTCGCGGCGGTGAACAGGTTGGCGGCACCGTTGGGGCACGCGGCCACGCACGCACCGCAGCCGATGCACTCGGCGGCGTCCATCGCCGCGTCGGCGACGGGCTTGGGGATGGGGATGATGTTCGCGTCGGGCGCGCCGCCGGTGGCGGCGGTGATGAACCCGCCGGCCTCGACGATGCGGTCGAGCGGCGCGCGGTCGACCATCAGGTCGCGCAGGATGGGGAACGCGGTGGCCCGCCAGGGCTCGATGACGATGGTGTCGCCGCTCTTGAACTTGCGCATGTGGAGCTGGCAGGTGGCGGTGCCGCGCTGCGGACCGTGCGCCTGACCGTCGATCATCAGCGAGCAGGTGCCGCAGATGCCTTCACGGCAGTCGTGGTCGAACGAGATGGCCTCCAGGCCCTCGCCGATGAGCCGCTCGTTGAGCACGTCGAGCATCTCGAGGAACGATGCTTCGTCGCTGATGCTGTCGATGCGGTAGCTCTCGAAGCGTCCGGCGTCGGCCGGCCCGTTCTGGCGCCAGATCTTGAGGGTGAGGTTGCTGAGGTGGTTGCTCACTTGTAGCTCCGCTTGGCGAGGTGGATGGTCTCGAACTCGAGTTCTTCCTGGTGGCGAATGGCCTGCATCGGGTCGCCGGTGAACTGCCAGGCAGCGACGTGGGCGAAGTTCTCGTCGTCGCGCTGCGCCTCGCCTTCCTCGTCCTGGTACTCCGCACGGAAGTGGCCGCCGCAGCTCTCCTTGCGTTCGAGCGCATCACGACACATGAGCATGCCGAGCTCGAAGAAGTCCTCGACTCGACCGGCCTTCTCCAGCGTCTGGTTGACGCTGGCGCCGTCGCCGGTGACCCGCAGGTCCTTCTTGAACTCGTCGTACAGCGCGGGCAGTTCGCTGAGCGCCTTCTGCAGTCCCTGCTCGGTGCGCTCCATGCCGCAGTGGTCCCAGATGATCTTGCCGAGCTCGCGGTGGAAGTAGTCGGGCGAGCGGGTGCCGCGGATGTCGAGGAAGCCCTGGAACCGCTGGCGTGCGGCCTGCTCGGCGGCCTGGAACTCGGGGTGGTCGGTGCCGGGAATGGGCTGGTTGAGCATCGGGGCCAGGTAGTTGCCGATGGTGTACGGCAGCACGAAGTAGCCGTCGGCGAGACCCTGCATGAGGGCGGAGGCGCCCAGCCGGTTCGCGCCGTGATCGCTGAAGTTGGCCTCGCCCGCGGCGTAGAGACCGGGGATGGTGGTCATCAGCTCGTAGTCGACCCACAGCCCACCCATCGTGTAGTGGCTGGCCGGGTAGATGCGCATCGGCACGCTGTACGGGTCTTCGCCGGTGATGCGCTCGTACATGTCGAACAGGTTGCCGTAGCGCTCCTTCACGACGTCTTTGCCGAGCCGGCCGATGGCATCGGCGAAGTCGAGGTTGACGCCGTTCTTCAGCGGGCCGACACCGCGGCCGCTGTCGACGGCGCGCTTGGCGGCTCGCGACGAGATGTCGCGCGGCGCGAGGTTGCCGAAGCTGGGGTACAGACGCTCGAGGTAGTAGTCGCGCTCGTGCTCGGGGATCTGATCCGCAGGGCGCTCGTCGCCGGCGTTGAGCGGCACCCACACGCGGCCGTCGTTGCGCAGCGACTCGGACATGAGCGTGAGCTTGCTCTGCGTGTCGTCGGCCTGCGGGATGCACGTGGGGTGGATCTGCGTGAAGCACGGGTTGGCGAAGTACGCGCCCTTGCGGTGCGCACGCCACGCGGCCGTGACGTTGCAGTTCATCGCGTTGGTGGAGAGGAAGAACGCGTTGCCGTAGCCACCGGTGCACAGCACCGTTGCGTGCGCGGCGTGCGACCGCACCTCACCGGTGACGAGGTCGCGCGTGACGATGCCGGCGCAACGACCGTCGACCACCACGGTGTCGACCAGCTCGACGCGGTTCCAGAGCTTCACGGTGCCGAGGCCGATCTGGCGAGCCAGCTGCTGGTAGGCGCCGAGCAGCAGCTGCTGCCCGGTCTGGCCGCGGGCGTAGAACGTGCGCTGCAACTGCGAACCACCGAAGCTGCGCGTGTCGAGCAGGCCGCCGTACTCGCGTGCGAACGGCACACCCTGCGCAACCATCTGGTCGATGATGTTGAGGCTCACCTGCGCGAGACGGTGCACGTTGCCCTCGCGGGAGCGGAAGTCGCCGCCCTTGACGGTGTCGTAGAAGAGGCGATGCACGCTGTCGCCGTCGCCGCGATAGTTCTTCGCGGCGTTGATGCCACCCTGCGCCGCGATGCTGTGCGCACGGCGCGGCGAGTCGTGGAACGTGAACACGTCGACGTCGTAGCCGAGTTCGGCCAGCGTGGCCGCCGCCGAGGCACCGGCGAGACCACTGCCCACCACGATGACCTTGAACTTGCGCTTGTTGTTGGGGTTGACCAACTTCATGTCGGCCTTGTAGTTGTCCCACTTGTCGGCCATCGGGCCAGCGGGAACCTTGCTCTGCAGCAGCGAATCGGTCATGTCGGTCACTTCCCTACGATCCCGGCCAGCACGGCGATGGGGAACGAGACGTTGCCCACCACCACGATCGTGGCCACACCAATGGCAATGTTCTTGCGCCACTTGTTGAAGCGCGGGTTGTTCCAACCCATCGACTGGAAGAGGCTCCACACGCCGTGGAACAGGTGGGTGCCGAGCGCGATGTTGGCGACGATGTAGAGCACCGACACCGGCACCCGCTCGAAGCTGCGCACCACGTTGCCATAGGCGTCGCCGCGCACGAACTCGCCATCGGCGGCGGGCACGCCGACGTTGTTGGCGAAGCCCCACGTGAGGTCGGCGAGGTGCCAGATGACGAACAGGAACACGATGATGCCGGTCCAGCGCATGGTGCGGCTGGCGAAGGTGGCCACCTGGTAGTCGCGCGGGCTCTGGTACTTCACCGAGCGCGCCTTGCGGTTGAGTCGGGTGAGGCTCAACGCGGCGTGGATGTGGATGGCGACGGCGGCGAGCAGGCCGAGGCGCAGCAGCCACAGGAACACGGTGCGCGGCAGGATGGGCACGAGCAGTTCACGCAGGAACTCGCCGTAGTGGTTGAGGTCCTCGGCGCCGAGGTACATCTTCAGGTTGCCGATCATGTGCACCACGACGAAGCCGACCATCATCAGGCCGGTGATCGCCATCGCGTACTTCTTGCCCACCGCGGTGCCGTACAGATCGAGGAGGAAGAACTTGCGGCGCTTCCTCGGGGTGGCCGCGGTGCCGGTGACCGGCCCGCGTGACTGAATTGCCTGTGCCATCTGTGGACGGCCTTTCCGGGCGACCTGCTGGTGCCCTGCCGAGTGAACGGTGTCTGCGCTGGGAACGGTAGCCCTCGGAGGTCCCCGGCACGAACTCTGCCGGTGGCGCGGGAAGTGACCGGCGACACGTAGAGTTCGCCGGATCGAACGGGAGTCAATACACTCGTCCCGTTTGCCCAACCAGCGCGGCCTTCTGAGTCGCGCCCGAGAGACCCCGGAGATCACCGGTGCCAGCATTAATCGCCGAAGGCGGCTATCAGGTATTCGAGCTGAAGGGTGGTGAGTGGGCAGTGTTGTTCCTGTCCGCTGCGGCTGCCCTCATCGCAATCGGAGTCGGCCTGTTCCTCGCCAAGCTCGTCATGGCCGAGGACGAAGGCTCGCCGAAGATGCAAGAGATCGCGAAGGCCATCCAGGTCGGTGCGGCGGCATACCTGAAGCGCCAGTTCAAGACCATCGCTGTCATCATCGTCCCGCTGGCGATCATCGTGTTCCTCACGAGCACCGCCATCGAGAAGCCGGGTGATGGCGGCACGGCACTCACGTTCGTGCAATCGGGCACGTTCCGCACGTTGGCCTTCATCCTCGGCTGCCTCGCCTCCGGATTCACCGGGTACATCGGCATGACTCTGGCCACCCGCGGCAACGTGCGCACCGCTGCAGCGGCCCTCACCAACAGCATGCCTCGTGCCCTCACGGTCGCGTTCCGCACCGGTGGCGTGGCGGGCATGTTCACCGTCGGCCTCGGCCTGCTCGGCGCAACCGCCATCATCATGGTGTTCCAGAACACCAGCTCGGTCATCCTGATCGGCTTCGGCTTCGGCGGCTCGCTGCTGGCACTGTTCCTCCGCGTCGGTGGCGGCATCTTCACCAAGGCGGCCGACGTCGGCGCCGACCTGGTGGGCAAGGTGGAAGCCGGCATCCCCGAGGACGACCCACGCAACCCGGCCACCATCGCCGACAACGTGGGCGACAACGTCGGCGACTGCGCCGGCATGGCAGCCGACCTGTTCGAGAGCTACGAGGTCACCCTCGTCGCCTCCATCATCCTCGGCGTCGCGGCGTTCAACTCCATCGGCGCCAACCCCGCGCTGGGCCTCATCTTCCCGCTGGCGGCTCGCGCCATCGGCGTGGTGGCCTCCATCATCGGCATCTTCTTCGTCAAGGCGAAGGAAGGCGAGACCAACGCGCTGAAGCCCATCAACAAGGGCTTCCTGGTCGCCGGCGTGCTCACCACGCTCGGCACGCTCGTGCTGTCGCTCGTCTACGTCGGCAACGACTACGACAACGCCGGCTGGAAGTGTTTCGGCGCCGTGTTCATCGGCCTCGTCCTTGCGCAGGGCATCAGCCGTCTCACCGAGTACTACACGGCCACGCACCACAAGCCGGTGCAGGAGATCGCGGCTGCTGCCGAGACCGGCCCCGCCACCACCGTGCTCGCTGGTACGGCCAGCGGTATGGAGAGTGCCGTGTACGCGGTCATCGCCATCGCCATCGCCATCGCTGCCGCGATGACCCTGGGCGGCGGCAACCTGCAGTTCTCGTTCTACCTGGTCGCACTCTGCGGCATGGGCATGCTGGCCACCACCGGCATCATCGTGTCGGAAGACACCTTCGGTCCCGTCAGCGACAACGCCGCCGGCATCGCCGAGATGTCGGGCGAGTTCCACGGCGAGCCGCAGAAAATCATGGTCAGCCTCGACGCCGTCGGCAACACCACCAAGGCCGTCACCAAGGGCTTCGCCATCGGCTCCGCGGTCATCGCTGCAGTGGCGCTGTTCGCCAGCTTCATCGAGACCGCCGGCGCCGAGCTCGGGCTCGCGGAACAGGCCGACCGCCTGCGCGGCGTGTTCGACCTGCCGGAGCTGCAGATCAACGTGGCCGACCCGAAGATCTTCATCGGTCTCCTCATCGGTGGCGCCGTGCCGTTCCTGTTCAGTGCACTCGCCATCCGCGCCGTCGGTCGCACCGCCGGCGTGGTGGTGCAGGAAGTGCGCAAGCAGTTCGCCGACGGCAAGATCATGAAGGGCGAGAAGCAGCCCGAATACGGCCCGGTCATCGACATCTGCACCGAGGCGTCGCTGCGGGAGCTCGCCACCCCGGCGCTGCTCGCAGTGCTCACGCCGGTGGTCATCGGCTTCGGCATCAACTTCCTCGCACTCGGCGCGTTCCTGGCCGCGGTCATCCTCGTCGGTCAGCTGATGGCCAACTACCTGTCGAACGCAGGTGGCGCATGGGACAACGCGAAGAAGTACATCGAGGACGGCCACCACGGCGGCAAGGGCAGCGACCCGTACCGTGCTGCGGTCATCGCCGACACCGTCGGCGACCCGTTCAAGGACACCGCCGGTCCGGCCCTCAACCCGCTGATCAAGGTGATGAACCTCGTCTCGCTGCTCATCCTGCCGGCCATCATCAGCCTGCGCGACAACGACGGCGCCCGCTTCAGCATCGCTGCCGCCGCACTCGTGGTGCTCATCGGCGCCATCGTGTTCAGCAGCCGTCAGCCGTCGGGCATGGCAGCCGAGACCTCGCCGGTCGCCACCGCCGTCCGGTAACTCACTCCGACGTCATTCGAGAGAGGCCCGGGCTCGCGCCCGGGCCTTTCCGCGTCTGGCCGCTAACGTGGGCAACCATGCTCGGGCTCCTGGACTTCGCGAACAAATGGGTGGAGAAGGGCGGCCTGTTCGTCCTGGCCATCATCATCTTCGCCGAATCGGGTCTGCTGGTCGGCTTCTTCCTGCCGGGCGACTCACTGTTGTTCTTCGCCGGCTTCCTGTCGTCCGACGCAGGCGGCAACCTGCTGCCGGCGCTGCCGTGGGTGGCGCTCACCTGTGCGCTCGCGGCCATCATCGGCGATCAGGTCGGCTACATGATCGGCGCCAAGTTCGGCCCGAAGGTGTTCGATCGGCCGAAGAGCAGGTTCTTCAACCCGGAGTACGTGGTGAAGGCCGAGGCGTTCTTCGCCAAGCACGGCTCGAAGACCATCGTGCTCGCTCGCTTCGTGCCCATCGTGCGCACGTTCGTGCCCACGGTGGCCGGCGCCAGCAACATGCACTACCGCACGTTCGTCACCTACAACATCATCGGTGGCGTGCTGTGGGGTGCCGGCATCACCACTCTCGGCTACTTCCTCGGCGAGATCGAAGTGGTGAAGAACAACATCGAGATCGCTGCGTTCGTCATCGTCGGCGTGTCGGTGCTGCCCATCGCCATCGAACTGCTGCGCCACCGCCGCGCGGCGAAGGCCGCCGACGCGGTCGCAGCGCCCGTCGACTGACCTGCGCCGGCGCGCTCAGCCCGGCGCGACGAAGTCGATCAGCTGCTCCACCGCGCCCACCAGCTCCGGCCGCAGGTCGGCGTAGGTGTGCACCTTGTTGCGCAGCATCGGCCAGAAGCCGCGCACGTCGGTGCCCAGCGCCGCGCACATGCCTTCCTTCCACGGCTGCCCGCGCGGCACGTCGGGCCACCGCTGCAGGCCCATCACCCGCGGCCACACGCCGGCCCACACGTCGACGAACGGGTGACCGGTGACCAGCACGTGCGGCCCCGAGACCTGCTGCGCGAGGCGGTGCTCCTTGCTGCCGTGACGAGGTGGTCGACGAGGATGCCCAGCTTGCGCTCGCCGCTCGGCTGGAACTCACGCACCATCGCGACCACGTCGTCGAGACCGTGCATCGGCTCGACGACGATGCCCAGTTCGCGCAGGTCGTCGCCCCACACGTGCTCCACCAGTTCCGCGTCGTGCTTGCCCTCCACCCAGATGCGGCTGGCCACGGCGAGGCGGGCGCGCTGCTGGGTGGGGGCAGCCACCGAGCCGCTGGCCGTCTGCGCGGCGGTGCGCGTGGGAGCGACCGTGGGCCGCACCAGCGTGACCGGCTTGCCGTCGATCAGGAACCCGCCGGGCTTGAACACGAACTCGCGGTCTCGCCCGTTGCGGTCGCGCAGGGTGACCGCCCGTGCATCGACCTTCACCACGTCGCCGCAGAACCCGCTCGCGCGATCCTCCACGAGCAGCCCACCGGTGGCGGGCACGACTCGGTACTGCTGAGTTCGCTGCCGGTCGAAGTCGTCGAGGATGTCGCCGCCGTAGCTCATGATGCATCCACGGTAGGCGGTGACGCGATGCGGCTACCGTCACCGTCGATGACATCGCCGACCGTGCCCGACGAGCTGCTCGGTTGCTGGCGGCGGCAATGGATCGAATACGCCGACGGCGCACGCGACGACACCAGCATCGTCGTCTGGCTGCAGCTGCCCTCGCTGATGGCCGACATCCGGCTCTCGGCCGAGGCCCTGTCACTCGCCGGGCGAACCGGCTTCGCCGACTGCACGCACGCCGAACTTGCCGTGCTGGCAGCGAACGACTCGAGTGCCGGGACCACGGTGTGCTCGCCCTTCCACCGCGGCGACGACGGCGTGCGCAGGGCGACCGCCGAGTGGTCGTCCACCGTCGGGTTCCAGGAGGTGTCGACGTTCCCCGAGCCGGGTCTCCTGGAACTGAACGGCGACGGCAACGTCATGATCGAGCGAGCGCCGAGCGGCGCGTACGTCGAGGAGTGGCGCCTGCTCCCGGACACACGCGAACCACTGCACTGCATGCTGCTCCCCAATGGTGCCAGCTGGTATCGCGCCGGCGACGTGGGCGTGCTCGTGCACGACAGGCGCCTCGCCGTCGCACCACTCGACTGCGAGTTCTCGTTCGCTCGGCGACGTGCCGGCTCGGCGACCGACGAGGAGTGGGTGATCGACGCCTCGACGCTGCCGTGGCGAGTGGGCGCCGCGATCACCTGAGCCACCGCGAACGCGGTCGGTAGAGTCGCCCCGTGGCGCAGAACATCTACGACGACCCCGGCTTCTTCGACGGCTACTCCGCGTTGCCGCGTTCGGTGAAGGGTCTCGACGGTGCGGCAGAGTGGCCGGTGCTGCTGACGATGCTGCCCTCCATGGCCGACCGCGCGGTGGTCGACCTCGGCTGCGGGTTCGGCTGGTTCTGCCGCTGGGCGGCCGACGCGGGCGCATCGACGGTGCTCGGCGTCGACCTCTCCGAGAACATGCTCGCCCGCGCCCGGCGCGACACCACCGACCCGCGGATCAGCTACGAGCAGTGCGACCTCGACCAGCTCGAGTTGCCCGCTGCGCAGTTCGACTTCGCGTACAGCTCGCTCACCCTGCACTACCTCACCGACCTTCCTCGCCTGTTCCGCACGGTGCACCAGTCGCTGCGACCCGGCGCCGAGTTCGTGTTCTCCGCCGAGCACCCCATCTGCACGGCGCCGTCGAACCCGCAGTTCGTCGCCGGACCGAGGGGCAACCAGTGCTGGCCGGTCGACGGCTACCTCCGCGAAGGTGCACGCACCACCCACTGGCTGGCACCCGGTGTGGTGAAGCAGCACCGCACCATCGCCACCTACCTCACGGATCTGCTGGCCGCGGGCTTCGAGCTCACCTCGTTCGTGGAGTGGGGTCCGAGTGCCGAACAGATCCGGCAGGTGCCGGAGTGGGAGGTCGAGCTCGAACGGCCCTACTTCCTGTTGGTGGGCGCACGCCGCGCCTGAGAGCGCTACGCGAAGCGGCCGAGGAACCCGGTGGCCGTGAGCACCTGCAGCACACCCTGCTGATCGTGGCGGCGGTACGGCGCCCACAACTGGTCGTCGCCGGCGGGCATCGCCAGCGCGGCCGGCCGGTACGGAACGCCCCACACGTGCACCCGATGCGCCGGGCCCTCGAACGCGAGCACGCCTTCGGTGAGCTCGATGCGCACGTCGACCTCGCCGGTCTGCTGGTAGCCGTGGGCGATCTCGACGGGCGGCGCCGCGGCGTACCACTCGATGTCGAACGTGACCGGCACCGGCGTGCCGTACGGACGGCGCATCGCGTCGAGCGGGTCGTCGAGCAACACGCCGTGCGCCTCGTTGCCCAGGCTCCACTGCTGGTGCGGCACGTCGCACGAGTGGTCGGCCCACATCTCCGGCGGCTTGATCTCCAGCCCCTCACGCAGACCGCGGCCATCGAGCTCCTCCACGTAGAGGTAGGGCGCACCGGTGCGCACGAGACCCGCCCAGTAGTCGAACCGGTTCCCGCGCAGTTCCAGCCCGACGAACACACCGGTCGTGGTGCGGGTCGTGTCGTCGGCGGCGGACGACCAGCCCCACCACCACCATGCCTCCACCGCGACATCGGCGTGGCGCAGTTCGTCGGCATTGGTCGGCACGTGCGCCAGACTATGGGCGTGATCCGTTATCTCAGCCTCGAGTGGCTCGACGCCCTCACCGACGAGGTGAGCGCCAGCGCCACGCTGCAGCAGCTCGCCACCGAGCACACCATCGGGGTCACCCAGGTGGTCACCGATGGCCCCGAGGGCACCGTGGTGTACCACCTGCAGGTGGCCGACGGTGTCGCCACCTTCGGCCCGGGCAGCGCCTTCCCCGAGGACGTGCGCATGGAACAGACCTGGGACACCGCCGTCGGCGTCGCCACCGGCTCGCTCAACGCGCAGGAAGCGTTCATCAAGGGCCGCATCCTGCTCACCGGCAGCCAGCAGAAGCTGGTCGAGGCGCAACCGGTGTTCGGGGCCCTCGACGCGGTGTTCACCAGCGTGCGCGAGCGCACCGAGCACCGCTGAACCGGAGGCGGTGCCGTGCCCGAGCTTCCCGAGGTGCAAGCGCACGCCGAGCGCCTCACCGACCTGTACCGCGGCGCGGTGCTGCAGAAGTTCGTGCCGTTCAACTTCACCGCACTGAAGACCGCCACGCCGCAGCCCTCCGCCGCGTACGGGACACCACTGCAGGGTGTCGGCCGGCGAGGCAAGTACCTGCTGCTCGACTTCCGGCCGATCCACTTCGTCATCCACCTCATGCAGGGCGGCCGACTGCTCGTCGACACCGCACAGTCGGCGAAACCGCGCAACGGGCAGGCGCGTTTCGTGTTCGAGAATTGTCCGGCACTGCTGCTCACCGAAGCCGGCAAGGAGCGCCGCGCCGGCGTGTGGTGCGTGGCCACCGACGCACTCGCCGGGCCGCCACTCGATCGGCTCGGCCCGGAGGCACTCGACTACACGCCCGCCACGCTGGCGGCCGCGTTCGCGCGCGACAACATGCGCGTGCACGGCTTCCTGCGCAACCAGCACCACATCGCCGGGCTGGGTCGGATGCTGGCCAACGAGGTGTGCCACCGCGCGCAGCTCTCACCGTTCGCGATGACCGGCAAGCTGGGCGCCGAGGGTGCCGCGAAGGTGGTCGCCGCCATTCACGAAGCGGTCGACGACGGCCTCACCTACGAGCGCACGCGCACCGACATGAGTTCGTCGGCCGATCGCCCCGGCCGAGTGCACAACCGCGTCGGCCAACCGTGCCCGGTGTGTGCCGACACCATCCGTTC
>JAUXQB010000281.1 GCA_030685215.1 Actinomycetota bacterium
GGTGCCGCTGGGGTGGATGCTCGACGACCGTCGCGAGCCGGTGCCGCGCCTGTTCAAGCCGCGCGAGCCGGCGGCACCAGTGGCGGCGCGCAGTCGCCGTCGCATCACCACGCACCATGGCGACGACACTGCGCAACTCTAGCTGCCCGGCACGTCGGGCACCACCGCGGTCGCGGATCCGGTCGCCGAGGTGGTCGCGGAACCTGCCACGGTTGCCGCGTCGCGCCCGGCGCACGACGACGGCGACAGTGCGCCGTGGAAGCCGGTGTTCGACCAGACCGACGACCTCGACGGGCTGCTCGTGGCGCGCAGCCCGTTGCTCTCGCGAGCGTTCGGCAAGCGCGACCGCCCCGACAAGTCCTGACGGGCCACGCCACGTCACGCATCACGCGTCGCAGTGCTCCACGACCCACGTGTCGAACGTGGCGAGCCGATCGGCGAGGCGCGACGACCACGAGTCGAGTCGGGCCAGGCGCCAGTCGATCGACGCGACCAGCTCGGTGTCGCCCGCGGCGTCGGCCTCGGCGCGTCGCGTCTCGAGCGTGACCACTCGGTCGGCGAGCTTCTCCTTCAGTGCCGCGACGCGAGCGTCGATCGCGTCGCTCTGCTCGCACTTCTGCTCGTCGGTGAGGCGAGGCAGCTCGTGACGACCGCGGCGACGTGCGCCGTCGTCGTCGCCGGCGGCCGACGCGATGGCGCCGAATGCCAACGTGCCGGTGAGCACGATGCCGGTGAACCCGAGGATGAACTTGCGGTGCTGTTGCATGACGACTCCGATGTCTGTTGGGGTGATGAGTGCACTCTCCTGCGGTCATGTGAAGGATCTGTGATCGATCGGCGATACTTCACGCATGGACGTGCATGCATCGTTGGAGGCGCCGTGCTCGGCGGCCAGGTTGTTCACGTTCGTCGACGACCTCGCGAAGTACCCGGAGTGGATGACGCTGACGCACCGCGTCGATGCGCTCGCCGCCGACGGCGAACAGCCGGCATGGCAGGTGGAGCTGCGTGCGCGAGTGGGTCCGTTGGCGCGCAGCAAGCGCCTGCGCATGCAGCGCACCGCCTACGACCCGGACCAGCACCGAGTGGTGTTCGAGCGAGTCGAGTCCGACGGGCGGCGCCACAGCCCCTGGGTGCTGCGCGCGGAGGTGCTGCCGCGAGGCGAGGAGAGCACGCTGCACATGCACTTGCACTACGGCGGCGCACTGTGGACGGGCGGCGTGCTCGAGCGCGTGCTGGGCGATCAGATCAGCGACGGTCGCGAGCGGCTGGTGGCGCTGACGAGCTCCACGCGCTGAAGCGGCCGTCGGGACGCCGCTCGAGGTGCAGCGGCAGCCCGAAGCACTCGCTGAGCGATTCGCTGGAGAGGCATTCGTCGAGTGGGCCCCGCGCCACCACCTCGCCGTCGCGCAGCATCAGCACGTGCGTGATGCCCGGCGGCACCTCGTCGAGGTGATGAGTCACCAGCACCAGTGGCGCGGCGGCAGGATCGAGCGTCAGCTCGGCCAGTGCACCGACCAGCTGCTCGCGGCCGCCGAGGTCGAGGCGCGCGCTCGGTTCGTCGAGCAGCACCAGCCCCGGCTCGTTCATCAGCGTGCGGGCGAGCAGCACGCGCTGCTGTTCACCCGACGAGACGGTGGCCATCGAACGCTCCGCGGTCCAGCCCACCTGCATGCGCTGCAGGCACTCGAGTGCTCGGGCTTCGTCGGCGGTGGTGTAGCGGTGCCACCACGGTTCCAGTGCGGCGTACTTCGCAGTCATCACCACGTCGAGACAGCGCAGCTCGGGACGCAGCTGTGCGGCCAGCGCCGCGGACAGGTACCCCACCCGTGTACGCAACGTGCGGACGTCGGTGCGGCCGAGGCGTTCGCCGAGCACGTCGACGGTGCCGGCGGAGGGGTGCTCGTACAGCGCGGCGATGCGCAGCAGGGTCGTCTTGCCCGATCCGTTGGCCCCCAGCACGAGCCAACGCTCGGCATCCCGCACCTGCCACGAGATGGGAGCCAGAATGATGCGCTCGTCGCGGACGAACGAGACGTCGGTCATGTTCAGTGCGGTGGTCATGCTGCCGATGACGATACGTGCCGGTGTGTGCGGTGCGAGTGATCGCGGCGCGAGTTGCGGAACGAAGGTGTCGACGGTGACTGTAACGAAACTGAAACAACTGATAGCGTTGGGTCCGATGCGTCGTGCCGTGCTGTTCCTCATCGCTGTGTGCGTCCTGGTGCCCGTCGTTCCAGGTCACACCGTGCACGCCGACGACACGGCGGCCGAGCAGGCAGCGCGAGAGATCGCCGATGCCCGCGAACGTGCCAACGCCGCCGCCGACGCGTACTTCACCGCCGAGTCGCAGCTCGACACGCTCGGAATCGAGGCGCAGACGCTGCAGGCCGAGGTCGCCGATCTGCAGGGTCAGGTGGAAGCGCTGCAAGGTCGCGTGCAGCAGGTGGCCGTCAACCGGTTCACCCGCAGCGACACCTCCACCTCGCCGCTGCTCAACGGCTTCTCCTCGCCCGAGGAACAGATGCAGATCGCCGCGCTGTCGGAGGTCATCTCCGACACGTCGGCGGAAGACTTCGACGAGTTCGACTCGCTCAACCGCGAGCTCAGCAAGAAGCAGGACGCGCTCACCGACAAGCTCGCCGAGACCGAGGACCAGAAGGCCACTGCGGCGCGGTTGCGCGACGAGGCCACTGCGGAAGTGCAGCGGCTCAAGGACGTGGAAGCCGAGCGTCTGAAGGACGAAGCGGTCAAGAAGGCGCTGGAAGCCGAAGAGCGTGCACGCGCCGCTGCCGCGCAGGCCGAGGCCGAGAGGCTCGCCGCCACGGCCACCACGGTGGAGATCGACACGGGCATCGACGCCGACGGAGGTGGCGGCGCTCCGCAGACCACAGCGCCGTCGTCTGACGCAGGCAGCGGTGGCCAGACCGGCGGTGGCGGTGCCGGCGGCCGGCCCGGCGGTGCCGGTGGCAGCGACTACGGCGGCGTCGAGTGGGTGTGCCCCACCGGCACGGCTGCAGTGGCGTTCGGCGACACCTGGGGCGCGCCGCGCAGCGGTGGCCGCAGGCACCAGGGCGTCGACATGATCGGCCCCATCGGCGTGCCGCTGCTCGCAGTGGTCGACGGGTTCGCGCAACCGAAGAGCAACAACCTCGGTGGCATCACCATCTGGTTCACCGGCACCGACGGCAACAAGTACTACTACGCCCACCTCGACCACTACGGCAAGCTCGGCGCAGTCAACAAGGGCGACGTCATCGGCTACATGGGTCAGACCGGCAATGCGCGCTTCAGCGTGTCGCACCTCCACTTCGAGATCCATCCCGGCGGCGGTGCAGCGGTCAACCCGTACCCCACCGTGCGCGCCCACTGCTGATCACTTCGGTTCGGGCTGCCGCTCGCTCATCGGCAAGGCTGTGCGCCTGATGGATGAGCTTGCCGAGCCGTTGGCCGCGTTGCTGGGTGCCGGCGGGGTCACCGACGTCACGCGGCTCAGTGGGGGAGCCTCGCGCGAGACGTTCCGCTTCGTCGCCGATGGTCGTCCGCTCATCCTTCAGCGCCAACGCGCCGGCGACGTGCGCGACATGGGTCTGGAAGCACTGGTGTTGCGCGCGGCAGCCGCGGGCGGTGTGCCGGTGCCCGAGCTCATCGCCGATTCCACCGACGCCTCTGCGCTCGGCAGCGCGTACATGGTGCTCGCCGCAGTGGACGGCGAGACCATCGCCCGCAAGATCCTGCGCGACGATCTCTACGCTCCAGCGCGCGCGGCCCTGCCCGCGCAGCTCGGCGCTGCGATGGCACAGCTGCACACCATCGACACGGCCGGGCTCGAGTCGCTGCCGGCCACCGATCAGGTGCAGCAGTACCGAGACGTGCTCGACCAGGTGGCACAGCCGCACCCCACCTTCGAGCTCGTGTTCCGTTGGTTGCACGCCAACCGCCCGGCGCCGCGACCGCCCGTGCTGGTGCACGGCGACTTCAGATTGGGCAACGTCATCGTCGGCCCCGAAGGGCTGCGCGCCGTGCTCGACTGGGAGCTCGCCCACCTCGGCGACCCGATGGAAGACCTCGGCTGGCTGTGCGTGAAGGCGTGGCGCTTCGGGTCGCCGCTGCCCGTCGCCGGTGTCGGACGCTACGAGCAGCTGTTCGAGGCGTACGAGGCTGCCGGCGGGGGAGCGGTCGACCCCGACGTCGTGCGCTGGTGGGAGGTGCTCGGCACCCTCAAGTGGGGCATCATGTGCATCATGCAGGCCAACGCGCACGTCGCCGGCTTCACGCGCAGCCACGAGCTGGCTGCCATCGGACGTCGTGTGTGCGAGAACGAGCACGACCTGTTCCTCGCGCTGGAGGGCCGCTGGTGAGCCTGCACGACATGCCGTCGGCCGAGCAGCTGGTCGAGTCGGTGCGCGAATGGCTCGAGCGCGACGTGATGACGGGCACCACCGGTCGCCTGCAGTTCCACGCCCGAGTCGCCGCCAACGTGCTCGCCATCGTCGAGCGCGAGCTGCGGCTCGGTGGCGACCAGGCCGTCGAGCACGCGGTGCGCCTCGCGCAGCTCGACTGCGCCGACGACGCGCAGCTCGCGCAGCGCATCCGCGGCGGCGAGCTCGACGATCGGCTCGCCGAGGTGCGCGAAATGGTGTGGGCCGACGTGCGCGCCAAGCTCGCGGTCGCGAACCCGAAGTACCTGGCCGCCGAGCCTGCTGAGGAGGCCTAACGCTCGGCGGGCTTGGTGCGCAACGCCACCGGCTGGCCGGCGGCCAACTGTCCGCATGCTGCGTCGATGTCGGTGCCGCGGTTGCGCCGCACTGTGGCGTTGACGCCGAGGCCGATGAGGTGCTGGTGGAACGCCGCAACCTTCGCCTTCGACGACCCGATGGTGGGGTAGCCCGGCGTCGGATTGAGGGGGATGAGGTTGACGTGTGCGGGCAGCCGGAACTGGCGGCACAGGCGGGCAAGCTCGACAGCATCGCGCTCGCGGTCGTTCACCCCGTCGATGAGCGCCCACTCGAAGCTCAGCCGCCGACCCTTCGCCGCGAGGTACTCGCTGCACGCCTGCATCAGGTCGTCGAGTGGGTACCGCGTGTTGATCGGCACCAGCTCGTCGCGGAGCGTGTCGTTGGCGGCGTGCAGCGACACCGCGAGGTTCACCGGGAGCTTCCGCTCGGTGAGCTTGCGGATGCCGGGGATGATGCCGACGGTGCTGATGGTGATGTGCCGGGCGGACAGCCCGATGGCGCCGTGCAGTCGCTCGACGGAGCTCCACACGGCTCCCTCGTTCGCCATCGGTTCACCCATGCCCATGAACACCACGTTGGCCAAGCGTCGCTCCATCGCTCGCGCCTCGCGAGCGGCGACGACCACCTGCTCGACGATCTCGCCCACGCTGAGCTGGCGGGTGAAGCCGGCCTGCCCGGTGGCGCAGAACCCGCACGCCATCGCGCAGCCCGCCTGGCTGCTGACGCACACGGTGACGCGATCCGGATACAGCATCAACACCGTCTCGATGCGGCTGCCGTCGTGCAGCTCCCACAGGTACTTCACGGTGTCGCCGTCGTCGCTCACCTTGCGCACCACCTGCGTGAGCGACGTGGGCAACTCGACGCTCAGCCGCTCGCGCAACGCCTTGGGCACGTTGCTGATGTCGGCCGGCGCCGCCAGCTGCGTGTACAACCCGGTCCACAACTGGTCGAGCCGGTAGCGCGGCTCGCCGACCAACAACCCCGCCAACTCCTCGCGGTCGGGCGTGTAGAGCGTGGTGCTCACGGTGTGTTCGCCGCCGGCGTGGCGACCTCGTCGGCCGCCAACGACATGTACGCGGCGATGCGCTGACGGATGATGTCGAGGCTCGCGGTCCAGAACGCCTGGTCGGTGACGTCGAAGCCGAACACCGCGGCGAGCTCCTCGGCGGTGTTCATGCCCACGCGTGACAGCGCATCGTCGTAGTGAGCGCCGAAGCGCTCCGGATCGTTCTGGTACTGCGCGAACAAGCCGAGCCCGAACAGCAGGCCGTAGGTGTAGGGCCAGTTGTAGAAGTGCGAGCTGTAGTAGTGAGGCTTCAGCGCCCACATGTACGGATGCGCGGTGGCCTGCACGATCCCGTCGCCGTACGCGTCGGCCTGTGCCTGCAGCATCAGTTCGTTCAGTTCGCTGACGCCGAGCGTGCGGCGCTGCCGGCGGGCGAACACCTCGGTCTCGAAGAGGAAGCGACTGTGGATGTCGACCACCACCTGCCCGGAACCCTGCAGGTCGACGTCGAGCAGGGAGAGCCGGTCGCGACCCTGCAGCCGCTGCAGCCCTTCCTCCACCACCAGCGTCTCGCAGAAGATGCTGGCGGTCTCGGCCAACGCCATCGGCAACGAGCGCTGCAAGGGCGTGCGGTGTGCGAGTTGCGTGTTGTGATAGGCGTGCCCGAGCTCGTGCGCGGTGGTCTGCGCGGAGTCGACGCTGCCGCTCCAGTTGAGGAACACCAGCGAGCGGTCGCCACCGAGCGACATGCAGAACGCGCCGCCGCGCTTCCCCGCGCGCGGACCGGCGTCGATCCACTGCTCGTCGAGCGCGCGATCGAGCAGGCCGGCCAAGCTGCCGCCGTACGACTGGAACGCGTTGCGCACGATGGAGAGGCCCTCCGGCCAGGAGATGCCGGCCGCGGCGAAGGGCAGCGGCGCGAACAGGTCGTGCCACGGGAGCGCACCGGGGTGACCGTGGAGCTGGGCCTTCGCACGGAACCAGCGGCGGAAGTCGGGGAGCGACTCGACGACCGCGTGCTGCATCGCGTCGAACGTGGGGCGGCTGACGTTGTTCGCGAACAGCGACGCGTCGAGCGGCGACGGCCAGCCGCGCCGGCGGTTGACGACGTTGGCCTCGCCCTTGACGCCGTTGATGGCCGCTGCGCACACCGGTGCGACGGTGGGCCACGCGGTCATCTCCGCGTCGTACGCGGCGCGGCGCACCGCGGGGTCGGCGTGAGTGGCGAGACCGCGCACCGCCGCCATCGGCAGCGACGGCGCGGAGCCGTCGGGCATCGCGACGGTGGCGGTGAGCTGTGACGTGACGACGCCGTGCAACTGGTTCCACGCCGACGAGCCAGTGTTGGCGAGCTCGCCGTACAGCGCTTCCTCGTCCTCGTTCATCTGGTGCTCGGCTCGCGCCGCCAGCTTCACGAGCGAGCCGTGGTGCTCGGCGACCTGCTGACTGTGCGCGGCGAGTGCGTCGAGCCCCAGCGCGTTGAGCCACGCCGCGAAGCGTGCCGCCAGTGGGCGCTCGCGCGACTCGATCATCTGGAACTCGCTGAGCAGCCCGGCGGCCTTCTCGTGGAAGCTGTCGGTGCTGATGGTGGCGTAGATGTAGGCGCGGGTGACGGTGGTGTGCTCGTGCAGTGAGTTGAGCGCGGCGATCACCGCGTCGGCCGCAACCCCATCCGCCGCGACCACCGGGCGCGGCGCCACGCCTCTGATGTCGTGCTCCTCGAAGAGCGCTTCCAGCCGACCCATGTCGGCGGCCGAGCGGTCCATCGCATCGAGGAACGAGCGGGATTCGAACGACTCGTGCACGTCGCTGATGTCCCAGCGGGGGAGCTCGTCGATGGAGGGTTCGTTCATGGCGGGGATCCTTGCGACAGGTGAGGGCTGTCGGACCGACGATACGCCTGCTTGGCGGAGTCGACGACGAAGCCGAGGTGGTGATAGAGGCCTACGGCGGCGGTGTTGTCGGCGTCGACGAACAACATCGCGGTGGTGGCGCCGGCGCGGTGGAGGGAGTGCAGACCGGCGACGGTGAGTGCCTTGCCCAGCCCGAGGCCGTGGAAGTCGGGGTGCACCGCGATGACGTAGATCTCGCCGACCGCGTCGGGGTGCATCTTCGTCCAGCAGAAGGCGGCCATTCGTGCCTCTCGCTCGTGGACCAGGAAGCCCGCCGGATCGAACCACGGTTCTTGCTGGCGTTGCTGCAGGGTGGCGATCGTCCAGCCGCCCTGCTCGCCGTGCCAGGCGAACGCGGCGTTGTTCACGGCCAGCCATTCCGCATCGTCGGCGCCGGGCCGGAACGGCCGCACGTCGACGGTGGTGGTGGCCGCCACGGGCAGCGGCACGCGCATGTGCAGCAGCCGGCGGTCCGGGTGGAGACCGAGCCGTGTCGCCAGCTCGTGGTCGAGGTCGGTCGCCCACCAGGTGATCGACCGGTCGGTGGGGATGGCGGCGACCAGTTGCTCGAGCAACGCGGCGGCGAGGAGCGGGTCGTCTCCGGCGACGCATCCGATGCTGAGACCGTCGTTCGCCTGCGAGCTCTGCGCGTAGCCGACGACGTCGCCGGAGGGACCGGTGGCGATGGCGGCCAGGAAGCCAGGGCCGGGACCGTGCGTGAGGTCGCTGGCGAGATGGTCGTCGAGCCGCGCGCCGTCTCGTCGCTGCGCGGCTTCGAGGAACCTCAGCACGTGCGTGCGCTCGTCGAGTGAGAGGCTGGCCTGCACTCGCACCTGCGCCGGACTTTCACCAGACATCGTCGCGAGGCTACTGGCCGCCTCTGCGGACCGGGTGCGCCATAGGCTCGACGCCATGGGTACCCCCCGCACTCCGAAGGGTCGAATGAAGGCCATCGCCGCTCGGCTCGCGGTGGAGTATCCCGATGCACTCTGCGAGCTCGACCATCGCACTCCGTTCGAACTGCTCGTCGCCACCGTGCTGTCGGCACAGACCACCGACGCGCGCGTCAACATGGTGACGCCCACGCTGTTCGCCCGCTACCCCGACGCGGCGGCTCTTGCCGCGGCGGTGCCGGCGGAGTTGGAAGACATCGTGCGCAGCACCGGCTTCTACCAGGCCAAGGCGCGCAACCTCATCGCGCTGGCGCAGGGGCTGCTCGACCGCTTCGGCGGTGAGGTGCCCACCGCGCTCGACGATCTGGTCACGCTGCCGGGCGTCGGTCGCAAGACCGGCAACGTGGTGCGCAGCGTCGCGTTCGGATTGCCGGGTCTCCCGGTCGACACGCACGTCGGTCGTCTCAGCCGCAAGTGGGCGCTCGCCACGGGGGACGATCCGGTGAAGGTGGAAGCCGAGCTGTGTGCGCTGCTGCCGCCCGCGCAGTGGGGCGACTACAGCTTGCGCACCATCCTGCACGGTCGCCGTGTGTGCGATGCGAAGCGGCCGCGCTGCGGTGAGTGCTCGCTGGAAGACCTGTGCCCGGCCTCGCTGCTGCCCCGACGACCGGCGCGGTCGGCCTCCAGGTCAGTTTCAGATCAAGTGGCTGCGGAGCATCGTCACGTAAAGTGAGGGTTTGCCACTCTGGCGTGAGGGTGTATAGTGACCACACCAACCAGGTTCCCGCCACCTGGTTTGCGAGCGATGCTGGGATCCGCCGCCTGGCGTCGCTGAGCGAAGGCCCCGTAAGGGGCCTTCGCCGCGTTTTCACCCTGAGTGACTTTTTCTGACGACTTCGTCAGTCCAGCGCGGACCTGGCGGCTTCTGGACAGGAATCGTCCCAGCCGGCGTTCTGGACAGGAATGGTCCCGGCGGCCGGAATGCCTCCTGTCCAGCAGCATGCGGGCAGGACGACCGTGCGCGTCCGCGGGAGTAGCTGGTTCAGTGCGCCGACGCGGCCAGCTTCGCGGCTCGGCGCAGCAACCGGGCGGCCGTGCGCAAGGCCCGCTCGGCTTCCACCAGCGCGCCGGCGACGTCGTCGTGCTCGGTCACCTGATAGCCGGGCACGTAGTCGCCGACCTCCTGCTGGTAGCGATCGACGTGGTCGGCCATCACCGACAGGGACACCGAAGGATTGGCGGGCATGGCGACCAGTGTGCCCGCTGGCGCCACACCACGCGCTCAATTCCCCCGCTGACCCGCGCCCTCGCGTCGGTAACGTGGCCGAGTGACCCCCGTGCCCGTACGCGACGACCTCCGCGCCCTCGAGGGGTACCACTCGCCGCAGGTGACGGTCGACGTGCGCCTCAACACCAACGAGTCGCCCGTGCCACCCCCGGCCGCGTGGCGCGATGCGTTCGCCGCCGAGCTCTCGCGCGTGCAGTGGCATCGCTACCCCGATCGTGCGGCCACACAGCTGCGCGAGGGCATCGCCGCCATGCACGGCGTGCGGCCCGATCAGGTCTTCGCCGCCAACGGCAGCAACGAGGTGTTGCAGACCCTGCTGCTCACGTACGCCGGCCCCGGCCGCACGGTGGCCACGTTCGAGCCGACGTATCAGCTGCACGGCCACATCGCCCGACTCACCGGAGCGTCCGTCGCCGAAGGTGAGCGCGCCGCCGACTTCTCGCTCGACCTCGACGAAGTGCGGCGTGTCATCGCGCAGTCGTCGCCGATCATCACGTTCCTGTGCTCGCCGAACAACCCGACCGGCCTCGTCGAGTCGGAGGCCGACATCCGCGCCGTGCTGCAGCAGGTGCCCGGGCTGCTGGTGGTCGACGAGGCGTACGGCCAGTTCGCACCGTGGTCGGCGCTCGGGTTGGTCGACGACGACACGCCGCTCGTCGTCACGCGCACGTTCTCCAAGACCTGGTCGATGGCCGGCTCGCGACTCGGCTACCTGGTCGGTCCGTCGTGGCTGGTCGCCGAGCTCGACAAGGTGGTGCTGCCGTACCACCTCGACGCCGCCAAACAGATCGCCGGCCGGTTGGCCCTCACCTTCGTCGACGAGATGGAAGAGCGCGTGCACCTCATCGTCAGCGAGCGCGAGCGCCTGGCCGCGGCCATGGCGGCGATGCCGGTGCACGTCTTCCCGAGCGGCGCGAACTTCATCCTGTTCCGCCCGCAGACGATGGCCGGCCGCGCCGTGTGGCAGGCACTGCTCGACCGCAGCGTGCTCATCCGTGACTGCTCCGGCTGGGCACGGCTCGACGACTGCCTGCGGGTCACCGTCGGCACCCCGGAGGAGAACGATCTCTTCCTCGCAGCGCTCGCCGCTGCGCTCGGCACGGAGGTTCGGCCATGAGCCGCTCGGCAACCCGTCAGCGCACCACCAAGGAGACCTCCATCGATCTCGCCATCGAGCTCGACGGCAGCGGCACCGCCGAGGTGAGCACGGGCATTCCGTTCTACGACCACATGCTCGAGCAGTTGGGCAAGCACGGCGGCTTCGATCTTCGCATCGCCGCCACCGGCGACCTGCACATCGACACGCACCACACGGTGGAAGACGTCGGCATCGCGCTCGGCGAAGCGTTCCGTGAAGCGCTGGGCGACAAGGCCGGCGTGCGCCGGTTCGCGAGCGGCATGTACCCGCTCGACGAGGCGCTCGTCGAAGTCGCGCTCGACCTGTCGGGCCGTCCGTTCGTGGTGTGGAACGTGCCGATGCCCGAGGTGCTCCCGCTGGGCAACCCCGCCTTCGACCCACAGCTCGCCGAGCACGCGGTCAGCTCGTTCGCCACTGCAGCGGGCATCACGCTGCACGTGCGGTTGTGTCACGGCACCAACGTGCATCACATCATCGAAGCGACGTTCAAGGGTCTGGCCCGCTGCCTGCGCGACGCCGTTCGCGTGGAGGGCTCGTCCGTTCCGTCGACGAAGGGTGTGCTGTGACGGCAGGTCCACTCGTCGCGGTGCTCGACTACGGCATCGGCAATCTCCGATCGGCACAGAAGGCGCTGCAGCACTGTGGCGCCGACGCGCGGCTCACCGCCGACCCGCTGCTCGTGTCCGACGCGGCTGCCGTGGTGCTGCCCGGCGTCGGCGCGTTCGGCGCGTGCATGCAGGCGTTGCGCGCGGCCGGGCTCGAGCAGGTGGTGCACGACGCGGTGTCGTCCACTCGCCCGTTCATGGGCATCTGCGTCGGCATGCAGATGCTGTTCAGCGACAGCCAGGAAGACCCCGACGACGCCGGCCTCGGTGTCATCCCCGGCACCATCGAGTGGATCACCGACCAACTGCCCCGCCCGCAGATGCAGTGGAACCAGCTCGACCTGTGCCCTTCGGCCACCGGTGCCGTCGACCCGATGTTCGACGGCCTGGGCGAGCACCCGTGGGTGTACTTCGTGCACTCGCTGCACGGAGTTCCCACCGACCCGTCGGTCGTGGCCGCCACCTGCCGCTACGGAGGCACGGTCAACGCCGCGTTCCGGCAGGGCAACGTGTTCGCCACGCAGTTCCACCCGGAGAAGTCGGGTCCCGCCGGGCTCGCGCTGCTGCGCAACTTCGTGCAACTGGTGGCGGTGTCGTGATCCAGCTCTATCCCGCCATCGACGTGCTGGGTGGCCGCGTGGTGCGCCTGCGCCAGGGCGACTACGACGACCAGACCACCTACGGCGACGATCCCGTGGCGGTCGCGTTGTCGTTCGTCGACGCCGGCGCCGAGTGGGTGCACGTCGTCGACCTCGATGCCGCGCGCAGCGGCTCGCCCGTGAACCGTCCGGTCGTCGCCGCCATCGCACGTGCCGTGGCCGGGCGCGCGCAGGTGCAGACCGGTGGTGGCGTCCGCAGCCTCGGCGACGCGCTGGCGCTCGCCGACGCCGGCGTGGCCCGCGTGGTCATGGGCAGCGCGGCCGTCGCCGAGCCGCGGCTGGTGGCGCAGGCCGCCGGAGTCGTGTCGGTGGCCGTCGGCCTCGACCATCGCGACGGCGAAGTGGCCGTGCACGGCTGGACCGAAGGGTCGGGCGTCGCACTCGCCGACGCGCTGCAGTGGTTCCCCGACGCCGCGGCGTTCGTCATCACCGACATCGCCCGCGACGGCATGCTCGCCGGCCCCGACGTGGAAGGCCTGCGCGCAGCCGCCGCGGCCACCACCATCCCCGTCATCGCCAGCGGCGGCGTCGCCACCCTCGCCGACCTCGCGGCGCTGAAGGGCGTGCCCGGCATCGCCGGCGTCATCTCCGGCAAGGCCATCTACGAAGGTCGCTTCACCGTGGCCGAAGCGCTGCAGGAGCTGGCCCGATGAGAGTCGCCCGTGTCATCCCGTGTCTCGACGTCACCAACGGAAGGGTGGTGAAGGGTGTCAACTTCGTCGGCCTCCGCGACGCCGGCGACCCCGTGGAGCTGGCGGCGAAGTACGACCTCGACGGTGCCGACGAGCTGGTGTTCCTCGACATCACCGCCTCGTCCGACGGTCGCGACACCATGGTCGACGTGGTGTACCGCACCGCCGAGCAGGTGTTCATCCCGTTCACCGTCGGCGGTGGCATCCGCAGCGCCGCCGATGCGCGCACCATGCTGCGCGCCGGCGCCGACAAGGTGAGCGTCAACACCGCCGCCGTCGAACGCCCTGCGCTCATCGGCGAGATTGCCGCCGAGTTCGGCGCGCAGTGCTGCGTGTGCGCCATCGACGCGAAGCGCACCCTCGACACACCGGGCATCGGTTCCGGGTTCGAGGTGTACCTGCACGGCGGTCGCACACCCACGGGCATCGACGCCATCCGCTGGGCCGGGGAAGCCGCACGGCTCGGTGCCGGTGAGATCCTGCTCACGTCGATGGACCGCGACGGCACGAAGGAGGGCTTCGACCTCGAGCTCACCCGTCGCGTCGCCGACGCGGTCGGAGTGCCGGTCATCGCCAGTGGGGGAGTCGGCACGCTCGACCACCTGGTGCACGGCATCACCGACGGTCACGCCACCGGCGTGCTCGCGGCCAGCATCTTCCACTTCGGCGAGCACACCATCGCCGAGGCGAAGGCGGTCATGAGTGCCGCCGGTGTGCAGGTGCGACCGGCGTGAGCGCGTTCTCGCGCGAACCGTTCGCGCTCATCGACGGCGGCCTGTCCACCGCGCTGGAGGAGATGGGCGAACGACCCGCGGGTCTGCTGTGGACCGCTGCCGCGCTCGTCGACCGCCCGCAGGTGCTCACGGCCGCCCACCGGCTCTACGTGGATGCCGGCGCCGACGTGATCATCACCGCGAGCTATCAGGCCAGCGAGTCGGGCCTCGTCGCGGCCGGCCTGTCGGCCACCGAGGCACGCCGCGCGCTGGCGGCCACCACGGCCGTCGCCCGAGCCGCACAGCCTGCGTTCGTGGCATCGTCGGTCGGCCCGTTCGGTGCCCATCTCGGCGACGGCAGCGAGTACACCGGTGTGTACGCGGCCTCCTGGGGCGAGGTGCGTGCGTTCCACCGGCAGCGGCTGGCCGTGCTGGTCGACACCGCCCCCGACCTGTTCGCCATCGAGACCATCCCCTCGCTCGCCGAGGCCGAGATCGTGATCGACGAACTGCGCGTGCTCACCGATGCGCCGGCGTGGCTCACGTTCTCCTGCCGCGACGCGGCACACACGTGTGCCGGCGATCAGTTCGCCGATGCCGCCGGCGTGGTGGCGCCCGCAGTGTCCGCCGTCGGCGTCAACTGCACGGCACCGACGTTCGTGTTGCCGTTGCTGCAGTCGGCGTCGGTCGCGGTGCCGCTCGTGGTCTACCCCAACCACGGCGCGGCGTGGGACGGCGAGCACCGGTGCTGGATCGGTCCCACGGGCGGCGGCGAGCTGCCCGGCCTGGCGCCGTCGTGGTTGGCCGCCGGTGCACGGCTGATCGGTGGCTGCTGCGGGGTCGGCACCGCCGGCATCGCAGCGCTCGCGCGACTGCGCGACGAACTCGCCGCCTGACCGGCCATCGGCGGCGAGCCCGCAGGTACAGTGCGGCCATGACTTCGAAGAAGATGCAGTATCGCCGGCTCGGTCGCAGTGGGTTGCAGGTGTCGGTCCTCTCGTTCGGCAGCTGGGTCACGTTCGACAACCAGCTCGGTGACGACATGGCGCTCGAGTGCATGCAGGCCGCGTACGACAGCGGGTGCAACTTCTTCGACAACGCCGAGGTGTACTCCAACGGTGGCAGCGAGAGCCAGATGGGCCGCGTCATCTCGCAGCTCGGCTGGAAGCGCGAGTCGTACGTGGTGAGCACCAAGTTCTACTGGGGCATCAACGGCAACATGCGCAACATGCGCAACACGCTGAACCGCAAGTACCTGTCGCAGGCCATCGACCGGTCGCTCGAGCGCATGCAGCTCGACTTCCTCGATCTCGTGTTCTGCCACCGCGCGGACCCGAACACGCCCATCGAGGAGACCGTGTGGGCGATGAGCGACATGGTCAGCCAGGGCAAGGCGCTGTACTGGGGCACCAGCGAGTGGAGCGCCGACGAGATCCGTGCCGCGTGGGAGATCGCCGAACGCCACCACCTGCACAAGCCGGTGATGGAGCAGCCGCAGTACAACATGCTCACACGCACCCGCGTGGAGGAGGAGTACGCCCGCTTGTACGACGACATCGGGCTCGGCACCACCATCTGGAGCCCGCTGGCCAGTGGCCTGCTCACCGGCAAGTACAAGGACGGCGTACCGCAGGACAGCCGCGGAGCGCTGCCCGGCTACGAGTGGCTCGCCGAGCGCCTCACCGACGCCGACTCGATGGCCAAGGTCGAGCGCCTGCGCCCCATCGCCACCGAGCTCGGCTGCAGCATGGCCCAGATGGCCCTCGCCTGGTGTGCCGCCAACCCGCGCGTGTCCACCGTCATCACCGGCGCCAGCCGCGCCAGCCAGGTGGTCGAGAACTTCGAGGCCATCGACGTGCTCGCGCTGCTCACCCCCGACGTGCTCGAACGCATCGACCTCGCCCTCGCCTGAGCGTCGCCGCCGGTCGAGCGCTTCAGGGCTCGGCTGGCAGGAGGTGTGGCGCCCACCTGCGGATGTCGTCACCGAGTCGGCTCTGCCGCCAGTTCCGAGCGTAGATCGGCAGGAAGATCTTGGCCCGCGGCGAGCGTCCCTTCACCGTGCGCAGCGACTCGCCGAAGCGACTTTGATGAACTCTAAGGCTTGCCCATGGAATCCTCCTGCGTGCCATCATGATGCCGTCAGGCGAGACCTCGATCGTCAACGCCGTCCAACTGCCGATGACGCCACCAGCGGGGATGATCAGGAGGAAAGCGACTGGCAGATCGCGCCAGAAGAGGAGGTTGACCACTGCGAGGGTGCAGGCGCCGATCGCGGCCACCGCGGCCAGGTACCAAGGTCTGGGGCGGTAGATGCCCGGCACGATCTGACTGGGTGACATGGAGGCGGACACTACCTCGCACACGCATCGGTCGGCCGCGAGCGCGAGAGTGGCGGGGCGGCGCGCGAGGGGCGGGGGTATCGTGTGAGTGATGCGTACTTCGCTCTCCGACCTCCTCGCCACCGGCCGCGTGCTGCTCGCCGACGGCGCCACCGGCACCAACTACTTCGTCGCCGGCCTCAGCTCCGGTGAGCCGCCCGAGTTCTGGACCGTCGACCGTCCGCACGAGGTCACCGGGCTGCACCAGCGCTTCGTCGATGCCGGCGCCGACATCATCCTCACCAACACCTTCGGCTGCAACCCGCACCGGTTGAAGCTGCACCAGGCGCAGGCTCGCACCTACGAGCTCGCCAAGGGCGCGGCCGAACTGGCCCGCCAGGTGGCCGACGCCGCCCCGCGTCCGGTCGTCGTGGCCGGGTCCGTCGGCCCCACCGGTGAACTGTTCGAACCGATGGGCGCGCTCACGCACGACGCCGCGGTCGCCTCGTTCGCCGACGAGATCCGTGGCCTGCGCGACGGCGGCGCCGATGTGGCCTGGATCGAGACGATGTCGTCACCCGAGGAGGTGCACGCCGCGGTCACCGCCGCCATCGAGGCCGACATGCCGTACGTGGTCACCTGCTCGTTCGACACCGCCGGCCGCACGATGATGGGCCTGATGCCCGGTGCCCTCGCCGACACGCTGGCCATCGAGCCGGTGGCGCCGCTCGCGATGGGTGCCAACTGCGGCGTCGGTGCCTCCGACATCCTGGTCACGCTGCTCGAGATGCAGGGCGCACCCCATGCGCTGGTCACCAAGGGCAACTGCGGCGTGCCGCACTTCGAGGGCGTCGAGATCGTCTACTCCGGCACGCCGGAGCTGATGGCGAAGTACGCCACGATGGCCATCGATGCCGGAGCCCGCATCGTCGGCGGCTGCTGCGGCACCACCCCCGAACACCTCGCTGCGATGCGTGCGGCCATCGATTCCTACGTGCCCGGCGAGGTGCCCACGCACGACGCCATCGTCGAGCACATCGGTGCGCTCACCAACACTGCACCCACCGAGCACGCCGAGCGCCGCAGCCGCCGTTCACGCGCCTGAGCGGTCGCCCGCCGTCGAGGTGGGCTCAGCTGGTCAGAGCGCGAGCCAGGCGGTGAGCACGGCGGTCGCGAGCGGGAGCTGCTCCGCGGGCGTGCCACCGGTGACCATCACCTGCACCGCGTAGGTGACGTTGTTGGCGGTGATGTACAGCAGCGAGTTGGGGTTCACGAGCGCGCCGGCGAGCGCCGCGTCGTTCAGCGGGGTGCTGGCGCCGAGCGAGGCCTGCAGGTCGAGGAACGCCGCCTGTTCGGCCGGATCGGTGAACAGGCTGAGCACCACCGAGAGGCTCTGATCGTTGACGCCGAGGAACTCGCAGGTGCCGACGCCGGTGACCTGACCTTCGTCGAGCGGCACCCCAACCTGCGCCGACAGGCTGGCCGCGCTGGGCATCTGCGAGCAGTCGGGCATGAACGTGGTCTGCGGGGCCAGCGACTCGCCGGTGAGCGACGTGGCGCCGGGCGCCAGCGTGCCGGGCGCGGCGGTGGTGACGGACGTGCTGTCGGTGCTCTCGTCGTCGCTGCACGCGACGGTGGCGAGCAGCAGGGCACAGAGGGCGATGACACGACGTTGCATGAGGGTTCCTTCGGGGCCGTTGGGGCGACAACGCTCCTGACGGTACCCTGCCGGACGTGGCCATGGACGATCACAAGCTCCCGATCAAGATGCTCAACGACCGTCTGCTGGTGCGCATCCCCGACCGCGACGGCGAGCGCCGCACCACTGCGGGCATCCTCATCCCCGCCACCGCACAGCTCGCGAAGCGACTGGTGTGGGCGGAAGTGGTGGCGCTCGGGCAGAACGTGCGCACGGCCGAAGTGGGCGATCGTGTGCTGTTCAGCCCGGAGGATCGCTACGAGGTGGAGGTCGGCGGTAACGACTACATCATGCTGCGCGAGCGCGACATCCACGCCGTGGCGGCCAGCCGCATCGAAGCGTCCACCGGCCTGTATCTGTAGGGCTGCGGCGCACTCCGACTCGTAGGCTGTCGGCCATGCCCGACGCCGTGTCGCTCCTCGCCACCCCCGAACAGCTCGCTGCCGTGAAGTACGACAGCAACGGTCTGGTCCCGGTCATCGCGCAGGACGTGGCCACGCATGCGGTGCTGATGATGGCCTGGATGAACGCCGAGACGCTCGCCGCCACCCTCGCCGAGGGGCGGATGGTCTACTGGAGCCGCAGCCGCCAGGAGGTGTGGCGCAAGGGCGACACCAGCGGCGACCGACAGTTCGTGCGCGCCGGCTACTACGACTGCGACGGCGACACGCTGCTGTTCATGGTGGAGCAGGAGGGCAAGGGCGCGTGCCACACCGGCGCGTACTCGTGCTTCTTCCGTGCGTTCGGGCCCGGCGAATGAGCCCGTTCACCATGCGGCCAGCCCGCGACGAGTTCCACGAGTTGGCGGCCGAACACACGGTGGTGCCGGTGTGGGCCGAGCTGCTGGCCGACCTGGAGACGCCGGTGGCCGCGTACCTCAAGCTCGTCGGCGACGGCGACGGGTTCCTGCTCGAATCGGTCGAGCACGGCGAACGCTGGGCTCGCTACAGCTTCGTCGGCCACGACCCGGTGGCCACCTTCGAGCTGCGCGACGGCCTCATCGAGAAGAAGGGCCAGCACCTCAGCGCGCACATACCGCTCGACCAGGGGATGCTGGCCGCGCTCGACGCACTCATCGCCGCGTACCGGGCGCCCATCATCCCCGAGCTGCCGCCGCTGCAGGGCGGCATCATGGGCTACCTCGGCTACGACGTGGTGCGCGAGGTCGAGCACCTGCCCGATGCGCCGCACGACGACCGCGAACTGCCCGATGCGGTGATGAGCATCATCGGCTCGCTCGCCGCGTTCGACCACTGGCGTCAACGCGTGTACCTCATCGAGAGCGTGCCGGTGCTGCAGATGAGCGCCGACGAGATCGACGTCGCCTACGACGAGGCCTGCCAGCGTGTGCTGCGTTCCGTCGACCGCCTGTCGCAGCCGTTGGTCGCGCCGCCGGCCGAGCCACCGTTGCCCGGCGAGGCCGCGCCGACCGTGCGCAGCACGATGGCCGGTGGCGTGTACCAGCAGGCGGTGGAAGTGGCCAAGGAACACATCCTCGCCGGCGACATCTTCCAGGTGGTGCTCGCCCAGCGCTACGACATCGACCTGCAGGCCGACCCGTTCGACTTCTACCGCGTGCTGCGCCAGGTGAACCCGAGCCCCTACATGTACTTCCTGCGCCACCCCGACATCACCATCGCCGGCAGCTCGCCGGAGCCGATGGTGCAGGTGCTCGGCCGCAAGGTGATCAGCCGCCCCATCGCCGGTACTCGCCGACGCGGTCACGACGACGACGACGACCGCCGCATGGCCGGCGAGCTGAAGGAGAACCCGAAGGAGGTGGCCGAGCACATCATGCTCGTCGACCTCGCCCGCAACGACGTCGGCCGGGTGGCGAAGTTCGGCACCGTGCACGTGGAGGAGCTGATGAGCCTCGAGCGCTACAGCCACGTGATGCACCTCACCTCGCAGGTGAGCGGCGAACTGGTCGAGGGCAAGACGCCCATCGACGTGCTGCGCGCCACGCTGCCGGCGGGCACGGTGAGCGGTGCGCCGAAGGTGCGCGCGATGGAGATCATCGACTCGCTGGAACCGGTGAAGCGCGGGCCGTACGCGGGTGTCGTCGGTTACGTCGACTTCAGCGGCAACCTCGACACGGCCATCGCGATCCGCACGATGTTCGTCGGCGCACACGGTGCGTCGTTCCAGGCCGGTGCCGGCATCGTCGCCGACTCGATCCCCGACGAGGAAGACCTCGAGTGCCGCAACAAGGCCGCGGCGCTGATGGCCGCCGTGCCCGCCGCCCGCCGGATGACGCGGCACAGGGATGGTCGTCGACCGGCGGGAGAGTGACCGAGCGGACACCCCGGGCTCCGTCACGTGTGTTCGATTTCGATCCGGTGTGGTGATGGTGCCGTCGAGCCTTACCAGGCCGTCCGGGTCCCGCACTGGAGGGACACCGCATCGTTGCCTCTTCAGCGACGGACGTCGCTGCTCCTCCGCTTCGACGCTGCAATGGGAGTCGAAATCGAAGACACGTGACGGAACCCCGATGGAGTTGGCACGACATCGACGCCGCTGACCGCACTCAGACGGGGGTGTCGATGCCGCGGGGGAGTTGGTCGAGTGGCCAGTCGAGCAGCGAGACGCCCTGACGGCAGGCGAAGCGGTCGGTCATGCCGCCCACGTAGGCGACGGCCGCGTGCAGCGCGGCCTCGCTGCCGCCGTCGAGTGCATCGACGTCGGGCAGCAGCAACGGGTTGGCCGCATAGTGCTCGACCAGTGCGCGCAGCAGGCTGATGACGGCACCGGCCTGCGCGGTGGATGCCGGCCGCAGGTAGATGCTCTCGTAGTTGAAGCGGCGGAACACGGCGAGCGCTTCGGCGATCGGCGTCACCATGCCGATGCGACCCGACTGCGCCGAGGCGTCGATCATGCCGTAGATGAACGCGCCCAGCTGTTCGCGACGCTGCAGGCCGCATCGGTCGCGCACCAGGGCGGGCAGCGTCTCCGGTGCAACCACACCGCTGGCCACCGCGTCTTCGAAGTCGTGGCACACGTACGCGATGCGATCGGCCCAGCTGACCACCTCGCCTTCCGGCGTACCCGGCGCAGGGCGGCTCCACGAGTGGTTGCGCACGCCGTCGAGGGTCTCGAGGCACAGGTTCAGCGACACGAGCGTGACGTCGGCACCCCAGGTGGCGTGGTCGAAGCCGCCCGGCACGTAGGGGCTGAGCGCGTCTTCGCTGGCATGCCCGCCAGGCCCGTGCCCGCAGTCGTGCGCGAGCGCGATGGCCTCGGTGAGCGCGACGTTGAGTCCGAGCGCCCGCGCGACCGACGACGCGACCTGCGCGACTTCGAGCGCGTGGGTGAGCCGAGTGCGCTGGTGGTCGTCGGGGAACACGAACACCTGCGTCTTGCCCGCGAGCCGCCGGAACGCGTTGGCGTGCAGGATGCGGTCGCGGTCGCGTTCGAAGCAGGTGCGCCACTCGTCGGGCGCTTCCTCGACGGCACGGTTGCCGGCACCCGAGGAGCGGGTGGCCAAGGTGGCGAATGCGGTGGCTTCGTGCTCTTCGCGGGCCACGCGTGGGTACTGCACCGTACTGCCGCTGCCGGCCCACGAATCGGCGTGCGCGAGGGCGACGTCGCCCACCCGGTGGCCGGCCATGGTGCTGGCCCAGCGCTCGGCTCGCTCGTCGATCCCTGCCATTCACCGAAGGGTACTGGCCGGTCGATCGTCGCGGCCGGAACGCGGGTTCCGGCTGCTCGGCGGGGTTGCCGGTAGCCTCTGAGGGTTCTATGAGCGGATTCGTCGACGAGGCACAACTCAACGTACGTGGCGGTGACGGCGGCGCGGGCTGCGTCTCGTTCCGTCGTGAGGGGCCGGTGGCGTTCGGCGGTCCCAACGGCGGCGACGGCGGCAAGGGCGGCGACGTGTGGCTGGTGGCCAGTCGCAACGTGGCCTCGCTGCTCGCGTTCCGCGACCACCCGCACCGCCGCGGTGCCGACGGCGTGCACGGCATGGGCAAGGACCAGCACGGCAAGCGTGGCAAGGACCTCGAGGTCATGGTGCCCGAGGGCACGGTGGTGCTCGACCTCCACACCGGCGAACTGCTCGCCGACCTGGCCAACCATGGCGACCGCTGGTTGGCGGCAGGCGGTGGCCGTGGCGGCCGTGGCAACGCCAAGTTCGCGTCGAACCGCCGGCGCGCCCCCACCTTCGCCGAGCAGGGCGA
>JAUXQB010000283.1 GCA_030685215.1 Actinomycetota bacterium
CGACCGCGATGGTGCGAGCGCGCGGCGCCCAGCGCAGTGTGCGCGCAGCCGCGAGGGCTGCCGGTGGACCGATGACGAACTGCACCTGCGCGCCGCGGACGGCTCGCCCGAGGCCCCCGAGACCGAGGCCGCGGTCGGCGACGACGGTGACACCACCGGCGCGCCACACGCCGTAGACGGCAGCGACCAGATCCACGCTGGGTGGCGTGAGCATCGCGACCCGGTCGCCGGGCTGCAGGCCCATCTCGTGGAGACCGGCCGCGATGCCAGTGATGCGTCGGTGCAGTTCCTTGAACGAGGTGCGTTCTCCCGTGGCGCCGTCGACGTACGCGAGTGCCTCGCTGTCGGCCAGCGCGTCGAGGGCCGCCCAGCCCGGTGCGTAGTGGCGCTCGATCGCGTCGCCGACTTCACTCGCGACATCGGACGATCGCGGGTGCTCGAGTCGCTCGCTCAGCCACGATTCGATCACGCCGGCGACATCGGCTTCTTGTGGTGCGAGGTGGCCGATGCCGGCGAAACGGTGCTGATCGGCGTGCGGAATGCGAGCCGCCAGGTCGAGTGCGAACGAGTCGTCGAACACCGGGTCGGCGGCGCCCCATACCAGCAGCGTCGGTGCGCAGAGGCCTGTCAGCCGATCGGCCACGCCGCTCAGAGCGGCAGCCGAAGGGTGGGACGGATCGAACGGCACGTCGGCGACGAAGTCGGCGATGGCGGCGCGCCGCTCGGCGGAGCGATACGGCGCGCGGTATGCCTGGCGAGCGGCCTTGTCGATGCGCCTCCACGACAGGGCGAGCGTGCCGTCGACGAACGTACGCGTGCGGCGACAGGAGAGATCGGTGAGGGGACCGGCTGCCGCGAGACGGATGAGCGACGGTGCCTTGCGGCCCGCGGGCACGGCGATGCCTGTGTTGCACAGCACCAGTCCGGCGAGGCGATCGGGATGCTCGACCGCCCAGCCCATCGAGATCGCGCCACCCCAGTCGTGGCCGACGACGACGAGCGGTCCGTCGATCTCCAGTGCGTCGATCACGTCGCCGAGGTCGGTGACGCGCTGTGCGTAGCCGCGCCGTCCGACGCGGTCCGAGAAGCCCATGCCGAGCTGGTCGACGGCCACCACGCGGTAGCGCTCGCCCAGCCGCCCGAGCACTCGGTGCCAGAGGTACGACCAGGTGGGGTTGCCGTGCACGCACACGATGGTGCCGAGGGGCTCCGCGGGACCGTGCTCGAGCACGTGCCAGGTGTGGGTGCCGTCGGCGCCGGCCACGTCGATGCGCCGCGACCACTCGGGGTCGACGCCCCAGTGCTGCCACTGAGCTGCCGTGGGCAGCTGCCCAGCGGCACTCACCACACGATCTCGGTAACGCTCGTGTTGAGCCCGGAGCCGATGCCCAGGCACAGCACGCGGTCGCCGGCGGCGATCTTGCTCTGGTGGCCGGCGAGCGTGATGGGAATGGCCGCGGGTCCGACGTTGCCCAGCGTGGGATAGGTGAGCGGCACCTTCGCCGGGTCGAGGTGCAGGCGCTCGCAGATGAGGCGGGTGTGCACCGAGCTCACCTGGTGCACGATGTAGTGATCGATGCCCTTCCGCCAGCCGAGCAGCTCGATGGCCGGGTCGGTCCAGGCGGCCTCGGCCAGGTCGAGCCCGGCTTCCAGCAGGCGCTTGGTGTCGGTGGTCATCTTCTCCAGGTCGCCGACGCACAGCGTGTGGTGCTCGGTGCCCGCTCGGGCGCCACCGCCCACCACGCGGTGCGCGTCGGGGTGGTCGTCGAGGTTGCCGAGCACCATGGCCGCGGCACCCGACCCGAGCGTGAGCGAGGCGAACTCGTCGAACACGTCGGTGACCAGCGCGTCGGGGCCCTGCAGGCGGGCGATGGTGGCGAGCTGCGTGGTGCGGCTGCCTTCGCCATCGACGATGAGGGCGTACTTGATGAAGCCGGCGTCGATGGCGGTGGACGCGATGTGGATGGCGTTCATGAATCCGAGGCATGCGTTGGCCAGGTCGAAGTTGATGCAGGCAGTGCTGAGGCCGAGCTGGTGGTGCACCGCGCAGGCGATGGACGGCTCGAGGTGGTGCTTGCACACCGACGTGGAGATGAGCATGCCGATCTCGCTCGGGTCGACCCCCGATGCCTCGATGGCCTTGCGGCCGGCCATGGCCGCCGCCTGGTCGAACGTGACCTCCTCGGGCCACCAGCGGCGCTCCTTGATGCCGGCCAGCTCGGCCAGCAGTCCCGGGCGAAGGCCCCAGCGTGCATACGTGGGTGCCAGCTGCTCGTCGATCCAGTCGGAGGTGACGACCTCCGGCGCTTCGACCGCTTCGACGCTGATCACGCCAGCGCGGTGGTGGGTGTAGCTGGCATTCTGATTCACGTGTGGCTCCGTTCGATCACGCCGTGGGCATGGTAGCGGCGAGGGCGGTGATGAGTTCGGTTGGCGTTGCTGCGCTCACTGTCAGCGTTCGCAGCCGAATCGGGAAGCCGATCACGAACCCGCGCGTGGGCGGGTCGATGGTGATCGTGACCAGGCCTTTTCCGGATCCGTTGACCAGCCAACGGCCGCGCCACCCGTGCGCGCCACGACTGAACATGCGCCGCGGGTCGGCTGCCACGGAGGTGATGGAGGCACGTGGGATGGTCGCCCGAAAGCCCCATCCCATGCGCACCCGCAGGGTGGTGTCGGTGACCTCGATGCTGCTGAACCGGGGACCCATGGCGACTGCTCTGACGATGGCTCCGCCGAGTCCGTCGTACCGAAATGCGTACTTCATGACACCCAGTGTGCCGAGGTGGAACCGCTGCTCCATCGGCACGCGGGTGGAACGTCGATCCACCTAGAGTCGGACGCACATGGACTCACGATCGTTCCTCGGCCTGCAACAGAGCCACAACCCCTACCGCTGGTCGATGGAGGTGACCCCGTCACTGGCCACCACCGGCGGCTTCCTGTTCGGCGGCTGTGGCCTCGGTGCCGCGATCTCCGCGATGGAAGGCACCAGCGGGCGCGAGGTGGTGTGGGCGACGGCCCAGTACCTGTCGTACGCGAAGCCCGGCGAAGTGATGGACGTCGACGTGACCATCGCCGTAGAAGGGCACCAGATCACGCAGGCGCGGGCGGTGTGTCACGTGGGCAATCGCGAGATCCTCACCGTGAACGCAGCGCTCGGCAACCGGCCGATGGAGATGCGCGGGCAGTGGGAGCAGATGCCCGACGTGCCCGGACCTGATGCCGGCGTGGTGCGCCCCCACCGCCATCCGATCGACGGCACGATCAACGAGCGACTCGAACAGCGAATGGTGAAGGGCCGCCCGCTCGACTCGCTGAAGGGCGAGCCCAGCGATGGCCAGGTGCTGATGTGGGCGCGCATTCCCGACGTGCTCGATGGCGTGGATGCCACCGCCCTCGCGGTGCTCGGCGACTTCGTGCCGATGGGCGTGGGCCAAGCGCTGGGCGTGATCGGTGGCGGCAACAGCCTGGACAACACGCTGCGCGTGGTGCACCTGGTGCCCACCGAGTGGGTGCTGCTCGACATCCGTGTGCACGCGGTGGAGCGCGGCTTCGGTCACGGGCTGGTGCACATGTTCGCGGAGGACGGCACGCTGCTGGCCACCGCCAGCCAGAGCTGCATCGTTCGTTTCTGGAAGAGTTGAGCGTTCGCGAGACCACGTTCGTGAGAGTGAAGGGGAACCACCGATGAGCATGCCGATTCGACCGGGGATGACCGTGCCGCTGCCCGGCCCACTGCACACACATCGCGAGAAGCTGGGCGAGCTGGCCGACATGGGGTACACCGACATCTGGTCGGCGGAGAGCGACGGCGCCGACGGGTTCACGCCGTTGGCGCTGGCCGCCGCCTGGGAGCCACGGCTGCGACTGGGCACCGCGATCATTCCCGCCTACACCCGCTCTCCTGCCTGCTTCGCGCAGTGCGTGGCCTCGTTGGCCGATGCGGCGCCGGGCCGGTTCGCGATCGGCATCGGCAGCAGCAGCAACGTGATCGTCGAGCGGTGGAACGGCGTGCCGTTCGTGGAGCCGTACAAGAAGGTGCGCGACGTGGTGCGGTTCCTGCGCGACTCGTTCAGCGGCGAGAAGGTGGCGAAGAGCTACGACACGTTCGAGGTGAACGGCTTCCGCCTCGGCGTGCGGCCCGAGCAGACGCCACCCATCCTGGTGGCCGCATTGCGCGAGGGGATGCTGAAGCTGGCCGCCCGCGAAGGCGACGGCGCGATCATCAACTGGCTCGGCGCCGACGACGTGCCGCAGGTGGCCGGCGTGGTGCGCGACGCTGCGGGCGGCGTGGAGAAGGAGATCGTCGCGCGCATCTTCTGCTGCCCCAGCGAGAACGCCGAGGTGGTGCGCGCCAGCGCCCGCTTCGCCATTGCCGCCTACATGAACGTGCCCGTGTACGCCGCATTCCAGGAGTGGTTGGGCCGTGGGCCGGCGCTGCAGGGCATGTGGGACGCGTGGAAGGCCGGCGACCGCAAGGCCGCGCTCGCCGCCATTCCCGACGAGGTGGTGGACCAGTTGATCGTGCACGGCTCGCCCGAGCAGTGCCGGGCCACCATCCAGCGCTACTTCGACAACGGCGTGACCACCACCTCGCTGGCGATCCTGCCGCTCGACCCCGATCTCAAGCATTGGGATGCCGTGAAGGCGCTGGCGCCGAGCGCGAGCTGATCAGGCCGCCCGGCGGACCGGGACGCTGGGACGGGTGACGGCAGGTGCTGCGTCGGCCTGGCGGGCTTCGGCCTTGGCTGCCAACTGCGCCTTGATGGCGGCGATGTGGGCCAGCCCACGCTCGCGCGTGCGCTGATCGAGACGGAACTGGAGTGACACGTCGCCCGGCGACAGCAGCGCCAGCTGCTCGGGGGCCGTGGTGGGGTGTGTGCTGTGGGCCATGCGATCAGTGTCGCAAAAGGGTGTGACAAGGTAGTTGCGGTGCTCTGACCAGGCACGACGCGACTGAGCGTGCAGGCATCCCGGCGACCGCACCCGCCCACGTCTGAGCACTTTCGCCCGCATACCGAGCGGAAGTGCGCACACGCGGGCCGGGTCGACCCGCGGAGCGTCTGAGCACTTTCGCCCGCATACCGAGCGGAAGTGCGCACACGCGGCCGGGTCGACCCGCGGAGCCCCCGTGGTACCTTCGACGTCCATGACGCCGGAGGAACTCGCCGACCTCGCGCACCTGCGCCGGGCGCGCGACCTGATGGATCGCGAGTACGCACAGCCACTCGACGTGCCCGCCATGGCGCGAGCGGCGCTCATGTCGCCGGCGCACTTCTCGCGCAAGTTCCGCGCCGCGTACGGCGAGACGCCGTACTCCTACCTGATGACTCGCCGCATCGAGCGTGCGAAGGCGTTGCTGCGCCAGGGCATGTCGGTCACCGACACCTGTGTCGCGGTGGGTTGCACGTCGCTCGGCTCGT
>JAUXQB010000023.1 GCA_030685215.1 Actinomycetota bacterium
GCAGTCGACACCGAAGCCTGCGTCGATCCCGACGCTGCGAACGCGCCCATCGAGGGCACCATCAAGATCGGCTCGGCCATGCCGTTGTCGGGTGGTGCTGCTGCCGCCGCCTTCGCCCCGGTGAAGGCTGGCTTCGAGGCCTACATCAAGTACGCCAACGAGAACAACCTGCTCGACGGCGTCACCATCGAGGTGGCCATCGAGGACGACCAGTACAACGCCGAGCTCACCCCCGGCGCTGTCTCGAAGCTCATCGATTCCGGTGTCAACATCTTCTCCGGCATCATCGGCTCGCCGAACAACGCCGCGGTCCGCGGCACGCTCAACGACAACTGCATCCCGCAGCTCGCCGCACTCACCGGTTCGCCGGCATGGGGCGACGTGGCGGGCTACCCGTGGACCACCGGCCAGCTGGCCCCGTACACGGTCGAGTCGAAGATCTACGCCGCGCAGATCGCAGAGCTGTACCCCGATGGCGCCACCGTGTCGCTGTTCCACGTGAACAACGAGTTCGGCCAGGTCTACGTCGATGCGTTCACGGAGATCGCCGATGAGTACGGCATCACCATCGTGTCGGAGGAGACCATCGAGGCCACCGACTCGGCCCCGCCGGTCGCGCAGATCACCAACATCGCCGCCGAGGCGCCCGACGTGATCATGGCCGTGCCGCTGGGTGCCCAGTGCATCAGCTTCCTCACCGAGGTCGACAAGGCGAAGGCGGCCAACGCCGGCTGGACCCCGGCCGTGTTCCTCACCAACACCTGCGCCAGCAGCCTCATCCTCGGCGCCTCCGGCGCTGCGGCCAACGGCCTGTACACCTCCGGCAACCTCATCGACGTGGTCGATCCGGCCAACGCTGAAGTGCCGGAAGTCGCCGAGTACCTGGCGTTCATGGAGGCCGAAGGCCAGGGTGCCGTGGCAGCGACCGCCGCCGCCGGCTGGACCACTGCTGAAGTCACCGTGGCCATCCTCATCCAGGCCGCTGCCTCGCCCGAGGGTCTCACCCAGGCGTCCATCATCAACGCAGCCCGCAACTTCAGCTACGAGCCCACACTCGGCATCGACGGCGTGGTCTTCACGATGAACGGCGAGGAGGATCCCTACCTGGCCGAGAGCCTCGTCGTGCGTCAGTACGCCGTGGCCGCAGACGGTTCGGGCACCTTCACCGACGTCGGCGAGCTGATCACCGAATTCGAGAGCTGACCCACTCGGTTCTCACCGGCACAGTGGCCCGTCCCTCCGGGGGCGGGCCACTTCCGCGTCCAGCCCCCGTCCGAGTGCCACACGACCATCCGAGTGGCAGCCG
>JAUXQB010000282.1 GCA_030685215.1 Actinomycetota bacterium
GAGCCGAGGCCGCCGGCGCCGAGCAGGAGCACCTTGCTCTCCAGCAGCTTGGCCTGACCCGCGGTGCCCACCTCGGGCAGCAGCAGGTGACGCTGGTAGCGGTTGCGCTGCTCGGCGGTGAGGGTGACCGGGGTCTTCCACGGGCGCCCTTCGTCCTTCCACTTGCCGAACCCGCCGGCCACCGACACCACGTCGGTGTAGCCGAGGTCGGCGAGGGTCTTCGCGGCGAACGCGCTGCGGACGCCACCGGCGCAGTACACGACGACCTGCGCGTGCTTGTCGAGCAGCTTGCTCTCGATCTGCGCCTCGAGGTGACCACGCGGGATGTGGATGGCGTCGGGCAGCGCGCCCTGGTCGTACTCGTCGGGCTCACGCACGTCGAGCACGATCGCACCCTTGGCGATCTGCTCGGCGGCGCCGGCCGTGTCGACTTCGATGATCTGCGCCTTGGCGGCGGCGAGAAGGTCGCGGAAGGTAGCCATGACGGAAAGCCTACCGGATCAGTCAGGATTCGTCACGGGGTGTCCACGCGGGTTCCGACGAGCGCCGGCAGCAGTTCGGAGAGTTGCCCGATGAGCACCGAATCCGCGAACCGGTCCATCTTCGTCGGCTCGCCGTTGACGATGACCACGCGGGCTCCCGCGCTCTTCGCTCGCGGCACCACGTTCGCCGCGGGGAACACCGACAGCGAGGACCCGACGGCCAGCACCAGGTCGCAGCGCTCGGCCGCCGTCATTGCCGCGTCGATGACGTGCGGCACCAGGTTCTGGCCGAACAGGATGGTGTCGCTCTTGATCACTCCCCCGCACAGCTCGCACGGCGGGTCGGCCTCGCCGCCGCGCACCCGATCGAGCATCTCCTGCATCGGGCGCCGGTCGTTGCAGCCCCAGCACCGCGACCAGTGCACGGTGCCGTGCACCTCGATCACCCTGCTCGGGTCGTGACCCGCCGACTGGTGCAACCCGTCGACGTTCTGCGTGACCACGGCCAGCAACTGCTCGCGTCGCTCGAGCTCGACCAGCGCGCGGTGTCCGGCGTTGGGTCGAGCGCTGAACGCCGGAGCCGCGACCCGGTTCTGCCATGCCCGCGCGCGCAATGCGGGGTCGGCCAGGTAGTTCTGCAGGGTCGATGCCTTTTCCGCGTCGGGGTTCTTCGTCCACAGGCCGTTCGGCCCGCGGAAGTCAGGGATGCCCGAGTCGGTCGACAACCCGGCGCCGCTGAGCACCACGATGCGAGTGGCCTCGGCCACCCACCTGCTGGCCTGCTCGAGCTCCGGCGTCATGTCCCGAACCCTACGACGCCACGCCCCACCCTCGCCTCGCGAGCCCCACTCCATCCGATTTCGACTTTGTGTCATGGCTGGAGCGAGCAATCCTCGTTCCGACCATGACGAAGACGGTCGAAGCCGGGATCCGGGCGCGTCGTCCCCTCCCGGACTTCGGCCTTTGTGTCATGGCTGGAGCGAGCAATCCTCGTTCCGACCATGACGAGGACGGTCGAAGCCGGGATCCGGGCGCGTCGTCCACTCCCGGACTTCGGCCTTTGTGTCATGGCTGGAGCGAGCAATCCTCGTTGGAGCGATGACGTGGAACGGGAAGGACGGCGGAAGGACGGCGGTGGACGGTCGGCCGCGGTCGGCCGCGGTCGGATCTTGCCGGTTCCTGGATCTCGGTGCACCCAGTACCCACAGCGACTTCCTCCGCCGTTTCCGCTCACCCGCCGGGGGTCCCCACATGCCGATCGAACCGCTGCTGCTCGCACCCGAGGAGACCACCGTGATGGTGGTGCCCTGGCACGACCCGGTGGTCGACGCCGTCGGTCACGACGTGCGCTCGCACTACGTCGAACTGTTCTGGCTGAACGTGCTCGGGCCGACTGCGACCTGGACACTTCGCCGGCTGGTCACCGGCTTCGATCGCTACCCGCTCGGCTACGAGCTCGACCTCGGTCAAACGGCGAGCATGCTCGGCCTCGCGTACTCGGCCGGCACCTCGAACTCGTTCGCCCGCGCGTTGCACCGCTGCACGCTGTTCGGCGTGGCACAGCCGTTGCCCGGCGGACTGGCCGTGCGCCGGCGAGTGCCACCCGTCGCGGCGCGCCACCTCTCGCGCATGCCGCCGCAGTTGCAGGCGATGCACGAGCAGTGGAAGGTGCGCGAGTTCTCGATCAGCGACCTGGAGCGAGGCATCGCCCTGGCCGACGTGATGATGGCCGCCGGCGACGACCCGGAGGTGGTCGAACGGCAGCTGCTCGCGGTGGGCGTCTCGCCCGCCGCAGCGGTGGAGGCCATCGCGACTTCGCTGGCTCGCAGCTGACCCGAGCGGCTACTTGGCGAAGGAGGTGGCGAGCTCGATGAGCAGTCGGGTGCCGAACCCGGTGGCGCCCTTGCTGAGCCACGCGTCGTCGGCGTCGACGGCCATCGGGCCGGCGATGTCGAGGTGCGCCCACGGCACGTCGCCGACGAACTCGCTCAGGAACAGCGCGGCAGTGATGGCACCGCCGTGGGGGCCGCCGATGTTGCGCATGTCGGCGACGGTGCTGTCGAGCAGCTTGCGGTAGCCCTTCTCCAGCGGCAGCTGCCACACGGCTTCGTCGGTGGTGGCCGACGCGGCGCGTACCTTGTCGATGAACGGCTGGTCGTTGCCGATGACGCCGGCCATCTTCGTGCCGAGCGCGACCATGCACGCACCGGTGAGCGTGGCGATGTCGACGATGGCGTCGGGCGCGTCTTCCACCGCCAGCGAGAGGCCGTCGGCCAGCACCAGACGGCCCTCGGCATCGGTGTTGTGGATCTCGCTGGTCTTGCCGTTGCGGAACGTGAGCACGTCGCCGAGCTTGACCGCGTTGCCGCCCAACATGTTGTCGGTGCACATCAGGTAGCCGGTGACCTTCGCCTTGCACTTCAGCGCCTTCAAGGTGCCCATTGCCGACAGCACCGCGGCCGCTCCGCTCATGTCCATCTTCATCGCGATCTGGCCGTCGCTGGGCTTGAGGCTGAGGCCACCCGAGTCGTACATGACACCCTTGCCGACCAGCGCGAGGTGACCGACCGGGTTGCGCGGCGTGTAGGTGAGGCGCACCATCCGCGGCGGTTCGGTGCTGCCCTGGTTGACGCCGAGCATGCCACCGCACCCCATGGCCGCGAGCTGGTCGCGGTTGAACACCTCGATGGTGAGCCCGTTCTCGCGGGCGACTTCGACAGCCTTCTCGGCCATGTGCCGGGCTGTCATGTGACCGGGCGGCGTGTTGGCGAGATCGCGGGCGAGGCACGCGGCCGCAGCCGTGACCCGCCCACGCTCGGCACCCACCGCTGCAGCGTTCGCACGTGCACCGCCGACGACGAGCACGAGATCGGTGAGTGAGCTGGTGTTGGGCGTCTTCTTGATGCCGGCGAAGCGGTACGAGCCGAGCAGGCCACCTTCGACGACTGCCTGCGCGGCCTTCGCGGCATCGACACCGTCGAGATCGGCGAGGTTGGTGGCCACCACCGCGCGCTTGCCGGCGGCGCGAACGGTGGCTGCAGCCGCAGTGCGCAGCGTGCTCGGGGTGAGCGACCCGGGCTCGCCGATGCCGACCGCGATCTGCGTGTGGCTCGCTGCCGGAATGACGAGCGTCTGGCCCACCTTGCCCTCGAAGCCGACCGCGGCGAGTGCGGCTCGGTTGAGGCCGAGCGAACGCGGCACCGGGCCGGTGGTGGCGACGGGCACGCCGACGGCGTCGACGTTCTTGGGAGTGGCGCGGGCGATCAGCACGGTTGCAGTCATGGCGGCAAGTCTGCCGCGTCGATCAGTCCTTCGCGTCGTCGGCCTGTCGGTCGCTCACGGGCACACCGCCCGATGCCGACGATCGTATTGCCCTGCAGCAGCGCTCAGCCCCGCCGACCTCGCGGCACTGACGACGCACGCACCGACCTGACTCATCCTGTTCTCCGTCCTGCCGTCGACGGAATCGTTGCGTGTGCAATCATCCTGCGAACCGTTCCGCGACCCCCGACGTAAGGACACCCATGCAGCAGCACTGGAAGAAGATCGTCATCGGACTCGTCGGCCTCGTCGTGGTCGTGCTCGGCGCCTCGTTGATCTACGCCAAGGTCATCAACAAGGCCGACGAGGAGTTCGACAGCAGCGACGTGAAGGAGCGGCTCACCACCACCGTCGCGCCCGACCCCACCGAGTCCACGCCCGGCTCCGACCCGGCCACCACCGAGCCTGGTGCCACCGTCGCCCCCTCCGTCGACGGTGTGAACGGCGACTGGGTCATCTCCACCGGCTCCGAGGTCGGCTACCGCGTCGACGAGAGCATCAACGGCTTCGACACCACCGCCAACGGGCGCACGCAGGCCGTCACCGGCACGTTCACGATCGACGGCACCGTCGTGTCGGCGGGCGACTTCACCGTCGACATGACCACGTTCAAGAGCGACGAGTCGCGCCGCGACGGCCAGTTCAACGGCCGCATCATGGATGTCGCAACGTTCCCCACCGCCACGTTCGTGCTCACCCAGCCGATCGACTTCCAGCAGGTGCCCACCGACGGCACCACCATCACCGCCAGCGCCACCGGCGACCTGACGTTGCGTGGCACCACCAACTCGGTCACGTTCGAGGTGGAAGCCACGTTCGACAACGGACGCGTCGGCGTGTTCGGCACCATCCCGGTGATCTTCGCGGACTACGGCATCCCGAATCCATCGGTGGCCACCATCGCCACCGAGGACAACGGACTGCTCGAGTTCGTGCTCATCTTCGACCGCGCCTGACCCGTCAGCGGCCTGCGGAACCCTCCGCCGCAGGCTGCGAGCGTGCCCAGGCCTCGGCCAGCGCGGCATAGCGGCCGCCACGCGCCACCAGCTCGTCGTGCGTTCCGAGTTCGGTGAGGCGTGCGTGGTCGATCACCGCGATGCGGTCCGCCCGCCGCACGGTGCTCAACCGGTGCGCGACCACGATCACCGTGCGGCCCTCCATCAGCCGTTCGAGCGCTTGCTCCACCACGGCTTCGGTGCCGGGGTCGAGGTTGCTGGTGGCCTCGTCCAGCACCAGCACCGCGGGGTCGACCAGCGCGGCCCTGGCCAACGACACCAGCTGCCGTTCGCCCGCGGAGAGACGCGACCCACGCTCGCGCACCTCGGTCTCGAGCCCTTCGGGGAACTCCTCGAAACGCTCGAGCACGCCGATGGCCTGCAGCGCGGACGCCACCTCGCCGTCGGTGGCCTGCGGGCGAGCGATGCGGATGTTGTCGCGAATGGTGCCACCGAACAGGAACCCCTCCTGCGGCACCACCACCACGCGCTCGCGCAGCGAGGCCAGTGATGCCAGCCGCAGGTCGACCTCACCGAACGTGACACTGCCCTGCGTGGGGTCGTAGAGCCGGCTGAGCAGCTTCGCCAACGTGCTCTTGCCCGCGCCGGTCGGGCCGACCAGCGCGAGGCGTTCGCCCGGTGCGACCGCGAGGCTCACCTCGCTGAGCGCGGGTCGATCCGCGCCCTCGTAGGCGAAGGTGATGTGGTGCGCTTCCAGCACTCCCACCGCGGGCAGCGGTACCGCCTTCGGGTGCTCGGCCACGTCGGGCACCGCGTCGATGAGTGTGTACAGCTTGTGCAGTGACGCGGCCGCGCTCTGCACCGTGTTGTACAGCTGCGACAGCTGCTGCACAGGCTCGAACAGGTTGGCCAGCAGCAGGACGAAGGCGGCGACTGTGCCGAAGCCGACCGTGTCGTTGCGCACCAGCACGCCGCCGACGCCGACGATGAGGGCGATGCTGACGATGCCCGACCACTCGACCAGGCCGAAGTACCACGTGCTGATCTTCACGCTGTGCAGGTGCGACTTGTAGAGCGCTCGGTTGGAGAGCACGAAGCGGCGTTGCGTCTCGGCCTCGCGCCCGTAGGCCTGGATGACACGCACCCCGGTGATGCCCTCCTGCAGGTTCGACAGGTTGGTGCCGACCCGTTCGCGTACGTCGAGGTAGGCGCCGTTGGAGAGGCGCTGGAACTTCGCCGATGCGAGGCCCAGGATGGGCGCCACGAACAGCACGACCACGAGCGTGAGCTGCCAGCTGAGCGCGGTCATCAGCACGAGCGTCATCACCAGCAGCAGGCCGGCGCCCACGAACTGCAGCAGACCCCACTGGATGAGCTCGCCCATGCTCTCGATGTCGGCGGTCATGCGCGACACCAGCACACCGGCCTTGTTGCGATCGAAGAACGCCATCGACTGCGCCTGCAGCCGGTCGAAAACGGTGACCCGCAGGTCGCGCAGAAAACCCTCACCCGCGCGGTTGATGGCCAACTGCTGCGCACGGGCCACGAAGTAGCCGATGACGACGATGGTGATGAACCCCGCGACGGAGAGGTTGAGCGCGCTCGCGTCGCCGTCGGCGATGCCGTGATCGAGGCCCGTCTTCACGAAGACCGGGCCGGCGACGGTGCACAGCGCCGACACCGACACCAGGCCGATGGCCCACCAGATGGTGCGCCGGTACGGCTGCGCGAACTGCAACGACCGGCGCAGCACGCGGCTGGTCTCCGCGCGATCCAGCTTGTCCTCGTCGCTCACCGCACCGGCGGCCCACACGGTCAGCTCACCCCCGCAGCGTCGGCATCCGCGTCGGCATCGGCATCGACCTCGTCGAGCTCCGACAGCGCCGCCAGCACGGCCCGGTAGCGCTCGCTGGTCGCGAGCAGCTCGTCGTGAGTGCCGGTGGCCACGACACGACCGTCGTCGAGGAGGACCACGGTGTCGGCGAGTGCGATGGTGCCCGGCCGGTGCGCGATGACGATCGTGGTGCGCCCCTGCATCACGGTGGCCATCGCCTCGCGAATCTCGTGCTCCTTCGACGGGTCGACGGCGCTGGTGGCATCGTCGAGCACCAGCACCCGCGGGTCGGCGAGGATCGCGCGGGCCAGCGCGATGCGTTGCCGCTGACCACCGCTCAGCGAAAACCCACGCTCGCCGAGCAACGTGGCGTACCCCTCGGGCAGCCGCATGATGAAGTCGTGCGCGCCCGACAGCCGGGCGGCGGCCTCGATGTCGTGATGCGACGCGTCGGGTCGCGAGAACGCGACGTTCGCGGCAACCGTGTCGTGGAAGAGGAACGTGTCCTCGAACACGATGGCCACGGCGTGCCGCAGGTCGGCGAGCGTGAGGTCGCGCACGTCGACACCGTCGATGGAGATGGAGCCGTCGTCGACGTCGTAGAACCGGATGAGCAGTCGAGCGAGCGTGCTCTTGCCGCTGCCGGTGGCTCCCACCACGGCCACCGATGCACCGGCGGGAATGGTGAGGTCGAAGTCGCGCAGCACCGGGGCCGCGGGGTCGTACCCGAACTGCACGTGACGGAAGTGCACGGCGCCGAGCCCGTCACTCGACGAGGAAGGCAGCGCGATCGGTTCGGGCGCGTTGGCGACCGCCGGAGTGGTGGAGAGCACTTCGTTCACCCGCAGCAGTGCCGCCGCGGCACGCTGGCCGAAGGCCACGGTCATGCCGAGGTTGCGCAGCGGGAAGATCAGCAACCCGATGTACTGCATGAACTCGAGCATCTCGCCAGGGGTCATCCGACCGTCGAGCACGCGATGGCCACCGACGGCGAGCACCGCGATGAGGCCGATGTTGGGCAGCAGGTCGAGCGCCGGCAGGAACGAGCTGCGGATCTTCGCCGATTGCAGCGACACACGGCGGATGTCGTCGGCCTCCACCCGCAGGCGGTCGGCGGTGACCCCTTCGGCACCGAAGCCCTTCACCACGCGCACACCGCTGACGGCCTCCTCGACCACCGTCGCCAGCTGCGCCTGCTCGGCCTGCACCGCCAGCACGGCGGGATGGATGCGTCGCGAGAATCGAGTGGCGAGCACGTTCAGCAGCGGCAGCGGCGCGAGCGCGACGAGGGCGAGCAGCGGCTGCTGCACCGCCAGGATGACCACGATCGTGGCCACCATCATCAGGTTCGATGCCGTGATGGGGATCATCACCACGAAGCCCTGGATCTGCAGCAGGTCGCTCGACGCGCGACTCATCAACTGGCCGGTCTGCGTGCGGTCGTGGTACGCCACGTGCAGGCGCATGATGTGTGCGAACAGTTGCTCGCGCAGCTTCGTCTCGGTGAGCCGGCTCTCGCGGAACGCGAACCAACGACGCCACGCGGTGAAGATGCCGGCGATCACCGCGACCGCGGCGATGATGAGCGACCAGAACAGCAGCGAGCCGGTGCCGAGCACGGCGCGGTCCACCGCGAGGCTCGTCAACTTCGGCACCGTCACCTTGCCGGCGCTCCACAGCAGACCCACGGCCACTCCCGCGGCGAGGCCACTGCGCTGCTCGCGCAGCATCGCCCGGAGCAGCCCCCAACCTCCGGCGCCGGGCGTCGGTGCTGACTTCCCCTCGGCCCGTTTCCCCACGACGTCCGACACTACGCCCGGCCCTCACCGATCGGAGAGCCGGATATGCGCGCACTGCCGACTCTCCATGGCGCCCGGCGCCGGGGTGCGACAGACTCGCCGCGATGTGGCACACGGAACGACTCACGATCGAGCCGCTCGCGCACGAGCATGCCGAGGAGCTGGTGGCCGCGCTCGATCACGAGTCGGTCGGCGCGTTCATCGGCGGGCCCGATGTCACGACCGCGGCAGCGCTGCACGAGCGGATCGATCGCCTGACCACGGGTCCGGGCCCGGACTGGCCGGACGAGCGGTGGTGGAACTTCGCAGTGCGTCGATCGTCGGACGGCGCGATGCTCGGCCGCCTCGAGGCCACCACCTACGGCGAGTGGGCAGAGGTGGCGTACGTCTTCGGTCCTGCGTTCGCCGGCCGCGGCTACGCCACGGAGGGCGTCCGCTGGCTCGTCGGTCACGTGGCCGACGAGTTGTCGGTCGCTGAGCAGTGGGCCGCGGTGCATCCGGACAACCTCGCCTCGATCCGTCTGCTCGAGCGGGTGGGCTTCCAGCGCGAGCCGGTGTCGTGGCGGCCGATCGGTTCGTTCGACGACGGCGACCTCGTGTTCCACCGCCACGCCGGCGCGCCCACGGCGCAGCGTTAGCGTGGTCGTATGAACTTCCTGGCATGGATCATCGTCGGCCTCGTCGCGGGCCTCCTGGCGCGCTGGATCGTGCGCGACGACAAGAGCGGCTGCCTGTACACGGTGGTGGTGGGCGTGCTGGGCGCGCTCATCGGTGGCGCACTCATGCAGGCCGCCGGCAAGAAGGGCATCGCCAACGAGTTCGACATTCGGTCGATCCTGGTCGCGGCGGTCGGCGCCGTGCTGCTGCTGCTGGTGCTGCAGGCCATCGGCGGCCGATCGCGTCGACGCTGACGGTCACCGAGTCAGCTCAGCAGTTCGCGCACACGATCTTTGGGACGACCGATGATGGCCTTCTCGGCCGTCACGAGCAGCGGTCGCTGCAGCAGCTGCTTGTGCCGCACGAGCAGCTCGACCACCTGATCGTCGGTCGCTGCGTCGGCCTCGGTGAGGCCCAGCCTCTTCCACAGGCTGTCGCGGCGCACCAGGTCGGTGGCCGGATCCTCCAGCTTCCCGATGATGCTGCGCAGCGTGGCTGCGTCGGGCGGTGTCTTCAGGTAGAGCACCACGTCGGCGTCGACCCCGAGTTCCTGGGCAATGCTCACGGCATTGCTGGAAGAGTTTCAATTCGGGTTGTGGTAGATCGTGACGTCGGCCATGCCCGGAGCCTACCTGCGCGGCAACACTCGACCCAGGTGCTCGCCACCACCGTGTGAGACCCCCTCCGTATGGTGCGCCACACGGCTTCCCCCGTTCATCTCGTGCCGCCGGCCTTCCGCGTCGTGCGGCCGCATGCTCCGGGAGGTCGCCTCATGCCCAACACTCCTACTCCTGCCACACCGCTGCCATCGCCTCCACACCCAGGAGGCGGCCATCCGGCGCCGGTCCGTTGCGGCACCGATGCCCAGCGCATCGTGTTCCTCGCACTGTCGCGGCCACTCGAGCACGAGACGCTCGTGTTCCTGCTCGACCGTCACGGCCGCGGCGGGGTCATCACCATCGTCTCGGGCACCGCCACCGCCGACTCCGTCCTCACGGTCGTCGAGTGCTTCTCGCTCGCGGCACAGCGGGTGCCGGAAGCGGCAGCGATGGTCGTCGCCAGTGTCAGGCCCGGCAGTTGCATCCTGCCCGGCGACATCGATCGGTGGCTCGAGGCCAGCGCCATCGCCACACTGCACGGGGTGCAGCTGCTCGAGTGGTTCGTCGTCAACGAGTCCGGCGCCCGGTGCCCTCGCGACCTGCTCGGCGAACCCGAGCGGTGGTCGTTCCTCGCGGCCCACGAGGCCTGACGCGTGCGTTCACGTGGCAGCGCGCCGCTGAGCCGGGTTCAGCCGCAGGCCGGCCGCGCGCAGAGCACGCACCAGCTCTCTGCTCGGTGTCGGCACCGCTCCCAAGAGCACCATCTCGTCGTAGTACTCCTGCGGCACGTCGTAGTGGTCGCCGTGGAAGCCACGCTGTGGAATGCCGGCCGCCTCCGCGAACGCATGCAGCTCCTCGAGCGACTGGTCGCTCACCAGATGGGCCCACAGCATGCCCCGGTGCTGCCACCTCGGCTCGTCGATCAGTACTGCCATCGACACATACGATCACACCATGACCAGCCCCGAGGTCGAGCTGCGCGCGGTGTGGCAGCAGCTCGCGCACGGCGAGCGCGACGATCTGCTCCACCAGGTGCTCGCCTGCCATCGCGAGCCCCTCCGCCGCTACCACACCGCCACGCACGTGATGTGGGTGCTGCGTCACATCGCTCGACTGGCGGCAGCCGAGCCGCACGCGGCGGCCCGCGACGACAGCCACCCGGTGCTCGACCTGCCCGCCATTCAACTCGCTGCGCTGTACCACGACATCGTGTACGACCCGCGGGCCACCGACAACGAAGCGCGCAGTGCGGTGCTGGCCGAACGCGCCGCCGCCGAGCTCGGCTGGACGCCGGCTCGCACACAGCTCGTCGGCCGGCTGGTGCTCGCCACTGCCGGCCATCGTGCCACCGACACCAACGAAGCGGTGCTCGTCGATGCCGACCTGGCCATCCTGGGCGCTGCGCCCGCCGAGTACCAGGCGTACGTGCACGGGGTGCGCAGCGAGTACGCGCACGTCGCCGAGCCCCAGTGGCGCACCGGACGTGCCGCCGTGTTGCGCGGGTTCGTCGCGCTGCCGCACCTGTTCAACACGGTCACCATGCGCACCGAACGCGAGCCGCGAGCACGCGCCAACATCGCGGCCGAACTCGCCGCGCTCGCCACCGGCTGACGAACGTCAGTGCGCGCAGGCGCAGCCGCCGCCACACCCGCCACCGGCGGGGCGAGCGGTCGGGGCCGGGGCCGCTGCACCGGAGGCGCCGACGCTGGCGAACACCGACAGCAGTCGCACCGCGCCGTCGTGGCCCTGCGGGCACGTGGCAGGAGCGCTGGACTCGCTCATCGGCCGACGAACCTCGAAGGTGTCGTCGCACGTGCGGCAGCGGAACTCGTAGAGCGGCATCGCCGACCATGGTAACGGGTCGCTGTGCTTGACTGGTGTTCGTGAGCCGCATCGCACCCGTCACCGTCGACGTTCGTCCCGACCTCGAAGAAGTCCTCGAGACCGGCGAGCCGCTGTCGGCGCACATCGTCAAGACCGACCCCGGCGAGAGCGCGGTTGCCAAGGTGGTGGAAGCCCGCATCTATGGCACACCGCTGGAGGCGCTCTGCGGCCACGTGTGGGTGCCATCGCGCGACCCGAAGCAGCTGCCGATCTGCGAGGCGTGCAAGTCGATCTACGAGATGTACAAGGCGTTCAACGACGGTCTCGGCGACCAACCCGCTGAGTGAGCGCCTCGCATTCCGGCACCGGCGGGCTGCGCATCCGCGAGGCCGTGCGTGCGGTGGTGCTCGACCCGGAGGATCGTGTCTTGCTGGTGCGCTTCGAGTTCCCGAACGTGGGCACCCGTTGGGCGCTGCCCGGTGGCGGCCTCGAGCCCGGAGAGAGCGACCACGAAGCGCTGCGCCGCGAGCTCGCCGAGGAGGCGGGCCTCACCGAGTTCGAGATCGGGCCGCACGTGTGGTCGCGGCTGCACGTCATCCCCTTCCTCGACGGCAGGTACGACGGCCAGCGCGAGCGCGTGTACGTGGTGCGCACCGCTGCGTTCGACCCGCAGCCTGCGCTCACGTGGGAGCAGCTCGAGTCGGAGTACGTGTTCGGGTTGCAGTGGTGGCACGCCGACGATCTTCACGACCAGCTCCCCATTGCGCCGGCCGCGCTCGCGTTCCACCTCCGAGCGCTGCTGCTCGACGGACCTCCGAAACAACCCGTCGACGTGGGTGTCTGACCGAATAGCGTCTCGCCCATGCCCAGCGCCTCCACCATTGCCGCCTTCGCTGCCGCGTCGTTGCTGTTGTTGCTCATCCCCGGTCCGGCGGTGCTCTACATCGTCAACCGCAGCGTCAGCGACGGTCGTCGGGCAGGCCTGGCAGCGGTGGCGGGGCTCACGCTCGGCAACCTGGTGCACGCGCTGGCAGCGGCCGTCGGGCTGTCGGCGGTGCTCGCCACTTCCGCGACGGCGTTCAACACCGTGAAGTGGCTCGGCGCCGGTTACCTCGTCTACGTGGGTGTCCGCACGCTCATGCGCCCCGCGCCGGCCATCGATCCCGACCAGCCGGGTGTCAGCGCTCGCCGGTCGTTCACGCAGGGTGTGGTGGTCAACGTCCTCAACCCGAAGGTGGCGCTGTTCTTCCTGTCGTTCCTGCCGCAGTTCATCCGCCCCGACGACGGCCACTCGAGCCTGCAGGCGCTCACCCTCGGCCTCGTGTTCGTCGCCATCGGCTTCTGCACCGATGGCATCTACTCGCTCGTGTCGAGCAGCTTGCGCGTGGTCCTGCTGCGCGGCCGCACGTTGCCATTCGTGCAGCGCTGGGTGGCTGGCAGCGTGTTCATCGGACTCGGTGTCGTCGCGGCCACGGCCTCTGCCGCTCACGCGAAGACACCCACCACTCGTCGGGTCTGAACATGCTCTTCAGCGCATCGGCGTGGCCGGGTCTGGCCGACGGCTCCATCACCGTCACGTTCCGCACCTGGAGCCGACCGCAGGCCAAGCAGGGCGGGCGCTACCGCGTGGCCGGCATGCTGCTCGAGGCCACCGACGTTCGCGAGGTGGCAGTGGGCACGCTCACCGATGCCGATGCGCTCGCCGCCGGCGAGGCCGACCTCACCTCATTGCTGCGCCGCCTGAAGAACCCGCCACCCACCTCCACCGTGTGGCGCGTCGGTCTGCGCTACGTCGGTGTCGACGACCGCATCGAGCGCCGCGTCGACGATTCGCTCACCGACGACGACATCGCCGCGCTGCGCACGCGGCTCGACCGCCTCGATCGCGGTGCCGGCACACCATGGACCAGAACGACGCTCCGCCTCATCGAGAAGTATCCCGGTGTGGTGAGCACCGCGCTCGCTCGCCACACCGGCCAGGAACGTCCCGCGTTCAAGATCAACGTGCGCAAGCTGAAGGAGATGGGCCTCACCGAGAGCCTCGACGTCGGCTACCGCCTGTCACCCCGCGGCGAAGCCCTGCTGCGAGCCATCGACTAGCTGTTACCGTGCCCGCCGTGACCGGCGCCGAACCCGCCCCCATGTGCGTCATCGGCGACTTCGCCTGGGACGTCCTCATTCGCACCAACAGCGAACTGCTGCGTGGTGGCGACACGTTCGGCGAGGTGATGCTCACTCCCGGCGGCAGCGCGGCCAACGTCGCTGTGTGGGCCAGTCGCGCCGGCATGAGCACGCAGTTCATCGGCAAGATCGGTCGCGATCGGTTCGGGCAGCTCGCGCAGGAAGACCTCGAGCGCGAACACGTCGACGCCCACTTCGTGGAGACCGAGGCGCACCTCACGGGTTCGGTCGCGGTGTTCGTCGACCACACCGGCGAGCGGTCGATGGTGTCGGGCCACGGCGCCGACTTCTATCTGCTCCCGCAAGAACTGCCCCGCGATGTCATTCGCGGCGCGCGCCACATGCACCTCACCGCGTGGTCGTTCTTCATCGATCCGCCCCGTGCCGCCGCCCGCGCCGCGGCGCTGCTCGCGCAGGCGTCCGGCGCCACGTTGTCGTTCGATCCGGGCTCGTTCCAGATGATCGGCGAGATGGGCGTCAGCAACTTCCTCGCGGTCACGCAGGACCTCGGCATCGACATCCTGCTGCCCAACAAGGAGGAGGGCGGCATGCTCACCGGCGGGCTCACCGAGCCCACCGAGATCGCCGTCGCGCTCGCCGAGCTGTACCCGAAGGCGCTCATCATGCTCAAGCTCGACGCCGACGGGGCGCTGGTGTGGGAGGACGGCCATGGCACGCACATCCCGGCCGGCAGCAACAACCTGGTCGACGCCACGGGCGCGGGCGACTCCTTCGCCGGCGGGTTCCTCGCGCACTACCTCGACAGCCGCGACGCGGTGGCGGCCGCTCGCTTCGCCACCACCATCTCGGCGTGGGTCATCGAGCACCTCGGCGCACGCCCCGAGCCCGATGCCAAGCTGCGCGCTGCGCTGCGCCGCACCTGAGTCCGCGTCGGGAGCCGCTGCTCAGGCGTCGGCGGCTCGCAGCCGTGCGATCACCGGCTGGAACTCGTCGATGGCGCGCACCGAGAAGTAGCTGATGCCCCACCGCTCACGGCAGCGCAACAGGTGCGCCGCGATCTCGTCGTGCGTGCCGTAGGCGAGGAACGGCGTGGAAGCCGCGTCGTCGAACGTCAACGATGGCATCTCGGCGAGCAGCTCGCGCAGTGCGGCCTCACGATCGTCGGTGACCTGCACCACCTGTACCAATGCGTTCAGCTCCACGCCGCGCCCGGCCGCGTGTTCACGGATGTACGCCACCGTGCCGTCCAGTCGATCGGCCTCCCAGCGCACCTCGTGCGAGTGGCCGTCCTCCAACGTGCGGCCCAGCATCATCAACCCGATGATGTCGGCGTGCTGCGCCGCATGCGCCAGGGCGCTCGGTCCGTTGACGCCCGCCATGATCGGCAGGTGATCCTGCAACGACCGCATCGTGCGCACCTCGTGCAGCTGGTAGTGCTCGCCGTCGTGGGTGACCGTCTCGCCGTCGAACAGTCGACGGATGATCTCGATGGCCTCTCCCATGCGTGCCTTGCGCAGCTTCGCCGGGTCGAACTGCATGCCCATCGCCGCGTACTCGGTGAACGAGTGGCCGGCGCCCATGCCCAGCTCCACCCGTCCGCCGCTGAGGTGGTCGAGGTTCGCGTACTCGGCGGCGAGCAGCGCCGGATGGTGGAAGTCGTTGTTGATCACCAGCGGGCACAGCCGGAGCCGAGTGGTCGCCTCCGCCATGGCGAGCAGCGGCAAGGTCGGCGACCAACCGGGCGACAGGTGATCCGCGGTGTGGATCAGGTCGAAGCCGGCCGCCTCTGCGCGGCGGGCCTGGTCACGGAGCTCGTCGGCGCTGCCGCCGCGAGTCTGGTAGCCGAAGCGGAACGGTCGCATGGCGGCAGCGTACGGCGCGGCCCGGCCGCGGTGCGGTCAGATCGCGCGCATGCGATTGTTGCGCGGGTTGTGCTCCACCTCGGCCAGTCCGAGTCGCTCCATCAGCGGCGGTACGTACATGCCGAAGCGGCCACGCAGGCCCTTCTTCAGCCCGTACCAGCCACCGCGCGGGTTGTCGGGCGAGCGACCCCATGCCTCCACGGTGCCGTCCTTCGCCGGCTTCTGCTCGTCGGCCGAGCCCAGCTCCATCCAGTCGCCGTGCTCGCGCAGCATCGCGTGCAGCTCGTCGAGGCAGCGAGCGTCGTAGAGCAGCACGGTCGTGCCGACCGTACAGACGATCACGTCGACGCCGTCACGCACGTCGCGGTGCATCGTGTACTCGGAGGTGAGCGGCGGCGTCTGCAGCACCCACGGATCTGCCGCGGTGCCGGAGCCACCCTTGTCGACTGCACTCATCGAAGCTCCCTTCATGTGCGTTGCACGTCGTCACCGTAGTTCGCCCGTGCTCGACGCCTGCTCGGCCGACCCAACGCCCGCCCACCCGCCACCGTGTCCGAAACCCGCTCGCAGTGCACGCGGGCCACCCGTAGCCTCGACCCGTGACCTCCACCGCCACCGCACACACCGAGAGCGCCGCACCACCACCCATGACGGCCGCCGACTGGGCCGTGCTCGCGGTGCCCGGCGTCGTGTGGGGGGCGTCGTTCTTCTTCATCGCGGAAGGGTTGCGTTCGTTCCCCGCGGCACTCATCACTCCCATGCGGGTGGGCTTCGGCGCACTCACGCTCGGCCTGTTCCCGAGTGCGCGCCGCGTGCGCATCGAACCCGTCGACCATCGCCGCATCCTGTTGCTCGGTGTCATCTGGATGGCCATCCCACTGTCGATCTTCCCTTTCGCCGAAGAACGTGTGTCGTCGTCGGTCACCGGCATGCTCAACGGCGCGACACCGCTGTTCATCGCAGTCGTCGCGGCGCTCATGGCCAAGCGGCTGCCGCCTCGCCAGCAGATCGTCGGTGTAGCCGTCGGGTTCTCCGGCGTGGTGCTCATCGCGGTGTCGTCGGGCAGCGGCGGCCGCAACTCATGGGCCGGCATCGGCCTCATCTTCATCGCGCTGGTGTTCTACGGCGTCTCGCTCAACCTGGCAGTTCCACTGCAACGGAAGTACGGCGGCCTACCCGTGCTGTGGCGAGCGCAGATGGTCGCGTTCGTGCTCATCACGCCGTTCGCCGTGCCCTCCCTCGACGAGATCGAGTTCGCGTGGGGCCCGTTCATGGCAATGGTCGCGCTGGGCGTCTTCGGTACGGCACTCGCGTTCGTGGTGATGGCGAGCAACGCCGGCCGCCTGGGCAGCACCCGAGCATCGGTGAGCGTGTACATCGTGCCGGTGGTGTCGCTGTTGCTCGGCGCGCTGGTGCGCCACGAGTCGGTGGCCGCGCTCGCGGTGGCGGGCTGCGCAGTCGCCGTCCTCGGCGCCTACCTCACCAATCGCACGCACACCTGAGTGGCGCGCGCTCAGCCGCCGCGTTGCGCGAGGTATGCGCGGCACAACTCGTGCAGCCGAGCACGGTCGAAGCTCGGGTCGTGCCCGGCGTGCACCACGGTGACGGGCAGCGTGAGCAACCGTTCCATCGTGGCGCAGTAGTCGGCGATGTCGCTCTCCGGCAACTCGTCGAGCAGCGGCCCGTCGTACACCGCGTCGCCGGAGAACAGCGTGCCGGTGGCGGCCTCCCACAGCCCGATCGAGCCGGGCGAGTGGCCGGGCAGGTGCAGCACTTCGAACGATCGGTCGCCGGTGTCGATGGTGTCGCCGCCCACCACTCTGCGGGTGACGCGCGCGGGCAGCTGGCGGTACTGCTCGAACACGTAGCCGGCCGGCAGCGCATCGACGAAGTACGGCGACTCCAGCTCGTACCCCGAGCCGGTGAGCATTGCGACCACGTCGGCACCCCAACCCTGCACGATGTCGAGGGTCTGCAGCGGCGGCTCCTCCAGCAGCGCAGCCTCCAACGGGTGCGCGATCACGTCGTCGAACTCGTGGTGCGAGCCGATGTGGTCGTCGTGGCCGTGCGTGGCGACCGCGGTGACCGGCTTGTCGAGCAGTTCACCGAGCTCGTCGACGAGGCTGAGCACACCCATGCCGGTGTCGATGACGAGGTCGCGGTCGCGACCGCGCAGGTGCCAGATGTTGCAGCGCATCAGCGCGACGACGTGCGGCTCCCACAGCAGCGTGATCGAGTCGTCGACCGTCATCCGCTCGAACCAGCGATCCGCGACCGGGAGGACAACGGGTGCAGCCATGCGCCGAAGCTACCGGCCTCGCGCGCAGGTCCGGCTCACGGCGCTGCACGCCGCTGGTCGTGGGTTGCCACGGCTCACCCGACGAACTGGTGCGCGACCCCGATCAACGCGTAGGTGGCGGCCGCCCTGCGGTCGCGCGTCAGGAGTGTTGCCGCAGCCTCCTTGGCGGTGACGGCGATGAGCGCGTCATAGACCGCCCCTCCGGCCAGCCGAAGATCCGCAAGGGTCTGCAACAATCCGATGCCACCGCCCGACGGCAACTCGATGGGCTGCCCGAATCGGTCGTGCAACAGGAGCGCTGCGTCGGCGGGCGTCAGGCGCGCATCACCCGGCAGACGAGTCAGCACCGAGTACGACTCGATGGCGGCATGCAACGGGAGGCGGACCTGCTTGCGCCCGAGTCGACCGAGGACCGCGCGGTGTGCCTCGTGCGAGGTCAGTACCGCCGGCACGACCACGCTGGTGTCGGCACACCAGAGCGTCATCGGCGGATGGAGTCGACGAGACCCAACACGTCGTCATCAGTGACCGGAGTGGCCGCCACTGCGACCAACTTGCCGGACCTCCGCTGCAGCGTGGCCGTGCGCCCACCTGGCGCGATGTGTAACCCATCGCCGTACAGCGAGATGTCGACCGAGCTGCCGGGCACCAGGCCGAGCTGATCACGCAAGCGCTTCGGCAGCACGACGCGGCCCACCTGATCCACAGTTGCTTCCATGTGGGAAGACGTTACCAGTCGATTCCCAGAATCGAGCGTTCAGCGGAAGTCGCGGCTGGAGCGGTGAGCGGCCACGGGCAGCGGGGTGAGCTGCTCGGCGCTGATGTTGATGACGCCTTCGCTGCGTTCCAGGCGACCACGGATGAGCAGCGCCGGCGCACCACGTGCCACCTTGCGATGACGAGCCCAGCAGCCCTTCGACACCACGATGTTGATGAGGCCGGTCTCGTCCTCCAGGTTCATGAACGTGACACCCTGCGCGGTCATCGGGCGCTGCCGGTGCGTGACGATGCCCGCCACCAGCACCTTGCTGCGCGGTTCGCAGTCCCACAACCCGGCGGCCGTGACCACACCCTGCTGCTCGAGCTGCGTGCGCAGGAACTGGGTGGGGTGACCGTTGGGTGCGACACCTGTGGCCCACAGGTCGGCCACGGCCACTTCCATCGGTTCCATGCCCGGCAGCGTGGGCGATTGCTCGCCCACCACGATGCCCGGGAGCCGGCCCGGCCGCGACTGCACCGCGGCACCCACCGCCCACAGCGCCTCGCGCCGGCCCAACCCGAGGCTGTGCTCGAACACGCCGGCGGTGGCCATCGCCTCCAACTGCGGCAGCGTCAGCTCGGGCACTCGCCGCACCAGGTCCTCCAGCGACGTGTACGGCGTGTCAGCCCCGGTTTGTGTCAAGACCTCCGACTCACAGCCGCTGGTCACAGCCCGACAGTCTTTACGTAAAACTTCGATGCGCTGAGCGAGGTCGGCGCCGATGCCGCGGACGGAGCCGATGCCGAGGCGCACGGCGACACCACCCACCGACTCCGGGCACGGCTCGAGCGTGGCGAGCGCGTTCGACGCGTTGAGGTCGGGCGAGTGCACCACCACTCCGTGGCGACGCGCGTCCTGGCACAGCGAGTGCGGGCTCCAGAACCCCATCGGCTGCGCGTTGAGCAACGCCGCGCAGAACGCTGCTGGCTCGTGGAACTTGATCCACGACGACGAGTAGACGAGGTAGCTGAAGCTGACCGAGTGCGACTCGGGGAAGCCGTAGTTCGCGAACGCGGCCATCTTCATGAAGATCTCCTCGGCGATCTCGCCGGTGATGCCGCGCTCGGCCATGCCCTCGAACAGCCGCACCTTCAACTGCTCCATGCGCGCACGACTGCGCTTCGAACCCATCGCCTGACGCAACTGATCGGCCTCGCTGGGCGTGAAGCCGGCCACGTCGATGGCCATCTGCATCAGCTGCTCCTGGAACAGCGGCACGCCGAGGGTCTTACCCAGGCTGTTCTCCAGCAGCGGGTGCAGGTAGGTGACCGGTTCCTGCCCGTTGCGGCGGCGGATGTAGGGGTGCACCGAGCCGCCCTGGATGGGCCCGGGTCGGATGAGCGCGACTTCCACCACCAGGTCGTAGAACCGCCGCGGTCGCAACCGCGGCAGCGTGGCCATCTGCGCGCGGCTCTCGATCTGGAACACGCCCACCGTGTCGGCGCGGCAGAGCATCGCGTACACGTCGTCCTCCTGCGGGATGGTGGCCAGGTCGACCTCGTAGCCGCGGTGCTCGCGGATGAGATCCACCGCGTAGTGCAGCGCGCTGAGCATGCCCAGGCCGAGCAGGTCGAACTTCACCAGACCCGCGGCAGCGCAGTCGTCCTTGTCCCACTGCAGCACGCTGCGGTCCTTCATGCGACCCCACTCGACCGGGCACACCTCGATGACCGGGCGGTCGCAGATGACCATGCCACCGCTGTGGATGCCGAGGTGCCGCGGCGCGTCTTCGATCTCGGCCGCGAGCTCGAGCACGTTGGCGGGGATGTCGTGGTCGGGCTGGTTCGCCGTGGTGCTGACGCCGCCCCACGCATCCATCTGCTTGCTCCACGCGTCTTGCTGACCCGGCGCGTAGCCGAGCGCCTTCGCCATGTCGCGCACCGACGACCGGGCCCGGTAGGTGATGACGTTGGCCACCTGCGCGGTGTGGTGCCGCCCGTAGCGCTGGTACACGTACTGGATGACCTCTTCGCGCCGGTCGCTCTCGATGTCGAGGTCGATGTCGGGCGGCCCGTCGCGTTCGGGCGACAGGAAGCGCTCGAACAGCAGACCGAGGCTGACCGCGTCGGCCTTGGTGACGCCGAGCGCGTAGCAGACCGCGCTGTTGGCCGCGCTGCCACGACCCTGGCAGTAGATGTCGGCGCGGTTGCAGAACTCGACGATGTCCCACACCACCAGGAAGTAGCCGGCGAACCCGAGCCCGTCGATGACCTGCAGCTCGTGGTCGATGGTGCGCCACGCCCGCGCGCGCAGCGACAGGTCTTCGTGCGCGGCCGGGCGCTCGCCGTAGCGACGGCGGCCACCGGCTTCCACGATGCGCCGCAGGTAGGCCATCTCGGTGAGCCCGTCGGGGCACGGGTACGGCGGCAGGCTGGGCGCCACCAGCGACAGGTCGAACGCAGCCGCGCGACCCACCTCGGCCGCGAGCTGCACCACACCCGGGTAGCGCATGAACCGGCGCGCCTGCTCGGCACCGCTGCGCAGGTGCGCGCTGGCGGCCGCGGGCAGCCACGGGTCGAGGTCGTCGAGGCTGCGGCGCGCCCGCACGGCAGCCACCGCGGTGGCCAGCTTGCGTTGCGCGGGCGTGGCGTAGTGCACGTTGTTGGTGGCCACGCACCCCACGTCGTGGCGAGCCGCCAGTTCGGCGAGCGCATCGTTGCGCATCGAGTCGAGCGGGTTGCCGTGGTCCCACAGCTCCACGAGCACGCGGTCGCGCCCGAAGGCGTCGATGAGGCGGTGCAGCTGCCGGCCTGCGGCTCGCGGGCCGTCGTCGACCAACGCCGCCGGCACCGCACCCTTGCGGCACCCGGTGAGCACCCACCCGTGGCCGGCCATCGCATCGGCCAGGTCGGCGAACGCGAACCGAGGCGCACCCTTCTCGCCGGCGAGGTGGCCGAGGCTGAGCGCGCGAGCGAGCCGGGCGTAACCGGCCGGGCCGTCGGCCAGCACCAGCAGGTGCTCGCCGTGAGGGTCGGGGGCATGGCTGTCGGGCACGCGACCGGTGGCCACCTGGTGCTGCGTGGCCGCTTCGTCGCGCGCCACGCGACCCTGCGCGGTGAGGCTGATCTCAGCACCGAACACGGTGGGCAGGCCGACGGCGCGGGCCGCTTCGGCGAAACGGACCACGCCGTAGAACCCGTCGTGATCGGTGAGTGCCAGCGCCTCGAGACCGAGACGCGCGGCCTCCTCGGCCAGCGCTTCGGGGTGGCTGGCGCCGTCGAGGAACGAGAAGTTGCTGTGGCAGTGCAGCTCGGCGTAGGGCACGTGTTCGGCGCCGGGACGCATGAGCGGGCGCGTGCTGTCGGGTTCGAACGGCTGGCGCGTGCGGCCGAGCGCGGGCCCGTCGCCACCTGCGTTCCACGACGCGCTGCCCGGCGCGCGACCGTCGCGCCCCTTCGCCGGCTGGTGCCCGGACATCAGCTTTTCCAGCTCTGTCCACGGCATGTTCGGGTTGTTGAAGCCCATAGGAGTTCGCGACCTTAGACGAACACATGTTCGTCCACAAGGGGCGGAGAAATGTGCGACCATCGCGACGGATTCCGATGCCGCCGAACGATGAACCGCCCGTGAGCGCCTTCCTGCAGCTGTACGACGAGGCGTTGCCGCACGTCTACGGCTACCTCGCGCGCCGCTGCGACAGCGTCAGCACGGCAGAGGATCTCACCGCCGAGACGTTCCTGGCTGCAGTGGCCACCACCCGCACGGGTGGCGAGGTGAACGTGCCATGGCTGATCGGCACCGCTCGCCACAAGCTGGTCGACCACTGGCGCCGGGTGGGCCGCAACCGTGCGCTGCTCGAAGAGCTGTGGGAGAGCAGCGAGCCCGTCGTCGACGGCAACGACCCGATCGATGCACTCCACGTGCGCGAGGTGATGACCCGCCTGCTGCCGCACCACTGCACCGTGCTCACGCTGCGCTACCTCGACGGGTTGCCCGTCGACCAGGTCGCGGCGCTGATGGACCGCACCCTGCACGCCACCGAGTCGATGCTGATGCGGGCCAAGGCGGCGTACCGCCAGGCCGCCGCCGACCTCACCGACGACCAGCACGGAGGTGCCCGATGACCGACGCCTTCGACGCCCTCCGCGCCGACACCACACCGATCGACCCGAACCCCGACTACGCCGCGCGCCTGCGCAGCACCCTCGTCGCACAACTGGAGGAACCGATGAGCAACGCCACACTCACTCCCGAGATCAGCGTCGTCAACACCGTGACGCCCTACCTCGTCGTCGACGGCGCAGCCGCGGCCATCGACTTCTACGTCGCCGCCTTCGGTGCGGTGGAACATCACCGGCTGGTCGGCGACGACGGCCGCGTCGGCCACGCCGAGATCGTCATCGGCACCAGCCGGCTGATGCTGGCCGACGAGTACCCGGAAGTCGATGCGATCAGCCCCACCACTCGCGGCGGCACGTCGACCAGCTTCACGGTGACGGTGCCCGACGTCGACGCGGTCTTCGCACGCGCGCTCACGCTCGGCGCCCGCGAGCTGCGACCGGTCGACGACCAGTTCTACGGTGAACGCCAGGGCACGCTGCGCGACGCATGGGGCCACACCTGGAGCATCAGCTCACCGATCGCCGGCTTCGACGACGCGACGTACGCGGCCAACAGCGCCGCCGAGGGCTTCCAGGTGCAGCCCGGATCCTCCACGGAGGAGCAGAGCCACGACCACCAGCTGAAGCACTACGACCAGGGCGACCTCTACTACTTCACGCTGCCCACCCCCGACCTCGCGAAGGCGCAGGCGTTCTACGGCGCGGTGCTCGGTTGGCAGTTCCCCGACCCGGGCAACGGCCACGTCGGCAACATCTCGGCGCCACCCGGCAGCGCGTCCGGTGCGGAAGCCGGTGTGACCGACCTGTACTTCGTGGTCGACGACATCCATGCCGCGGTGGCGGTGGTGCGGTCGCACGGCGGCACGGCCGACGAGCCGGTGCACTACGACAGCGGCTGGGCCGCCACGTGCACCGACGACCAGGGCGTGCGCTTCCACC
>JAUXQB010000284.1 GCA_030685215.1 Actinomycetota bacterium
GGGTGTGGACGACGACGCGTGGACATGCGTCTTCTCCACCGACTTCTCCGGCTACCACCCTGCCGGACGCGACACGCGTGTCGACGTCCACGACGGAGGGTGCGCGCTGCCCCCGTACTCGGGGCACATCTTCGTGCCGACCGCGTGACCATCAGGTGGGGCGTTCACGGTCCCACGTGCTGGCGGTGACGCCACGATCGATCAATGACTGCTTCTGCACCTTCTCGGTGGGTGTGCGCGGCAGGTGCGGCAGTTGGTCGACGTAGCGCGGCAGCATGTGCCGCGCCATCCGCTCCCGGCAGAACTCGATCAGCTCGGCGGGCTCGATGGTCGTCCCGTGACGCGCCACGACGGCGACCATCACGTCGTCCTCGGTCAGTTCGCTCGGCACGCCGTACGCGGCAGCGTCGAGCACTGCGGGGTGCAGCTTCACGACCTCCTCCACCTCGAACGCGGAGATGTTCTCACCACGCCGGCGGATGGCCTCCGTGCGGCGACCGACGAAGAAGAACCAGCCGTCGGCGTCCCGGCGCGCGAAGTCGCCGGAGTGGAACCACAGGTCGCGGTTGGCGGCGACGGTCGCCTCCGGCATGCCGTAGTAGCCCTGCGACATGATCGACGGCTCCTGCGGACGAATGACGATCTCGCCGACCGCACCCACGGGCACCTCGCGCCCGCCCTCGTCGAAGAGACGCACGTCGTACGACGCGGTGGCGCGCCCGCACGAACCGGCACGACGCGGCTCGTCGAGCGGCTGGTAGATGGGCACGCCGGCGTCGGTGGACCCGTAGAGCTCGACCAGACGCAGCCCGAAGCGCGCCTCGAACTCGTCGGCGAAGTCGGGAACCGGCACACCCCACGCGAGCCGCACGTCGTTGTCGCCCTCGTCGGGCGCGGGCGCCTGCTTGTGCAGCATCGTGAGCGTCGCGCCCATGAAGTCGAACACGGTGGCACCGAACGCACGCACCTCCGGCCAGAAGCGCGACACGGAGAACTGCCGACCGATCGCGGCCGTGGCGCCGAGCACCAGCGCCGGCATCACCGTGAGCACCGCGGCGTCGAGGTGGAACAGCGGGAACGGGCAGTACAACACCTCGTCGGCTCGGAACTGCAGGTGCTGCACCATCATCTCCGCCTGCCGCACCGCGTACCGGTGCGACAGCACGCATCCCTTCGACGCACCGGTGGTGCCGGAGGTGAACATGATCATCGCCGGGTCGCGTTCGCTCACCGTCGCCGGCTCACTCGCAGTCCGCTGCGCGACCGTGTCGAACGCGATGTGATGGAAGCCGCCGCTCGGACCATCTGGCGACTGCCCCACGACCGAATCCCCGACGACCACGACCCGTCGCAGGTGCACCAGATCGTCGCGGACCGCATCCAACGTCGGCAGCAGCGACGCGTCGACCACCGAGATGTCGCTGTCGCTGAGGTTGATCGCGTGGGCCAGTGAGGGACCACGCATGGCCGTGTTGATGAAGGTGGCGACCGCACCGAGCCGGCAGAGCGCGAACCAGGTGGTCACGAACTCGGCGCGGTTCGGCATCACCAGCGGCACCAGGTCGCCTCGCCCCACCCCGAGCGCGGCGAGGCCCGCGGCGAGGTCGGCGACGCGGTCGTGCACCTCGCCGAAGGTGAGGTCCTGATCGGCGAAGCGGAGGAAGCAGGAGTCGCGAGCGTCGGCCGCACGTGCTGCGAGCAACTCGTGGATGGTGGTCACGGCGCTGCCGCCTCGGGCTCGCGCGCCGGCCCCACGCTTAGACTCACGCCCCGCAGACTAGAGCGAACCCGACCCGATGGCAGGTGCCGACCATGTCCCACATCTCCTACGACACCGTGCTCAGCGAGCTCGACGACCGCGGCATCCGCACCATCACCTTGAACCGACCGGACCGGTTGAACGCGATGAACCGACAGCTCATCGACGATCTCGCCACGGCCCTCGACGACGCCAACGCCGACGACGCCACCGCGGTGATCGTGCTCACCGGAGCGGGCCGCGCGTTCTGTGCCGGCGACGACCGTCGCGACCACGTGCACCCGGCCGACGAGGCCGAGGCGCGAGAACTCGTCGACGCCATCCAGCGCGCCACCCATGCACTCGTGTTCGGCGCCAAGCCGGTGGTCGGTGCCATCAACGGCTGGGCGGTCGGCGGCGGGTTCGAGTGGGCCATCAACTGCGACTTCCCCATCTGGGCGGAGAGCGCCCGCGGTTTCTTCCCCGAGGTGTCGCTGAACCTGTTCGTCACCGGTGCCGTCACCTCGCTGCTGCCCGCGCTCGTGGGCCTCAACACCGCGCGCGAGATGCTGTTCCTCGGCGAACGCTACGAGGCGCCCGCGTTGCTGCGGATGGGCGTCGCGTGGCGCGTCGTCCCCGACGACCAGCTGCTCGCCGAGGCAGGGCGGGTTGCGGCGCAGCTCGCTGCACTCCCGCCGCTCGCGGTACGAGCGATGAAGCGCACGTTGAACCAGACCGCGATGACCGACATGCGTGCCGCACTGGCGTTGGAGACGCAGGCCACCGTCGACGGCTTCATGGACCCGGAGACCACCCGACTGCTGAAGGACTTCTGAACCAGCAGACGGGGTTGATACATCAAACTGGTTTGATCTACTATCGCAGACATGGTCGCGGCTCCACTCCCTGCGTCGAGCTTCATCGGGCTCGCCGCGCACCCGATCCGCTGGGGCCTGCTCACCGAGTTGGCCCAGAGCGACCGTCACGTGAGCGAGCTCACCCACCTGCTCGGCCAGCCGCAAGCGTTGGTCTCGTACCACCTCGGTCGCTTGCGCGACGGCGGCCTCGTCGACTCGCGGCGCAGCGCACACGACGGGCGGGCCAGCTACTACCGCCTCGACCTGCAGCGCTGCGGCGACGCGCTCTCCGCCACGGGGTCGTCGCTGCACCCCGGGCTCACGCTGCGCCTCGAGCCACCCGCTGCACCGCAACGCGGTCGCGTCCACCGCACCCGAGTGCTGTTCGCGTGCACCGGCAACGGCGCGCGGTCACAGATGGCGGAAGCACTGCTGCAGCATCGAGCGGGCGACCGGGTCGACGTGGTGAGCGGCGGCAGCCATCCGAAACCGATCCATCCGAACGCGGTCCGCGCGCTCGCCGAACGCGGCATCGACATCGGCGACCGGCAGTCGAAGCCGCTCACCCGGTTCGACGGGCAGCACTTCGATCACATCGTCACGCTCTGCGACAGGGTGCGCGAGGCGTGCCCGGAGTTCTCCGGGCGCCCGCAGGCCATCCACTGGAGCATCGCCGACCCGAGCCGAGCGGCGGGCGGGAACCGGGCTACGTACCCCATCTTCCGCGACCTCGCGAGCGAGCTCGACACTCGCATCTCGTTCCTCACCGCGCTCATCGATCACCCGCCACAGGAGGCCACCCGCCATGTCAGACCACGACACGCCCATCACTGAGTTCGCCAGCGTCCGCTACATCGTCGACGACGTGGCCGCGTGCGTCGACTTCTACACCCGGCACCTCGGTTTCACGGTGCACACCAGCTTCCCGCCGGCGTTCGCCGACGTCACCCGCGGCCACCTGCGGCTGTTGCTCAGCGGCCCGCCCAGTTCGGGTGCCCGCGCGCTGCCCGACGGCCGCCAACCCGTCGCGGGCGGCTGGAACCGCATCCACCTCATCGTGCCCGACATCCACGCCGAGACAGAGCGCCTCACCGCTGCGGGCGTTCCGTTCCGGAGCGCGGTCATCAGCGGTCCCGGGGGCCAGCAGGTGGTGCTCGACGATCCGTCCGGTAACCCGATCGAGCTCTTCCAACCCGCCTGACCGACCCCCAGCCACGTACTGTCTCGCCGCATGACGGCTCGGCAGTACGTGTTCCCGCAGGAGGGCGACTCCCTCGACTCGCTCGCCGCTCGCGAGCTGCCCGAGGTCGAGGGCGCTGCGCAGCAGTTGCTCTCGTGGAACCTCCACCTCGCCGCACGACGCGCCACCGGGCTGCTGCCGAGCGACATCGTGTTCACCGAGCCCCCTGCGGCCCGATGACCGCGCGCATCACGCGAGCCACCCTCGTCGGTGGCCACGACGGCCGGGCCGAGATCGAGGTGGAGCTCACCTACGACAACGGCGGCACGTCGACCATCTCGCTCGACGAGGAGGCCTGCACCGCCTCGCTCGACGCGGCCGGCATCGGCTCGCTCGACGAGCTGGTGGGACGTCCCTGGAGCACCGTGCTCCCCGCACTCACGCCGTACGAACAAGGACAAGGAGACGCACATGCTCGATCTCGTCATCCGTAACGGACTCATCGTCGACGGCAGCGGCCTGCCCGGTCGCCACGGCGACCTGGCGATCAAGGGCGGCAAGGTGGTTGCCGTCGGTGGCCGCGCCGGCGACGCAGCGCGCGTGCTCGATGCCACCGGCCGCATCGTCGCGCCCGGGTTCATCGACCCGCACACGCACTACGACGCACAGCTGTGCTTCGACCCCTACGCGTTCCCCGCCATCGAACACGGCGTCACCACCGTGGTGCCGGGCAACTGCTCGCTCTCGCTCGCGCCGCTGCGCATCGACCAGCGCGACGCGTTCAGCCGCATGTTCCGCCTCATCGAGGAGATGCCGGAAGCCGCGTTCGACGCCGGGGTCGACTGGCGTTGGGGCGAGGGCTTCGGCGCCTGGCTCGACGCGCTGGCCGAGAACATCGCGCTGAACGTGGCGCCGCTGGTGGGCCACTCGGTGCTGCGCATGTACGTGATGGGTGCAGAGGCGCAGGCGCGAGCCGCCACCGCCGACGAGATCCGCGCCATGGCCGACCTGCTGCGCGTGTGCCTCGAGGCCGGCGCCATCGGCCTCAGCACCAGCTTCGTCGACATCGACGAGTCGTACCGCCCCGTGCCCAGCCGCTGGGCCGCGCCCGCCGAGCTCGACGCGCTGTCGGCAGTGCTCGGCGAGCGCGACGCAGTACTGCAGATCGTGCACGAGTTCTACGACACCGAGCTCACCATCGCCCGCGTCGAGCAGCTCGCCGAACTGTCGCTGCGTCACGGCATCACGACCACGCTGTCGCCGCTGTTCCACTCCGATGCCAACCACAAGGGAGTGGCCCGCGTGATGGCCGCGGTCGAAGCGGCTCGCGCCCGCGGCGCGGCGGTGTGGCCGCAGGTGCAGACCAGGCCGATCGACATCAGCTTCACGCTCGACCAACGCAGCCTGATGCTGCTCACCATGCCGTCGTGGTGGAAGGTCGCCTCGCTGCGCGACCACGCGGAGAAGATCGCCGCGGTGGCGGCCGGCCGCCAGGCACTCGTCGACGAGATGAACTCGCTGGCACGGCGACCCAACGGCGGCCTCGGCGCTGGCGGGTTCGTGGTGCGCGACGTGGTGCACGCCCGCAACAACGACCTCATCGGCCGCAGCATCGACGACATCGCCCGCGAGCGCGGCGCCACTCACGGCGACACGGTGGTCGACCTGGCGCTCGACGAAGACCTCGGCACGTGGTTCATCCGCGAGTCCATCGGTCACAACAACTCGGCGGTGGTCGGCGAACTGCTCGCGCATCCCTACGTGCACGTCGGCGCATCCGACGGTGGTGCGCACGTGGGGTCGTTCTCGACGTTCGGCGACACCGGCTTCCTGTTCTCCGAGTTCGTGCGCGGCACCAAGTCGCTCACGCTCGAGGCGGCGGTGAAGAAGATCACGCTCGACCCGGCCACCATCTGGGGCATCAAGGGTCGCGGTCTGCTCGCCGCCGGCAACGCCGCCGACGTGGTGGTGTTCGACGCCGAGCACATCGGGCGCGGACCGGAGATCGCTTCCGACGACTTCCCCGGCGACGGGGTCCGCTGGATCCGCCGCCAGGAGGGCGTCGACACCGTGGTGGTGAACGGCGAGATCACGTGGAGCGCCGACGACGGCTACGTCGAGGGCGCCCGCGCCGGACAGATCGCCACTCGCCCGTGAGCGCGCTTCCCGACGGTTGCCGATCGCACGTGGTCACCGTCGGCGACGGCCGCGTGCACTGCGTGGAAGCCGGCGACGGCCCGCTCGTGCTGATGGTGCACGGCTTCCCCGAGTCGTGGTACTCGTGGCGCCACCAGCTGCCCGCGCTCGCCGCGGCCGGCTACCGCGCGGTGGCCATCGACGTGCGCGGCTACGGCCGCTCCTCCAAGCCGCTGGCGGTCGACGACTACCGCATGGTGCGCAAGGTCGCCGACAACGTCGGTGTGGTCGCCGCGCTCGGTCACGACACGGCCGTCATCGTCGGTCACGACTGGGGCGCGCCCATCGCCTGGAACTCGGCGATGCTGCGCCCCGACGTGTTCCGCGCGGTCGCCGGTCTCTCGGTGCCGTTCGCCCCTCCCGGCGACGTGCGCCCCACCACGGCGATGCGCGCGATGGCCGGCGACGAGGAGTTCTACGTCGAGTACTTCCAGGAGCCGGGCCGGGCCGAAGCCGAGATCGAAGCCGACGTGCGCGACTGGCTGCTCGGCTTCATGTACACCGCCTCCGGCGACGCACCGCCACCCGACATCACCAAGGGCACCGTCGCCACCGTGCGCCGCGGCGGCCTGATGAAGGACCGCTTCCACCGTCCCGATCAGATGCCGGCCTGGCTCACCGAAGCCGACCTCGACGTGTACACCAGCGAGTTCGAGCACACCGGCTTCCGTGGTCCGCTCAACCGCTACCGCAACGTGGATCGCGATTGGGAAGACCTGGCCGCGTTCCGCGCCGCGCACATCGACGTGCCCGCACTGTTCATCGGTGGCGACCGCGACGGTCCCACCGTGTGGGGCGCGCCCGCCATCGCCGCCTTCGACCGCACGCTGCCGAAGCTGCACCGCTCGCTCATCCTCGACGGTTGCGGCCACTGGACCCAACAGGAGCGCCCCGACGAAGTGAACGCGGCCCTCATCGACTTCCTCGGGAGCACCTCATGACCGAGTCAGCAACGGCCATCGACTTCGACCAGCAGGACATCGCCATCGTGGGCGGCGGCATGTCGGGCATGCTCGCCGCGCTGGTGCTCGCCCGCGACGGCCACCGCGTCACCGTGTACGAACGCGACGACACCGACCTGCCCGCCACGGCCGACGAGGCGTTCGACAGATGGGACCGCCGGGGCGCTCCGCATGCCCGCCAGTCGCACGCACTGCTGGCCCGGTTGCGTCGCATCCTGCGCGACCGCGCGCCCGACGTGCTCGACGAGCTGCTCGCCCAGGGGGCCACCGAGATCTCCGTCGAACGGATCCTGCCGCCCGACATCGACGACCGCGAGCCACGCCCCGGCGACGACGACCTCGCACTGCTCTGCTGTCGGCGACTCACCATCGAGTGGGTGCTGCGCCGCGCGGTCACTGCCGAGCCGGGCGTCACGTGGCGCGGCGGCTTGGGCGTTGCCGGGCTGCTCGCCGAGGGCACCGACGTGCGCGGCCTGCGCTTGGAGGACGGCACCACGGTGACGGCCGATCTCGTTGTGGTCGGCGGCGGACGCAACTCGCCGGTGCTCGACTGGATCGCCGCGCTCGGTGGATCCGTGCAACCGGTGGAGGAGCAGAGCGAAGCCGGCATCGTGTACCTCTCCCGCTTCTACCGCCTCCGCGACGGGCAGGAGCTGCCGCTGCTCACCAAGGACGGCGCCGGCGGCGATCTCGGCTACGTGGCCTTCGCCGGGTTCTACGGCGACAACCGCACGTTCTCGATCACGTTCGGTGTGCCCACCGGCGACCGCGACCTGATGGCGCTGCGCGACGCCGACGCGTGGGAGGCAGCAATCCGCACGCTGAAGCCGCTGGAACCGTGGACCGCCGACGGCCTCGCCGAGCCGATCACCGACGTCGAGTCGATGGCCCGCCTGAAGAACCGGGTCCGCCGGTTCGTGGTCGACGGTGAGCCGGTCGCCACCGGTCTCGTGGTCATCGGCGACGCCGCGCTCGCCACCAACCCGTGGTACGGCAAGGGTTGCTCCCTGGCGGGCATCGCCGCGGAGGAGCTGTCGAACGCGCTCGCCGAGCACGGCCGCGACCGGGTGGCGTTGGCGCACGCGATGGACGCTTCCGTGCGCACCGAGCTGGAGCCGCACTACACGGTGGCCGTGCGCCAGGACGCCGACCGGATCAAGCTGCACGGCGCAATGCGCGACGGCAGCGAACCCGATGCGATGGCTGCGGCCACGCGCGACTTCGTGCTCACCGGCCTGCTGCCCGCCAGCCGCACCGACGCCGATGTCTTCCGCGCCTTCTTCCGCTCGTTCAACATGCTCGACGCGCCCGATGCTCTGCTGCGCGACGAGAAGGTGATGACCGCCGCGTTCGCCGCACACGCGAAGAAGGACGAACGGCCGCCGGCGCCCACGCTCGGACCCGACCGAGACGAGTTCCTCGCCGTCATGGCCGGCGCCACACCGCGCTGACGGGTCGGCGGCGGCCGAACGTCACCGGTCCGGGAACCTCGGCAACCCAGGTCGTCGGACGACCGTTCAGGACGACGGCGGCCCTTGGGGAAGCTTTTCATCACGGATGCCGTGATGAAGAGCTTCCCCAACTCCGGACTGGGTTCCTCGCGATCTATGGCAGCGGACGCACCAATGCCTCGCGTTCGTAGAAACGGCGAGCCGCAGCTGCGATGAAGTCGGCGCCCAGGCCGACCACACCGTCACCGGCCTGCACGCGCGCTGCGTCGAGCAGCACCTGCGCCTCCGGCGTGTGGCCGATGGCCTTGAGGTGGGCGAACGCGTCGGCCACGAACTGCACCGCGGCCGAGTCGGCGGCGAGCGCCGCGGCACCCCTCTCGGTGACCACGACCGCAACGGCGTCGCAGGTCACCGACGGAGTGCCGGCGAGTTGACCGTCGGCGTCCATCGGCGTGGGCTTCGTCGCCACCTGCAGCAGCTTCGGGGCGATGAGCACCGGCGTCGCCCCGGCCTTGGTGACAGCCGCCGCGAGCTTGGTGATCTTGGCCACCGGCGAGCCGTCGGTGAACAGGATGCCCACCTTGCGACCGGTGAGGGTGTGTCGCGCCTTGTTGACGATGGAGAGCGTCGGCGACAGGCCGAGGTCGATCGGATCGCTGGCAGCGGGCGACGCTGCCGGCAAGGGACAGCCGAGGCCGGCAGCCACCCGCTCGGCGAGCGACGCGTCGACGTTGCCGAGGTTCGCGAGCATTCGATTCCTGACGGGCGCCAGCGTCACCTTCGACAACTCGAACACGAGTGCCGACACCATGTGTGTCTGCTCCACGGGCGTCTGGCTGCGGAAGAACAGACGGGCCTGGCTGTAGTGATCGGCGAACGTCTCGGAGCGCACTCGCGCTTTGGGCCCGTCGGCCTCCTCGGCATACGTGCCGAAGCCATCCGCCGGCGGGCGCGGGCCGGGGTGCTCGCCCGCGAGGTCGAGGCTGTTCGGCTCGTAGTTGGCGCGGCCGGTCGGCACCAACGTCTGCATCATGCCGTCACGCTGGAAGTTGGCGAACGGGCACTTCGGTGCGTTCACCGGGATCTGGTGGAAGTTGGTGGTGCCCAGGCGCGACTTCTGCGTGTCGAGGTAGCTGAACAGGCGACCTTGCAGCAGCGGGTCGTTGCTGAAGTCGATGCCGGGCACGATGTTCGACGGCAGGAACGCCACCTGCTCGGTCTCGGCGAAGAAGTTGTCGGGGTTGCGGTCGAGCACCATGCGGCCGACCACGTGCAGCGGCACGATCTCCTCCGGGATCAGCTTGGTCGCGTCGAGGATGTCGTAGGGCAGCGAGTCCGCGAGCTCCTGATCGAAGGTCTGCACGGCGAGATCCCACTCAGGGAATGCCCCTGAGTCGATCGAGTCCCACAGGTCGCGACGAAGGAAGTCGGGGTCGGCGCCGGCGAGCTTGACGGCTTCGTCCCACAGCGTCGACTGGAGACCGAGGCGCGGCCGCCAGTGGAACTTCACGAACGTGGCGACGCCTTCGTCGTTCACGAGTCGGAACGTGTGGACACCGAAGCCCTCGATCATCCGGAACGAACGAGGGATCGTGCGGTCCGACATCGCCCACATGATCATGTGCGTCGATTCCGGCATCAGCGAGACGAAGTCCCAGAAGGTGTCGTGCGCGGAGGCGGCCTGCGGGAACCCGCGATCGGCCTCCATCTTCACGGCGTGGACGAGGTCCGGGAACTTGAGCGCGTCCTGGATGAAGAAGACGGGGATGTTGTTCCCGACGAGATCCCAGTTGCCCTCGTGCGTGTAGAACTTCACCGCGAAGCCGCGCACATCGCGCGGCGTGTCGACCGAGCCCGCCCCGCCGGCGACGGTGGAGAAGCGGCAGAACACGGGAACGCGCTCCCCCTTGGTCTGGAACAGCGACGCACGCGTCAGGCCTGGGATCGGGGCGGTGCACTCGAAGAAGCCGTGCGCGCCCGAGCCGCGTGCGTGCACGATCCGCTCCGGGATGCGCTCGTGGTCGAAGTGGAAGATCTTCTCGCGCAGCGCGAAGTCCTCGAGCAGCGTCGGGCCACGAGAGCCCTGACGCAGCGAGTTCTGGTTGTCGCTGAGCGGCAGACCGTGGTTCGTCGTCAGCGCATCGCCACCGCGCTGGTGGAGCTCACCGCCGGCGCCGAGCTCGGCGGCATCCGTTGCTGCAGGCCTCGCGGCTGCGGGCCTGGTCGCGCCCGCCCGTTTCGTCGGTCGAGCGGGCTTGCTGTTCGGGGTCTTCGCCACGTGAGTCCTCACTTGTTCTCGGGGACCCGTCGTGTTCCCGGCCGGTGAGGATTTCAACCACGGACGAACGGCTCAGCCGGCGGGCCTCCACGCTGGGTCGCGACCGATGAACGCCATCAGCCGGTCCTGCGGCGCCGCATCGTCGGGCACCGCGACGCGCGGGCCGTAGTGCCCCGACTGGCGCAGCATCGCGTCGATCGGCAGCATGCCCTGCAACACCCGTTCGGCTTCATCGGCATCGAGCGGATCGGGCTGACCGCCCGCCGCGGCGAGGTCCCACGCGTGCATGAACACATCGGTCGTGTAGAACATGTCGATCGCGGTGGCCAGCGGGAACGAACCCGCCATCGGATGCGTGAACAGGTCGTCGCGGCCGGGTCCGTCGAGCAGCGCTTGGATGGCTGCGGTGTGCCGCCTCCAGCGGGTGGCCGGGTCGCCGGTGGCCGGGGCGATCACGATGCCACCACCGGCGAGAAATCCGACGGGCCACTCGACGAGGTGGTCGAGCACGTCGATCGCCGTCCACTCGGCCACCGGCGTGGGCGCGGCCCAGTCGGCGACTCCGGCGACCACCTGCGCGAACGTGGCAGCGATCGCGCGGTGTCGCTCGGCCGGTTCGGCCGGGATCACAGCGCGCTCGCGGCGAGCAGC